>CAMDDO010000064.1 GCA_945892755.1 Rhizobium sp. Q54 | reverse complement strand
GGCCTGATCGCCGCGTTGGTTCAGCGGGGCGCGCGGGTGCGCTCGTTCAAGATCGGACCCGATTATATCGACCCTGCCTTCCATGAAGCGGCGAGCGGGCGGCCGTGCCTTAATCTCGACCCGTGGGCGATGCGCGGGTCCACGCTCGATGCGCTCATGGCCGAGCTCTCGGCCGATGCCGAGCTTTTGATCGGCGAGGGCGTGATGGGGCTGTTCGACGGCGCACCCGACGGCACCGGCTCGAGCGCCGACCTCGCCGCGCGTTTCGCGCTGCCGATCATCCTGGTCATCGATGCGAGCCGGCAAGGCGCCTCGGTCGCCGCCGTGGCTGAAGGTTTCGCGCGCCATCGTGGCGATGTGCAGCTGGCCGGGGTCGTGCTCAATCGCGTGGGTTCCGCCAATCACGAAGCGACGCTCCGTCACGCTTTGGCCGCAACCGGCATCGCTGTCCTTGGCGCGGTGCCGCGTGATGAGGCGCTTGCGCTGCCAAGCCGCCATCTCGGCCTGGTCCAAGCGCGCGAACACGTCGCGCTAACCGACTTCATCGCACACGCGGCAGAGACGGTCGCGCGCCATGTCGATCTCGAAGCGCTCAAGCGGGCTGCAAGAGCACCTTCAACCCCCTCCCCCCTTGCGGGGGAGGGCCAGGGAGGGGGGTCTCGCGAAAAGCTCTTGGAAGCAATCCCTATCCCCCCGCTTGGGCAGCACATCGCGGTCGCGCGCGACGATGCCTTCGCCTTTCTCTACCCGCATGTGCTGGAGGCCTGGCGACGCCATGGCGTCGCGATCGAGTTCTTCTCGCCGCTGGCCGAAGAAGCACCGGCGGCAGATTGCGACGCGATCTATCTGCCCGGTGGATACCCTGAGCTGCACGCCGGAACGCTGGCCGCCGCGACACGATTCATGGCCGGCTTACGGCAGGCCGCCGCGCGCGGCGCCGCAATCTATGGCGAATGCGGCGGCTATATGGTGCTCGGCAAAGAACTAATCGACGCTAAGGGTGCGCACCACGCGATGGCCGGCCTCTTGCCACTCGAGACCAGCTTCGCCGCGCGCAAACTCCATCTCGGTTATCGCGCGGTCGAGCTCCTGGCCGACTCACCGCTCGGGCCCAAGGGGGCGTGCTTCAAGGGTCACGAGTTCCACTACGCCACGATTATCGGCGAAGGCGATGGCGACGCGCTGTTCGACGTCCGCGACGCGACCGGCACGTCGCTCGGCCTCATTGGCCAGCGCGCCGGCCGCATCTTCGGCTCGTTCGCGCATTTGATCGATCGGGTATGAAATCGGCGGTGGCGTGGGATGTCATCGCCTACACATCCAAATTCACCACCTTCAGCGCGTTTTCCTGGATGAACTCGCGGCGTGGCTCGACCACGTCGCCCATCAGCGTCGTGAAAATTTCGTCCGCTTCCTGCGCGTCCTTGATCTCGACGCGCTTCATCGTGCGCACCTCGGGATCGAGCGTGGTCTCCCACAATTGGCTCGGGTTCATCTCGCCGAGCCCCTTATAGCGCTGCACCGCGAGGCCCTTGCGCCCGGCTTCGAACACTGCTTCGATCAGCGCGGTCGGCGAGGGGATTTCGACCTCGCCGTCCTTCCGCTTCAGCACCGGCATCGGCGCAAGCTTGCCATAGACGAGCTGAAGGTCTCCGGCCAGCGCGTCGAGCCGGCGCGCCTCCGGCGTCGAGATCAGCACGGCATCGACCACATGAGTTTCGCTCACGCCGCGTACCATGCGGTTGAAGTGGAACGAGCGGCCCTTGAGGCCCTCGACCGCGTGGCCGCTCCAGCCGCGTTCGATCTCGGGTGACAGACGGTCGAGCCGCTTCGCGATATAGGCGGCGGCCGCGTCGGCGGCTTGCTTGTCGCCGAGCAAATCGAGGTTGAGCGCGCCCGCGATCGCCGCCTGCTCGACGATGCGCCGGTCGACGCGCCGCGTCAGCGCCTTGACCAAGGCGCCGACCTCGCGCGCCTCGTCGACCAAGCCGCGCAAATCGGCCCCGGCGCGCTGATTGCCGTCGCCGAGCACGAGCACGGCATCATCGATGCCGGCCATGGTCAGATGGTTTTCAAGCTCGCGGTCGCCCTTGAGGTAGACCTCGCTCTGCCCACGCTTGACGCGGTAGAGCGGCGGCTGAGCGATGTAGAGGTGACCGTCTTTGATGAGCTCCACCATGTTGCGGAAGAAGAAGGTGAGCAGCAGCGTTCGAATATGCGAACCGTCGACGTCGGCGTCGGTCATGATGATGATCTTGCCGTAGCGCAGCTTCGAGACGTCGAAATCCTCCTGGCCGATGCCGGTGCCAAGCGCGGCGATGATGGTCCCGATCTCGGCCGAGGACAGCATCTTGTCGAGACGCGCGCGTTCGACGTTCAAGATCTTGCCGCGCAGCGGCAGGATCGCCTGGAAACGCCGGTCGCGCCCCTGCTTGGCCGAGCCGCCGGCCGAATCGCCCTCGACCAAGAAGAGCTCGCAGAGCTTGGGATCGCGCTCCTGGCAGTCGGCGAGCTTGCCGGGCAAATTGGCGATATCGAGCACGCCCTTGCGGCGCGTCAGGTCGCGCGCCTTGCGCGCCGCCTCGCGCGCGGCGGCGGCCTCGATCACCTTGGCGAGGATCGCCTTGGCCTCGGACGGATGTTCCTCGAACCACGAGCCGAGTTGTTCTGCGATCACCGTCTCGACGGCCGGGCGGACCTCGGATGAGACCAGCTTTTCCTTGGTCTGAGAGGAGAACTTAGGGTCGGGCACCTTGATCGAGAGCACCGCGGTCAGGCCCTCGCGGGCGTCATCGCCGATCACCGCTATCTTCTCGCGCTTGGCGATGCCGCTCGATGACGCGAAGCCGTTGACGGTGCGCGTCAGCGCGGCGCGAAAGCCGGCGAGGTGCGTGCCGCCATCGGCTTGGCGGATGTTGTTCGTGAAGCACAACATCGTCTCGTGGTAGGAATCGTTCCACTGCAACGCGCATTCGACCGCGACGCGGTCGACCTGCCCGCGAAAGAAGATCGTCTGCGGAATCAGCGCCTGTTTGGCGCGATCGAGATACTGCACGAACGCGCCGATGCCGCCGGAATAATGCAGGCTGACGTGCTTTGGCTCGGCCGAGCGCGCATCGCTCAGCTCGACGCTGACATTGGCGTTGAGGAACGCGAGCTCGCGCAGGCGGTGCTCGAGGGTTTCGAAATCGAATTCGGTCTTGGTGAAGGTCGCGGTCGAGGGCAGGAAGGTGACCTCGGTGCCGGTCTTGCCGGGCGGCGCGTCGCCAATCACCTTGATCGGCGCCTCCGCGTCACCGTGGCGGAAGCGCATATAGTGCTCCTTGCCCTCGCGCCAAACGCGGAGGTCGAGCCATTCCGACAGCGCGTTCACTACCGAAACGCCCACGCCGTGCAAGCCGCCTGAAACCTTGTAGATGTTCTGGTCGAACTTACCGCCGGCGTGGAGCCGGGTCATGATCACCTCGGCGGCGGAGACCCCCTCCTCCTCATGGATCGCGGTCGGAACGCCGCGCCCATTGTCGCGCACGGTGCAGCTGCCGTCGGGGTTGAGGATCACGTCGATGCGGTCGCAATAACCGGCGAGGGCTTCATCGACGGCATTGTCGACCACCTCATAGATCATGCGATGGAGGCCGGAGCCATCGTCGGTATCACCGATATACATGCCGGGGCGCTTGCGCACGGCATCAAGGCCCTTCAAGACCTTGATCGACTCGGCGCCATAGGATTCGGCGCCGAGCACCGCGTCGCGCGGCTCTGGCATGGTCGAAGCGGGATCAGACACGGTGGTACTCCTCGGTAACGGTCGCATGGCGCACGGCGAAGAAACGCGCGGCGCCGGAGAGCTGGGCAAAGGCTTGCGGCTCGGTGCCGGTCAGCCAGACTTGGCCGTTGAGCGCGAGCAATTGATCGATCAGCGCGCGCCGCCGCGCTTCGTCGAGATGGGCGACGACCTCGTCAAGCAGGAGGATCGGCGCGGCACCCTTGAGCCGCGCGATCAGGCGTGCATGGGCAAGCACCAGCGCGATCAGCAGGGCCTTCTGCTCGCCGGTCGAGCATTGTTCGGCATGACGACCGGTCGAGGCGAAACGCACCTCGAGGTCGCTGCGGTGCGGTCCGTCGCACATCTCGCGTTCGGCGTCGCGCCGACGCATCGCGGCCAGATGACGCCGATAGCGCTCCTCGGCCTCGAGCGCCGGACAGGCCGCAAGCCACGCCTCGATCAAACCATCGGGCGCGAGAACCGGTTTCGGAAACGGCCCCTCCGCCTCCGCGATCGCGCCCTCGAGACGCGCGATCAGGTCGAGCCGCGCCGCCGCAAGCGCCACCGCACGCTCGGCCATGTCGTGCTCGATCGCACCGAGCCAGGCATCGTCATACCGGCCTTCGAATAAGAGCCGCGCGCGCGCGCGCCGGCCGCGATCGAACGCCAAGGTGCGACCGGCATGGGCCGGATCGAGCGCGAAGACCAGACGATCGAGAAAACGCCGCCGCCCGGCGGGCCCTTCGACGAAAAGACGGTCCATGGCGGGCGTCAACCAGACCATCGCGACGTGCTCGGCGAGCGCGGCTTGACCGCCGCCACCCTGCCCGTCGATGCGGACCTGCCGCCGTTCGGCAGTCTTGCCTTTTTCGCGGTCATCGACTTCGAAGCCCGACGCGATCTCGACCTCGCCGCGCGGCGTCGCGATGGTTGCCGCGACCGACCAGAGGCGCGCCGGAGCGTCGTCCGCGCTATCATGCAGAATTTCGCTGAGCCGCGCGCCGCGCAGACCGCGCCCGGGACTAAGGAAGGAGACCGCCTCGAGCAGATTGGTCTTGCCGGCGCCATTGGGTCCGGTCAGCACGACCGGCTCGGGTCCGAGCCTCAGCCTCAAGCCGCGATAACCCCGAAAGCCGTGCAGCACAAGCCGCGCCAGGGCAAGCCGCGCCGGCGGACGCGCCGTCACGACCGGCTTCAGCGCAAGGCCATGGCTCGACGAAGGGTCACGTCCGGGTGCGTTCAACGACTAGACCCGCATGGGCATGATCACATAGACCCCGCTCGCATCGTCGGCATCTTGGACCAGCGTCGGCGATGCCGCATCGGCGAACATGAAGGTGATTTCCTTGCCCTCGATTTGATCGGTCATGTCCATAAGATATTTGGCGTTGAAGCCGATCTCGATCGGCTCGGCGTCGAACGCGGCGTCGATCTCCTCGGTGCCGCTGCCGGCTTCCTGGCTTGCCGCCGAAATCACCAATCTGCCCTTTGCGATCGAAAGTTTGACGGCACGCGACTTCTCGGTCGAGATCGTCGAAACGCGATCGACCGCCTCGCGCAGTTCCTTGTTGCCAACCGCGAGCCGCTTGTCATTACCGCTTGGAATGACGCGCTCATAGTCCGGAAATGCGCCGTCGATCAGCTTGGAGGTCAGCATCGCGCCGCCGAGGCCAAAGCGGACCTTGCTTTCGGAGAGCGCCACGGCGACCGCGCCGTCGCTTTCCTCGATCAATTTGGCGAGCTCGCCAACCGCCTTGCGCGGCACGATCACACCTGGAATACCGGCAGCGCCATCGGGCAGCGCGACATCGACGCGGGCCAGCCGATGCCCATCGGTCGCCACCGCGCGAAGCCGGCCTTGGCCCTCGACGACCGCCGCGTGGAGGTAGATGCCGTTCAGATAATAACGCGTCTCCTCGGTCGAAATCGCAAAGCGGGTCTTGGCGATCAGGCGCCGCAAATCGGCGGCCGGCAGCGAGAACTCATAGGGCAGCTCGCCCTCGGCCATGACTGGAAAGTCCTCGACCGGGAGGCAGGGCAGCTCATACTTGGCGCGACCCGAACGCAGCACGATCCGCCCGTCACCGCTCGCCGGCGAGAGTTCGATCTGCGAGCCCTCTGGCAATTTGCGAACGATGTCGTAGAGCGTATGCGCGCTGGTCGTGGTGGCGCCGGCGCGCGTCACGGTCGCGGGCGACGATTCGACGATCGCGAGATCCATGTCGGTCGCGGTGAGCCTGACCTGGCCCGCGCTCGACGCCTCGATCCTGACGTTCGAAAGGATCGGAATCGTGCTGCGCCGCTCGACCACACTTTGGACGTGAGCCAGTGATTTCAGGAGGGCGGTGCGTTCGATGGTCAGCTTCATGACGACCGATATGTTCTTGGTTAAGGATGAGCGAAGGGCGGCGCCCCGATCGCCGCTCGGCCGGACGCCAGCGGCAGCCGGGTGCGACGCGGCCGAAGAGAAAGGATTATAGCATCGAGGGGGCTCCGACAAACCCCTATTCCGACCCTGCCGCGAGCCCGCAAATAGCTCAGTTCACAGAGATATTTCAGCGGGCGCGGTCACGCCTCGAGCAGCCGCCTCAAGAGCTCGATGTCCTCGCCAATACCGGGGTCGGTCTGGCGCAGCTCCTCGATGACACGGACGGCGTGCATCACGGTCGTGTGGTCGCGGCCGCCGAACTTGCGACCGATCTCGGGCAGCGAGCGCGTGGTGAGCTGCTTGGCCAGATACATCGCGACCTGACGCGGCCGCGCCACGGCGCGTGCGCGCCGTTCGGACGACATTTCAGAGAGCTTCATGTTGTAGTGCTCGGCGACGCGGCGCTGGATTTCCTCGATCGTGATGCGCCGATCGCTCGCGCGCAGCACGTCGCGCAGCACTTCCTGCGTCATCTCGAGCGTGATGGCGCGGCCGACCAATGTCGCGTGCGCGGTCACCCGGTTGAACGCCATTTCGAGTTCGCGCACGTTCGACGTAATCTTATGCGCCAGGAATTCGATGACGTCTTTCGGCAGATTAGGCGTGCCGGTCAGTTCGGCCTTGCTTTGCAGAATGCCAAGCCTGAGCTCGTAGGTCGTGGCGTGAATATCGGCGACCAAGCCCCAGCCGAGGCGCGAGCGCAAGCGCTCTTCCATCTGATCGAGATCGCTCGGGCTGCGATCGCCGGAAATCACGACCTGACGGTTGTGATCGACCAGCGCATTGAAGGTGTGGAAAAATTCCTCCTGCGTCGAATCCTTGCCGCAGATGAATTGAACGTCATCGATCATCAGCACGTCGGCGGAGCGGAACTGCTCCTTGAACGCCATGGTGTCCTTGAAACGGACCGCGCGCACGAATTGATACATGAAGCGCTCGGCTGAAAGGTAGAGCACACGGCGCGAAGGGTCGCGCTCGCGAATGTGCCAGGCAATCGCGTGCATCAAATGTGTCTTGCCGAGGCCGACGCCGCCATAGAGATAGAGCGGGTTAAATGGCACCTCGTTCGATTCCGCGACACGCCGCGCCGCGGCATAAGCGAATTCATTGGGCTTGCCGATGACGAACGTGCCGAAGCGGAAGCGTTGATTGAGCGGCGAGGAATGGGCGCCGTCGTCTTCTTCCGGGCCGCGCGCGAGCACAGTGCGCGGCGGCGTGCCTTCAGGCACCGGCGGCGATGGGACGGCGGAGGCAACCGGGCCTGATTCATCGGGGACCCCACTCGGCGCGGCAACCCTGAGGCCAACGCTCAATACCTTCGGATTCTCGGCCGACCAGAGCGAGCGAATCCGGTCGGCATAGCGCGACAGAACCCAGTCGCGCAAGAATCGCGACGGCGCGCCAAGGCGCACTTCGCCGTTCTCAAGACCGTTCAAGGTCAAAGGCTTGAGCCAGTTGTGATAGGCGGAATCGCCCAGTTCGTCGCGCAGCCGCCCGCGCACGCGCTGCCACTGGGCCTCAAGGGAAGGGTCGCGCAGCTTGCCATCGCTTGCCATCATCTAGCCTTGCCTCCAGGGCAACCCGCTTGCCTTCCATCCGGCGACCGAGCCACGGTGGCGTTCACCATCGGTCGGTCCTTCGAAGCCATCGACGATATTGAAGCACGAGCTGTAGCCGCGCGCCGTCAACGCCTGGGCCGCCGATTTCGAGCGTGCGCCGGATCGGCACAGCAACAGGATGGGCGTGTCCTTGTTGAGGCCGAGGCGTTCGACCTCGTCGACGAAGCGTGGATTGACGGCCATCGACGGAAAAAGCTGCCAGCCGATCAGGACCGACTGCTTTTCGATCGCGCCGAGATCGGGGCCACCGACATAGGCCCACTCGGCGTCGGTACGCACGTCGATCAGCGTTGCGGCGGATTCGCTCGAAAGGATTTCCCACGCCTCATTCGGCGTGACGTCCCCGGCGTAGCGTTCATCCCCCTTAAGACGCTCACGCGCTCTGCGGCGCGCTTCGTTTGCCGACATCTCGACCTGGTCCTCTCCCGCGCGCCACGATCGACTTCTTGGTTTCTTGGGGTGGCAGTCGGCATCGTCATCAAGAGGCAACGCGCTCCCAGCCGCCGGACGAGAAGCATGGCTTCGCCCTCACGACGTAATCGACACTCAACGCGCTGTTTGCTTGAACCGCCCCGGTACCACCCAGAACTTTGGCTACAGTAATGCGATGGTCGCGACCTGACAACGGGTCTGAAGTAGGAACTCGTCAGATTCTTGTAACGCCGTTGCAAATTTCGCGCGAGATTCGTCGCGAGCGAACCCATCGCGTCGATCAATCACCCGCGCCTGCAAAGCGGCGCGAAACGATTGTCATGAACTTGTTTTGGGTCTGATCGCTGCGCCGCGTCCAAGACGCGCGCATCAGCGTGCACTATTAACTTCGTGCTAAGCGTTGGCGGAAAGTGCTTTCAAGCGCTTGTGAAGACGCGACACTTTGCGCGACGCCGTTTTCTTGCGCATGACGCCCTTCGTGACACCGCGCATGATTTCCGATGCGGCGGAGCGAAACGCGACTTCGGCCTGGGCGCCATCCTTGGTGTCCAGCGCTTCTTCAACACCCCGGATGAAGGTGCGCACGCGGCTCTTGCGCGCACGGTTGCGCACCGTGCGCTTTAGCGTCTGCCGAACGCGTTTTTTGGCCTGATTGGTGTGGGCCATCGAAGTCCTCTTAATCTCGCGCGATCCTGCGCCTTTGAGGGGCGCGGTTATAACCGCCGGTCGCGGTTCCGTCAATCGCCAGCGACTCGGCTCATTTGTTGCCGAATTGCGGCGCCCGCTTCTCAATGAAGGCCAGCATACCTTCTTTCTGGTCCTCAGTCGCGAATGTCGAGTAGAACGCCGCCCGCTCATAACGGACGCCTTCCGCCAAAGTCGTCTCGAAGGCACGGTTAACGGCTGCTTTCCCCATGGCAACAATCGGTTGCGAGAAGTGCGCGATGCGCTCTGCCAGCTTCATCACGTCGTCAAGCAGGTTGGCCGCCGGGACGACGCGACTGACCAGGCCGGAGCGTTCGGCCTCCTGCGCGTCCATATTGCGGCCGGACAGAATCATCTCCATCGCTTTCGCTTTGCCGACCGCGCGGATCAAACGCTGCGTGCCGCCGGCGCCTGGAAAAACGCCGAGTGTGATCTCGGGCTGGCCAAACTTCGCCGTGTCGGCCGCGATGATGATGTCGCACATCATGGCAAGCTCGCAGCCGCCGCCGAGGGCATAGCCCGATACGGCCGCGATGACCGGCTTCTTGCAGCGCGTAACGCGATCCCACGCGCCGATAAAGTCACTGTTGTAAGCATCGGCGAAGCTCTTCGACTGCATTTCCTTGATGTCAGCCCCGGCCGCAAACGCTTTTTCGCTGCCGGTGAGCACGATTGCGCCGATCTCGGGCGCGGCCTCAAAGCTATCGAGCGCCTCGTTGAGCTCGCCAATCAGGGTCGCATTCAATGCATTCAAGGCCTTGGGTCGATTGAGCGTGATCAGCCCGACGCGACCGCGACGATCGACGATAATGGTCTCATAGGCCATGGTGTCTTAGGCTCCTCTATCTACTAGGGCGCCGCGCTGGCGCGGCGCATTTCCGGCAGGCAATTGAAGGGGCTGATGATTCAGCGTGGCGCAAGATGGAAGCGGACCAATACTTCGCCCGCCAGGGCCTCGGTCTCGATGGTGAGCCTTTCGCCCTCGCGTTCAAAGGTAAGCGGCCCGATCACGCGCCAACCGAGTTCGGGTAGCGTTTCCCGATAGAAGGCCGCGACCGCGTCGGGCGTGACCGGCCCCGCGGCGTAGGCATCGACCAAACGACCGTCCGGTTTGTCGAAGACGAGTCCGGCGGCACGGTCCTCCGCCAGTCCGTCCATCAACGGCAAATCCTCGAGCCCGCCGACGAACGATTGGCGGTGATCGCCCAGCGCCTCGAGGGGAGCGCCGAGCAGAAACAGCGCGAGCAGAACGGCTCGACCGCTCTTTTGCAGTGCAGCAGGGCCCATTGGGGCAGCGTCCTACATCAACGTTGGCGCTTCGCGCAATAGAATGTCGAACGGTTGCTCTGCACGATGCGGCGGACTCCGGTGCCGCAATCGCAGCCTGGACAAGCTTCACCCTCACGGTCATAGACCGCAAAGGCATTCTGAAAATAGCCAAGTTCGCCAGAGGCTTGGACGTAATCTCGGAGCGAGGAGCCGCCGGCTTCGAGGGCCCGCTCAAGCACGTCCTTGATCGCCACAACGAGTCGTTCGGCGCGCTCGGATTTGACGGTTCGGGCAAGGCGCCTGGGGCCTAGCCCGGCATGGTAGAGCGCCTCGCAGACATAGATATTGCCGAGGCCCGCGACCACGGTCTGGTCGAGTAGCGCCGCCTTGATCGGCGTCGCCTTGTCAGCGAGCCGCTCGGCCAGTACGGCACCCGTGAAGGCGTCATCCAAGGGCTCCGGGCCGAGGCGGGCGAAAAATCTATGGCCCGCAAGCTCCGCCTCGTCACACAAAGTGATCAGGCCGAAACGCCGATGGTCGGTGTAGCTCACCGTAACACCGCCTTGGAAGCCGATGCGGACATGCTCGTGCGGCGCGACGCTGTTGGGTGGTCGGTCATGCACCACCAGACGGCCCGACATGCCGAGATGGATGATCAACACCGCGCCATCATCGAGATGGGCCAGAATGTATTTGGCCCGCCGGTCGAGCCGCACGATGCGCCGCCCTACCAGACGCTTGGACAGATTTTCGGGCAAGGGAATCCTCAGATCGGGCCGGTGCGCATCGGCCGTCACGATGCGCCGGCCGATCACGCGAGGCCCAAGGCCGCGCCGCACAGTCTCGACTTCGGGTAGTTCAGGCATGGCCCGAACGTAGCGCCTCGAGGGCCGCTTCGCTATCCTCGACGCCCATGTCGACCGAGGACAAAGAAACAGACGACGCCGAGGCCGTGGATTTCGGCTTCAAGCGCGTGGCGGCCGAGGCCAAGGCCGGCCTCGTGCGCGGCGTGTTCGAGCGCGTCGCGCGGCGCTACGACGTCATGAACGACGTGATGAGCGGTGGCATCCACCGCGTTTGGAAGCGCGAGATGGTGGAGTGGCTCAGGCCGACACCCGCCATGACGATCGTCGACGTGGCGGGCGGAACGGGCGACATCGCCTTCCGTATCCGCGATCGATTGGGCGCGGACGGCGGTGGACACATCGTGGTGTGCGATGCCAGCCAGAACATGGTCGAGGCGGGGCGCGACCGGGCCTATGACCGGGGCATTCTCAAGGGCATCGAGTGGCTCGTCGGCGATGCCGAGCGGCTGCCCTTCAAGGCGCGCTCGTTCGACGCCTATACCATCGCTTTCGGGATCCGAAATCTGACGCGGATCGAAGCGGCGCTTGGCGAAGCCGCGCGTGTGCTCGGACCAGGGGGACGCTTCCTCTGCCTCGAATTCAGCCCCGACGTCATGCCGGGCCTCGACAAGCTTTACGATTTGTATTCCTTCGCGGTGATCCCCATGATGGGCGCGGCTATCGCCAAGGATGCCGGCTCCTATCGCTATTTGGTCGAAAGCATCAGGCGGTTCCCACATCCCGAGCGCTTTGCGGGCATGATACGGGACGCCGGCTTCGCCGGCGTCAGCTACCGGCGCTTGAGCGGCGGCATTGCCGCGCTGCACTCGGCCTATCGTGTTTGACCGCAAGCGGCGAACGGCCGAAAGCGGGCGCTAGAAGTCATGCGCATTCTCCGCAATCTTTGGCGCCTGCTGGCGATCGCCTGGACGCTGGCGCGCTTCGATGCGCTGTTCCTGCTCAGGGACGCGCGCATTGCGCCGATCCTGATCAACCTGGTCAGCCTGGTCCCATGGCCGCGCCGCAAGGGGCGGCCGGGCGAACGTCTGACCGCCGCGTTCGAGGCGCTCGGCCCGACCTTCATCAAGTTCGGCCAAGCGCTCTCAACCCGGCCCGATTTGATCGGCGAGGCCGTGGCACGCGACCTGACCGCGCTGCACGACAAATTGCCGCCCTTTCCGGGGAGGCAAGCCCGCGCGATCATCGAAGCGGAGCTCGGCAAACCGATCGAGGCGCTCTTCGCGACCTTCGACGATGAGCCGATTGCCGCGGCCTCGATCGCGCAAGTTCATTTCGCGATCACGGCCGATGGCCGCGAGGTGGCGGTCAAGGTGCTGCGCCCGAATGTCGAGCGCGCCTTTCGCCGCGACCTCGATCTGTTTTTCTGGCTCGCCTCGATGGCCGAGCGCGCCATGCCCTCGTGGCGCCGGTTGAAGCCTGTCGAGGTGGTCCGCACCTTCGCTGATACGGTCGCGATCGAAATGGATCTCCGCTTCGAGGCCGCAGCCGCCTCCGAGCTCGGCGAGAACTTTGCCGATGATCCCGATTTCCGCGTGCCCTTGATCGATTGGGCTCGCACCGGCCAGCGCGTGCTGACGCTACAGCGCATGGCGGGAATTCCGATCGACGAGCGCGAGGCTTTGAGTGCGGCCGGCCATGACCCGCGCACGATCGTCAAGCATGCCTCGACCGCGTTCTTCAATCAGGTGTTCCGCGATGGCTTTTTCCATGCCGATTTACACCCGGGCAATCTGATGGTCGCGCCGGATGGCGGTATCGTGGCGCTCGATTTCGGCATCATGGGCCGGCTCGATCGCGAGACGCGGCGCTATATCGCGGAAATGCTGGTCGGGTTCCTCACCGGCGACTACGAGCGTGTGGCCGATGTGCATTTCGAGGCCGGCTTCGTGCCGCGCACGAAATCGCGCGAGGCGTTCATCCAGGCATTGCGCTCGATCGGCGAACCCATCCTCGGCCGCCCGCTTAACGAGATTTCGGTCGCCCAGTTGCTCGCGCACCTGTTCAAGGTGACCGAGACCTTCGAGATGGAAACGCAGCCACATCTGCTCTTGTTGCAAAAGACGCTGCTGATGGCCGAAGGGCTGTGCCGGCATTTGAGCCCGGAGGAGAACATGTGGCTGATCGCGCGGCCGCTGATCGAATCCTGGGTGCGGGTCAATCTCGGGCGCGAAGCGCGGTTGATCGAAACCGTCAAGGATTCGTTCGAGGCGGCGCGTCGCCTTCCCAAGCTGATCGCGCGCGCCGAACATCTGCTTGGCAGCCTCGAACGCGGCGTCCGCTTTGAGCCGGCGACCGCTCGCCTGGTCGCAGGCCGGCGTGGCCGCTTCACGGGCCTCCACGCCATTCTCGGCGTGATCGCGGCGCTACTTGCTGCGCTGGTGATTATTCAGCTGATTTAAGGGCTTAGAACGCCGCCACCAACGACTCTTGCCCGAACTCCACGGACCATCTACTTTAAATACACGAAAACATCGGACAATATTGCAAAGGCCATTCCTGTGCTGCAGGGAAAGCGCATTCTCCTCATCGTCGCGGGTGGGATCGCGGCTTATAAGAGTCTTGATCTGATTCGACGCCTGAAGGAGCGCGGCGCGGCGGTGCGCTGCGTGCTGACGGCGTCGGGCGCCGAATTCGTGACCCCGCTCTCGCTGGGCGCACTCAGCGAGGACAAGATCTACGGCGACCTGTTTTCGCTTACCGACGAAGCCGAGATGGGTCACATCCGGCTCTCGCGCGACGCCGATCTTTTGGTCGTCGCACCGGCCACGGCGGACCTGATCGCCAAGATGGCGAGCGGGATTGCCGACGATCTGGCGACAACGGTCCTGCTCGCGGCCGACAAGAAGGTGCTGATCGCGCCCGCGATGAACGTGCGCATGTGGGAGCATGTGGCGACTCGGCGCAACATCGCGCGGCTCGAGGCCGATGGCGTGATCCGCGTCGGGCCTGAGATCGGCGCCATGGCGTGTGGCGAGTTCGGCGCCGGCCGCATGGCCGAGCCCGCCGACATCCTGGCCGCAATCGAGGCGGCACTTGGCGATACGGGCGGGCTTGAAGGCGTGCGAGCCTTGGTCACGAGCGGCCCGACCTATGAGCCGATCGACCCGGTGCGCTTCATCGGCAATCGCTCCTCCGGCAAACAAGGCCACGCGATCGCCGCCGCGTGCGCGCGCCTCGGCGCCGGCGTAACTTTGGTCTCGGGCCCGACCGCGGAGCCCGACCCGCCGGGCGTGACGACGATCCGTGTCGAGACGGCGCGCCAAATGCTCGACGCCTGCGAGTCGGCGCTACCCGCCGATATCGCGATCTGCGCCGCGGCTGTCGCGGATTGGCGCGTCGCCGAGGCTGCGCCCGAGAAGCTCAAAAAGGTTTCAGGTAAGAGCGAGCCAAAGCTCGAGCTGGTGCGCAACCCCGACATCTTGGCCAGCCTGAGCGCGCGCAAGAATGACCGGCCGCGCCTTGTGATCGGCTTCGCGGCGGAAACCGAAAAGCTTGAGCAGAACGCCCGCGACAAGCTCGCGCGCAAGGGCTGCGACTGGCTTCTAGCCAACGACGTATCGCCGGCCACCGGCGCATTCGGCGGTGACGCAAATACAATGCATCTGTTCGTCGCCGAGCCAAACGGCAGCGACGTTACGGTCGAGCATTGGCCGCGCCTCAGCAAGGCGGCGATCGCCGCGCGCCTCGCCGAGCGCATCGCGGTCGCACTCAAGACCAAGTCGGGCCCCGTGAGAGCGTGATGCCACACGAGATCGATGTCGCCGTGCAGCGTCTGCCTCACGGCGCCGACCTGCCCTTGCCAAACTATGCCAGCGCGGGCGCGGCCGGACTCGATTTGCCCGCCGCGCTCGACGCGGCGTTGACGCTGGCGCCGGGCGCGCGCGCCTTGGTGCCGACCGGCCTCGCGATCGCGCTGCCCGACGGCTACGAGGCGCAGATTCGTCCGCGCTCCGGCCTCGCCTTGAAAGCCGGGCTTACCATACTCAACAGCCCGGGCACGATCGACGCCGACTATCGCGGCGAGATCGGCGTCATTTTGATCAATCACGGCTCTGAGGCCATCACGATCACCCGTGGCATGCGCATCGCGCAGATGATCGTCACGCCGGTGGTTCGCGCCAGGTTGGCCGAGCGCGCGAGCCTCGATGCCACGGCGCGCGGCGCCGGTGGTTTCGGATCGAGCGGTCATGCGCCCTTCGATCATAAGATGGTCTGAACCATGGTCCGCGTTTCGCGCAAACTGCGTTTCGCAATCGATGCGGTGGTCGACATCGCCTATTATGGCGGCACCAAGCCGGTGCAGAGCCGAGAAATTGCGAGCCGTCAGGGCATTCCCCACCGCTATCTCGAGCTTGTCATGCAGCGGCTTGTTCACAACGGCATTCTGAGGGGCGTACGCGGGCCACGCGGCGGCTATTTGCTCGCGCGCGAACGCCGGCGCATCACGATCGGCGAGATCGCGCGCACGGTGAGTCAACTCGAAGGTGCCGAGAACGAGGACGAGCCCGCGCCGCACTCGCCGCTCGGCGACAAAGTGCTGAAGCCGTTCTGGGACGATTTGCAGCGCGACGTTGTGGCGCGGCTCGATAGCGTAACGATCGAGGAGCTGTGTCGGCGCGCGCAAGAGTCCGGAGTCGAGAGCGAGGCGCGCGCGCGCTTTGATTTTGCGATCTGACGTTTTTCGGAAAGGTGCCGTGCCGTGGCCACCAGCAAGAAGAAACTAGAACCGCCGCCGGCGCCCTATGTGCGCGGCCGCGTCTACGGCTCGATCACCGAGACGATCGGCGCGACGCCCCTGGTGCGCATGAACCGCCTGCCTGCCGAGCGCGGCGTGAAGGCGGAGATTCTTGGCAAGCTCGAATTCTTCAACCCGCTCGCCTCGGTCAAGGACCGCATCAGCGTCGCCATGATCGAGGCGGCGGAGGCGGCGGGGCGCATCGTCGCGGGCCGCACGGTCCTGGTCGAGCCGACCTCGGGCAATACCGGAATCGGCCTCGCCTTCGTGGCGGCGTCGAAAGGCTATCGACTAATCTTGACCATGCCCGAGAGCATGTCGGTCGAGCGGCGCAAGATTCTCAAGCTGCTTGGCGCCGAACTCGAATTGACGCCGGCGGGCGAGGGCATGCGCGGCGCGATCAAGCGGGCCGAGGCCCTGGTCAAGAGCCTGCCCGATGCCTTCATGCCCATGCAGTTCGACAATCTGTCGAACCCGGAGATTCACAGGCGCACCACGGCCGAGGAAATCTGGGCCGATACCGGCGGCGAGCTTGACGTGTTCCTCAGTGCGGTCGGCACCGGCGGCACGATCACCGGCGTCGGCGAGGTGCTGAAGGCGCGCAAACCGGGAATCAAGGTCATCGCGGTCGAGCCCGAGGATTCGCCGGTGCTCTCGGGCGGCCAGCCCGGACCCCACATGATTCAGGGCATCGGCGCCGGATTCGTGCCTTCGATCCTGAAGACCGAATTGATCGACGAGATCATCTGCATCGGCAACCAGACCGCATTCGAGACCGCGCGGCTCGCCGCCAGACTCGAGGGCTGGCCTGTCGGCATCTCGTCAGGCGCGGCGATCGCGGCCGCGCTCGAGGTCGGCGCGCGGCCCGAAATGGCCAACAAGCGCATCGTCATCATCATCCCCTCTTTCGCCGAGCGCTATCTTTCGACCGATCTCTTCGCGGGGCTCTAACGTGCCGCTCGCGCCGCAGGACCTTGAGCGGTATGCCCGCCATCTAATCCTGGGCGAGGTCGGCGGCGCGGGTCAGCTGAAGCTCAGCGAGTCGCGCGTTCTCGTGGTCGGCGCCGGCGGCCTTGGCGCGCCACTTCTCCTCTATCTTGCGGCGGCGGGCGTCGGGGCACTCGGCATCGTCGACGATGATTCGGTCGCGCTCTCGAACCTGCAGCGCCAGATCATTCACAATGAGGCCCGGATCGGAGCACCGAAAACGGAAAGCGCCAAGGCGAGCATCGCCGCGCTCAATCGCACCACCAAGGTCGACTGCCACACGACACGCTTCAACGCCGAGAATGCGCTCGACCTGATCGCGCGCTATGACTTGGTCGCCGACGGCAGCGACAATTTCGAGACCCGCTTTCTTTTGAACGACGCGTGCTATTTCGCCAAGCGGCCGCTGGTTTCTGGCTCGATCCTGCGCTTCGACGGCCAGCTCTCGACCTACAAGGCGTATCTTGGCGGCCAGCACCCCTGTTATCGCTGCATCTTCCGCGAGCCGCCGCCGCCCGGGCTGATTCCGTCCTGCGCGGAAGGCGGCGTGCTCGGCGCGATCGCAGGCGCGATCGGCTCGCTGCAGGCAACCGAGGTGCTGAAGGAGCTGCTCGGCATCGGCGAGAGCCTGTCGGGCCAGCTCTTGATCTACGAGGCGCTCTCGGCGACGTTTCGCAAGGTCAAGGTCAAGCCCGACCCCGAATGCCCGCTCTGCGGAAATAATCCGACTATTCGCGATTTGAGCCTGCACCGACGCGACGCAGCGGCGGCGATTTGCGTGCCGGCGATGTCGTAGGCCGCGCAACGCCCAATTGACAGCGGCCCGCGCGGACCGGGTCAGTCGTTGCCGATCACCCGATCGGGCGGCACATGCCCATCGACGAAGGTCTGTATGTTGATCAGCACCTTCTCGCCCATGGCGAGGCGCCCCTCGATCGTGGCCGAGCCCATGTGCGGAAGCAGCACGACGTTGTCGAGCTTGAGCAATTTCTGATTGATCGCCGGCTCGTGCTCGTACACGTCGAGCCCAGCGCCGGCGATGTCGCCACTGATCAGAAGGCGCACGAGCTCCGATTCGTCGATCACGCCGCCGCGTGCGACATTGAAGATATAGGTGTCCTTTTGCAGCAGTTTCAATCGGCGCGCGGAGAGCAGGTGATAGGTCGCCGGCGTGCTCGGGCAATGGATGGTGATGAGGTCCATGCGCGCCAGCATCTGATCGAGACTTGGCCAATAGGTCGCTTCGAGCTCGGCCTCGATGTCCGGATGCACGCGCTCGCGATTGTGGTAATGGATCGACAGGCCAAAGCCGCGCGCGCGCCGCGCCACCGCTTGGCCGATGCGGCCCATGCCGATGATGCCGAGCCGCTTACCATAGATGCGGTGGCCGAGCATGAAGGTGGGCGACCAGCCCTTCCATTGACCCGAGCGGGCAAGTCGCTCGCCTTCGGCCAGGCGGCGCGGCACGGCGAGGATGAGCGCCATCGTCATGTCGGCGGTATCCTCGGTCAGCACGCCGGGCGTGTTGGTGACGATCAGGTTTTGGGCACGCGCGGCATCGAGGTCCATATGATCGATACCGGTGCCGAAGCTCGCGATCAGCTTGAGGTTCGGCCCCGCCTCGCGGATCACCTCGTGGCTCAGCCGGTCGGTCACGGTCGGCACGAGAATGTCGGCCTCCTTGACCGCGGCGATCAGTTCGGCCCGGCTGAACGAATGGTCGTCTTCATTCAGGCGCGCATCGAAGAGCTCCATCATGCGCGCTTCGATCTCGCCCGGCAGGCGGCGGGTCACGATGACCCGGGGCTTTGGGTGCCTGGTCGGCGGCATGGCGCTTCCCTCGTTCTGCGGGTGGTAGTCTCGACACGCGATCGCCGTCGCTCGTCGTCTGCGCGGCGTCCGCCTGCCCCAGTCCTAGCAAAGCGGACCGGTCGAGACAATCGAGCGGTCAAGCCCTTGACCGACTGGCCCTGGACGGGTCATCAATCCGGCATGCTCCGGCCGTCACATGCTGCGTAAAACAACGCGCGCAACCCTGCGCCGCCTCTTCAGGGCCGCGCTTGCCATTGCGCTGCTTGGCGCGGCCCCGACCCAGGCCGCGGACAATGACGGAGCGCCGGCAACCCCTCGTTTTTCCTCGCTCCGGTCCGACGAAGTCAATCTGCGCGCCGGGCCGGGCGAGCGCTATCCGATCGAATGGGTTTATCGGCGCGCCGGCTATCCAGTCGAAATCGTCGCTCAATTCGATGTCTGGCGCCAGATCCGGGATGCCGACGGTACGCTTGGTTGGGTTCACCAGTCGCTGCTCTCGGGCCGACGCACGGCGCTGGTCACCGGCGGCGTGCGGACTTTCAGGATCGAACCGGGCGGTTCGGCCGATGGCGTCGCGCTTGCCGAGCCCGGCGTAATGGTTGACCTCAAAACCTGTGAGGACGAATGGTGCGAGGTGACCGCGCGCGGCTATACCGGCTGGCTTCGCCGCGACGAGATGTGGGGCGTCGACGCGCGGGAAACGCTGCGCTGAGCGGAAGCCGCGTCCTGTCAGACCGGCGGATCCAGGTCTTCGGCGAGCGCGGCGCGCACGGCCTCGGGCATGACCGCCAAGTGTGCATAGTTCGGGTGCGTGAAGCCAAGCATCACCCGCGTGCCCGCGGCCTTGAAGCGACGAATAGCCTCGTCGTCAAACTTGAACCGGATGAAATGCACCGACGAGGTCTTGCCTTCTTCGTTCGTGCGTTCGGTGTCGTGATCGACCGGCTCGCTTTTGATGATTTGGCCGCCAACATCGAGTTCGATCGTATCCTCGGCATGGCCGAGGCGCGCCAGCGCACGTGACCGCGCGAGCGGATCCTCGATTTCGAACATGAGTGTGGCGATCAACTCGCGTCCCTGTGGAATAAGCGGATTGTAGGCGGCAAGTTCGCCCGGTACCTGGTCCGCCCCGCCGCGCTCGACGAACAGCATTTCATGGATTTGCATCCACATGGTCTCGTAGCATTCGAAATAGAACGTGGCGAACGGGCCGACCTCGACGCGCCGGTTGCGCTTGATTTCGCTGATCGCGCCGCGGCGCGCCTTGCGCTCCTTGCCATAGGCCTCCATCGGCATCAGATCCGACGCTTCGATCCGACGCTTGGGGCGCGCGAGGCAAGCCTCGCCGGCGCTGCTCATGGCATCACCCCGTAGGCCTTGGCGAATAGCTCGATGGGATGGAAGGCGCGGCGGTCGGCCGGGAGTCCCTGGCCGGGCCCAGCCTCGGCCACGAGCTTTTCCATGCCATTGACAATATGGGTGGCGGCGAGCGGACACTCGGAGGCGACGAAGCGATTGGCCTTTTCGAGCGCGGCGCGCGCCACGGGGCGCCCGACCTTCAGCGCGATCTCGTGAAACTCAACGGTGACGCCGAGTGAACCGCCATGACCCGAGCAGCGCTCGATCATGTCGAGCTTGATCTCGGGAATCAGCGCCAGCATGTCGGACGCCTTGCGCCCGATGTTTTGCGCGCGCGCGTGGCAGGCGAGGTGCAGCGTGACGCCGCCCTCGAGCGGCTTCAGACCGTCCGAAAGCTTTTCCTTGCGCGCGATATCAACGATGTATTCGGGCATATCGAAGGTTCGTGCGGCGAGCGCCTTGACCGCTGCATCCTCGGGCAAGAGCAACGGCCATTCGCTCTTCAGCATGAGCGCGCAAGAGGGCACCAACGTGACCACGTCGTGGCCCTGCTCGATATAGGGCGCGAGCGCCTGGCTCACCGCCCGCGCACCCGCGACGACGCGCGCGAGATCGCCCTGCTCGAGCTGCGGCATGCCGCAGCATTGCGGATAGACCACGTCGGCGGCGATGCCGTTCTTGGCTAGAACGGCGAGCGCGGCTTCGCCGATCTCGGGGCGGTTATAATTGGCGAAGCAGGTCGCGAAAATGACCGCCTTGCGGCCCCTTGCCGTGGCTTGGTCATTGATCGCGGGTTTCAGCTTCTTCGCCCGCTTGACGAGCGTCGGCGTTTCATAGCGCGGCAGCGGCGCGTCGCGATGCACGCCGCCGAGCTTCTCCAGCACGGGGCGGGTCAGTCCGTTACGCCGATCGGCGCCCCAGTTCATCACCGGCGCCAGCACCTGCGCGATCCTGCCGTTGGCGTCGGTCTCGGCCAGCCTCGGATGGGCGCGCGTCGGTGCGCCGCCGGCCCCATGCTCGACCGCGCGGTAGCGCAGCATCAAATGGGGAACGTCGATCGCCCATTCATGCGGCGGCGTATAGGGACAGGTCGACATGTAGCACATGTCGCAAAGCGTGCAGGCGTCGGCGACTTTCTTGAACTCATTCGACGGCACCGTCTCAAGCGTCTCATCCGGCGAATGGTCGATCAGCTCGAATAGACGCGGAAACGAATCGCACAACCGGTTGCAGGCGCGGCAGCCATGGCAAACCTCGAAGACCCGTCGCATCTCCTGATCGAGTTTGTCGGCATCAAAATAGGCCGAATTCTGCCAATCGATGATGTGACGCGCCGAGACTTTGTCGCTCATGTCGGTCCTCGCGGTTCGGGGCCGAGCCGCGCTTTCTGTGGCGGGTGTCGAAAGGCGGGCGGGGCGAATGCCGGTCAATTCACCCGGAGGTGAACGGCACTCGGCCCCGCGCCGAAACGTGACGGACTATTCGAGCGTGTCGAGCGACTTCTGGAAGCGGCCGGCATGAGACTTCTCGGCC
>CAMDDO010000063.1 GCA_945892755.1 Rhizobium sp. Q54 | reverse complement strand
TTCGAACAAATACTCGATCTGCGCCGGGTTGCCGGCGCCGATCGTATCGCTGAGCGCGACTTCATCGGCGCCCGCGTCGAACATCTTGGCGGTCAATGAGAAGACTCGTTCGGGCGGCGTGACGCCCTCATAGGGGCAGGCGGCAAGTGCCGAAATATAGGCGCGCGCGCGATGGCCTTCGCGCTTGGTGCGGCGAATGACCGCCTCGCACGCCGCGATCGCCTCATCGAGCGACATGTTGATGTTGCGCCGGTTGAACGTATCGCTCGCCGCGATGACGACCGCGATGACTCGCGCGCCGGACGCGACCGCGCGCTCATAGCCTTTTTCGTTCGGCACCAGCACTTCGTAGTTCATGTCGGCGCGCTTGGGGATACGGGCATAGAGCTCGGCGGCATCGGCCATTTGCGGCACCGCCTTCGGCGAGACGAAACTGGTCACCTCGACCGAGCGCACGCCGGCCGCGATCAGCGCGTCCAAGAGTTCGAGCTTGCCTTCGACCGGCACCATGCGCGGCTGGTTCTGCAGGCCGTCCCTCAGGCCGACCTCATGCACAATCACGGCATCAGCCATTTCGTCCGCCTCGTTTGGTCGCTCCAATTAATACCGCGGCCATGGGGTTTCGCGACATGATCATCGCCGCGCCCGCTAAGCCAAGACGCTGGATTCTGAGATCAAGGCGTGCTGCTCCCGCAAAGCCGCCACCGCCGCCACCCATGTGCATCGGACAAAGCGAACCGCCTCGAACGGGCGCGCCTGACCAAGCGTCGCCATGTCGGTCGAGATGACCGTGCCAATCCTGGCATAGCCGCCGATGGTTGGCGAATCGACGCCGAGGACAATCGGCTCGACGCCCGAGGGCACCTGTATTGTGCCGAGCGGCGCGCCGGGATCGATCGCGATGTTGGAGGGGTCCTGGCCAGCGTCGTCGATCAAATAGCGCGGTCGGCCCGGGCGGAAAGAAAGGGCCGGGCCGATGAAACGCATGCCGGTGCGGTCCGACTTCGGATTGAGCTTCCATGCCGTCGCATAGAACGTCGTTTCGCTTTGCTCGGTAAAAGTATCCGCTTCGGGACCGCGCACCACTCTCACTTCCCATGGCGCCGCATGACGGGGTAGCAGATCGGGGCGGAGGCGGCGGCCAACCAACGATGCGACATCGAGGCGCGCCGGGCCGATCGACAGGCGATCACCCTGCCTCAAAACTCGTCCCTCGAAGCCGCCGAATTGCCCTCTCATGTGCGTTGCGCGGCTGCCCAAATAGACAGGAACGTCAATCCCGCCATGGACGGCCAAATAGGCACGCGCCCCTTCGCGCGTGATGCCGCAAGCGAGCGTCTGGCCGGCACGCAGCCAAAAGGCCTGCCATCGTGGCGCCGGCGCGCCATCGATGGTCACGTCGAGTTTGGCCCCGGTGAGCGCAACGACGAGGTCTTTCAGCGCCCGAACCTTGAGTCGACCGAGCAGGATCTCGAGCCCGGCGCTGCCCGGGTCGTCTCTGATCACGAGCGGTCCGCCGGTGGGATTCCCGACCAGCAGATTGGCGATGCGCAGCGAGAACGCATCTTGGGCGCCCGAGGGTGGAATCCCGAGCGCCATAGACCCTTGGCGGCCCATATCCTGCACGGTCGTCTGCAGCCCGCCGTCGATAACCTCGAGCATCACGCTCGCTCCCAGGTGCTTTCTGGGTCGCGTTTCTCGCGTGGCTCGCCCAAATCATCGAGCCAAGCGAGGTAGGCGGCGCAATCGAAGACGCCCTCTTCGATCTGGTACTCATAGACGCCGGCTTCCACCTCGGCGCGGATGGCGTCGTAGTCGTCCCGGCTGATCGAGACATAGCGATGCCGATCACCCGTCCGAGCCAGAACGGGGCCGTCCTTGAAGACCCGGTTCTTCTGCTCGGGCTCGAAGATGTTGATGGGCGTGCGGCCGAAAAGCTGGCCGCCGCCGGGCACGCGAAACGGATAGATGGTCGAGGTGTTGCCGCCGAAGTTAAGGAGGCGCGAATGGGTCCAGGTGCGTGGCGTCCGATAGAGCGGCGCGCCGATGCGTTTTCGTGGGTCCATGGCATAGGACACGAAGGTGCCTGGCACGAAGCCGACGCCGGTGACCCAGTAATCGCAGGCGGTGTGCGTCTCGATCACCTGCGCAACCGTCATGCGATTGAACTCGGCGATGTACTCCATGTTGTTGCGCACCCCGAACGCTTCCGCGCACTCACGCGACCAGGGATCGTCATAGAGAGCGGGTATTGTCACTCTTCGGCTCGGCAGCCGTTCGACCGCGCGCAGCGATTGGGTCAGCTCTCTGATGGCATCGACGATGCGGTCGCGCGTGTTGACGAGGGGATTATAGACGATGCCGAGCGAGCGGACCTGTGGGTTGGTCTCAAGGATACCTTTCGGCGGATTCTTCCGGATTGCCTGGTCCAATGCGAGGATGCGGAAATTCAGCGGGATACTCGTCTCATCCCCGAACTCGACGTTGAGTGCGGTGTCGCCCAGCGTCCTGAACATGGGTGACTCGTAGATCATGGCGTGGCTCTACTGGACGACGCCGCGCGTGCGAAGCGACGCGATCTCGGCCGCCGTCTTGTCGAGCAGCCCGCGCAGCACGTCGTCGGTATGTTGCCCGAGACGAGGCGAGGGCGAGAAACTTTCGTCGCCCGTTTCGCTCAGCTTGATCGGATTGCCCGGCATGCGGACCGTGCCGCCCTCGGGTTGCGGCACATCGACCACCATGTTGCGCGCGAGGATTTGCGGGTCGCTCAGCGCGTGGCCGAAATCATTGACCGGCGCGGCGGGCACGTCGGCCTCGGCGAAACGCGCGAGCCAAAAATCGCAGGTCTCGGTCTTCAGTACCTCGGCAAGACGGGCCTCGAACCATGCGCGCTTGGCCGCTCGGCCGGGCAAGGCGGCGAGGGCGGGATCGGCCAGCTCAGGATCGCCGATCACCTTGGCGACATTGCACCAGGCCTGATCCGTGACGCAGGCGAGGATGATATGGCGGTCTCGGGTCGGGTATGTGTTGTAGGGAATATGGCGAAAATGGGTGTTGCCCATCGCGCCGATCTCTTGGCCCGACAGGAGATACATCGTCGCCATATAAGTCAGCAGCGAGATCTGGCAGTCCTGCATCGAGATGTCGACATGCTGGCCGCGCCCGGTACGCTCGCGCGCGTGGAGCGCTGCGAGAATGCCGAGCGTGCCAAAAATACCGCCGCCAAGATCGCCGACCGGAATACCGGCCTTGGTCGGCGGGCCGCCCGGAAAGCCCGTAATCGACATGCCGCCGCCATAGCCCTGCGCGACCATGTCGAAGGCCGGGCGGTCGGCGCCGGGCCCGGTTTCGCCGAAGCCGCTCACCGAACAAGTGATGATTCGAGGGTTGTGCGCGGCGAGCGTCTGATGATCGATGCCAAGCCGTTCATTGACGCCGGGCCCGAAATTGCTGAACAGGATATCGGCCTTCTTCACGAGCTCATAGAACAGCGCAAGGCCGTCCGGCGACTTGAGATCGATCGCGACGCTCTTCTTATTGCGGTTGAGCGTCAGGAAATAGGCGCCGACGCCATTCAGCGAATGCACGGGGTCGTTCTCGAGGAGCCGCCGTGTCGCCTCGCCGCGCCCGGGCGGTTCGACCTTGATCGTGGTCGCGCCAAGATCGGCGAGCAACATGGCGCCGAACGGACCGGCCAGCATGTGCGTGAGGTCGAGCACGACCAAGTCGGCCAGCGCTTTCATGGCTCGAACTAATCAAGATAGCGGATGCGGGTGGGATCGAGATAGGTGTGCCAGCGATCCGAAAACTTCAGCCCGCCTGCGACCGCTTTTTCCATTTTGTCCTCAAGCGCCCGGACGCGCTCGAGACCGGCGACCACCTCGGCGAGCTGGGCTCTCTCGACCACGACGACGCCGTTGCGATCGCCGATCACGACGTCGCCCGCATTGATCGCGATGCCGCCGAGCGTCACCGTCAAGCCGACAGTACCGGGGCCGGTCTTGGCCGGCGAGTTCGGGCTAATACCGGCGCAGAACGTCGGCAGTCCCACATGCAGAATGCCATCGACGTCGCGCACCGCGCCGTCGGTGATCAGGCCAGCGAGACCGCGGTTCTTGGCGATGCCCATCATCAAATCGCCGGCCACCGCCGTGCCAAGATAACCATCGGCCGCGACGACGATAACGTCGCCGGGCTTCGATTCGGCAAGCGCCCCGATCAATGCGAGATGATCGCCCGGTTTGCACGCGCAAGTGAGCGCCGGCCCGCAGAGCGGCCACATGGCCGGAGGCGCGCCCGCAACCGGCTTGATCGCGGGTGACAGCGCGCCAAGCCCGCCCAGCACATCGACGATATGACCCACTTGCGCGCCTTTGAGCTTGGCGACCAGCGCGGGGTCGGGCCGCTCGAAGCGCCGGTTGATGGTGAGCAGCGGTGGGTCCTCGATCATCGCTTGTGTTCCTTCGGTTCGCCGTCGCGCACGAACGGGTAGATCTCGGTGAAGTCGGAACTCGGCCAGGCACGGTCGAGCCTGTCCCACAGCCCGACAATCGGTTCGCCAACCTTGGCGGGCGTGCCGGCGTGATGCACGGCATCGAGATAGAGCCGCATGTCCTTCGCCATCAATTTGGTCGCGAAGCCGTGATCGTACGTCGCGGTCAACACGCGCTTCGGAAACTTGTCGGCGGTCGCGGTGTTCTGGCCGGTCGAGATGTTGATGATGTCGAGCATCGTCTTCATGGCGAGGCCCTGGCGCTCACCGAAAGCGATCGCCTCGCTGGTCGCCGCCATTGCTGTGGCGGAGAGGAAGTTGTTGAGGAGCTTCATGGCCATGCCTTGGCCCGGCCGTGCGCCGACATGAAACACCTGGCGCGCCATCGGCTTCAAAAGCGGCGCGATCTTTTCGTACAAAACATCGGGCGCGGCGACCATGAGCGCGAGCGTGCCGGCTCTGGCACCCGCGACACCGCCTGAGACTGGGGCGTCGACATAGGCGACGCCAGCCTCGGCGCAAAGCGCGTGCAGCCGCTCGGCGTCTTCCATCCCCGTGGTCGAGGTATCGATCAGGATTTCGAGCTTGCGCGACCCGACCGCGAGCATGTCGCGGGCGACCGCGGCCGAGACCTTTCCATCGGGCAGGCTCAGGAGGGCGATGCGGACACGCCCCGCGATCGCGGCGACCGAGCCGGCTGCTTCCGCGCCCGCCGGCATGCGGCCCTGCGTGCCGGCAACGTCGAAGCACAAGAGCGCGTGGCCGGCCTTGGCCAGATTGGCCGCCATCGGCGCGCCCATATTGCCGAGGCCGATGAAACCGATACGCTCGACGCTCATTCAGCGGCTCCGGCCTTCATCTCACCGAGGACTTTGCGGGCGATGCGAAACGCCTCGACCCCGGCCGGCATGCCGCAATAACACGCGACCTGCAGCAAGGTTTCCTTGATTTCTTCGAGTGTGCAGCCATTGGTCAACGCGCCCTTGAAGTGAATCTCGAACTCATGACCGCGGTTGAGCGCCGCCAGCATGCAGAGATTGTTCAGGCTGCGCTGTTTGCGTGAGAGGCCCGGACGACCCCAGATCGAACCCCAGCAGGCCTCAGTGACATATTCTTGAAAATCACGGTTAAAATCGTCGGCCGAGGCTAGAGCGCGATCGACATAGTCGTCGCCGAGCACTTCGCGGCGGATCTTCAGGCCCTTTTCGAACATCTGGCTTGGCATGGCGTCCTCATTTCAGGGATCGGGAAGGGAAGCACGTGTCGATCATAGCGGGCGCGGCGCGCCATCCGCACGGGGCGTTCGGGCAGCCGGTTTCGGCAAGCTCAGCGATTGCTGGTCTGGAAACTGTGCAGCAGCTTGGCGGCGAGGCTCTGCGCCCGTTCCGAGCGGAGGAAGTCCGCTGGCTCGCTTGGCAATTCGCGGAAGCCCTCAAGCTTGCGATCGCCCGAATCGAGCCGCCTATAGCCCATCGACCAGTCCGGAAAGCTGCGCCGCTCGATCTCCCGTCGCACGATGACGGTCAGGCCGTTGTGCCGAGAATCACGACCGATGATGTCGACCAGTGGATCGAGGGCCTCGGCCGGGCCCTCGATGAGCTGCATGAAATTGCCGCCGATATAGAGCAGCATGCCGGTGACGCCCAGCCGCTCGTTTTTTTCCCGTGCCTTGGTCAGCAGCGCCGACAAATCGGCTTCGCCAAACGGGCGTGCCGCCGAGCTGACATAGACGATCTCGTGAAAGACGCCGCCGCGCGTGGTCTCCACCATCTCCGACCGACGCAATTTCACGCCACTGCCGTCGTCTTGAACAACGATTTGACCGACGTGCTCATCCAACCTGTCTCCCGTCGCCGCCAATACTCGGCGCGCAATTGAGAGGTCAGCATACCCGGGGCGCCGTTGCCATAGACTTTGTCCTCGACCTGACCGACCGGCATGATGCCGCCACCCTCGGTCGAAAGGAAGACTTCATCGGCGTTCATGAGGTCGTCTTGGGTGAGGTCGGTCTCGATCGCCTTCAAGCCAAGCTCGGGCGCCATGTCGAACACCGTGCGCCGGGTCAGGCCATGCAGGCAATTGTCCTTTGGCGTCTTCAAGACGCCATCCTTGACCAGCCAAACATTGAACCCTGGGCCCTCCGCCAAGCGGCCATCGGGCGTCAACAACACGACATGATCGAAGCCACGGTCGAACGCCTCGATCACGCCGCGCGACAAGTCCATCCAGTTGAAGTTCTTGACGCGCTGGTCGATCGCCGAATCGGGAATACGCCGGTTGGCGGCGATGGCGATGCGTGCGCCGGCATCCTGCTTTTCGCGCGAGATGATCCAGATATAGGGAATCGCATAGGCGAAGAAACCGTTGCGGCACTTCCGGGGATCGCGATTGGTCAAATCCTCGAACGGCCCACGCGTGCAGACGAATTGGACATAGGCGTCCTCGAGCCCGGCACGATCGACGCATTCGGCGAGGATCGCCTTGATTTCCTTCGCGTCGAACGGCGCCGTCAGGCGCATCGCCTCGCACGAGCGAAAGAACCGCGCGACGTGGTCATCGAGCCGAAAAAACAAGCCTTTCCAGACCGTCGCTGTATCGTAGACGACATCGCTGCGTGTAAAGGCTGGATCAAGAATCGATATCTTGGCCTCGGCGACCGGTACGAACTGACCCTCGCAGAACGCTACGCCTTGAACCATCTGGTCCCCTTTTCCGGCTCGTGACCGCCCGCCGTGCGACATCGAAGGAGGCGAGTAACGGCCTTATTTCAGCAGCCTCAGAAGAAATTTTAAGAGTCCTCATAAACCGCCTGAAGGGCTGATACCTGTCGAACCCGAGCCACAAACGATATCAGCCCGCCCCTTGGCATCAACCGTGCGGCTGCGATGTTAAGCGAGCGCAGGGCGAGCGCGCCAGCCAAAACCGGCTCGAACCGCCGGAGCAATCTGCCAATATGCGCCGCGCCCAGAACGCGGAAACTTTTGAACCAAGGAGGAAGAGCGTGATTAAATTCCACAACCCGAAGGAAATCGGCGCGCCGGCGTCGCGCTATAGCCACGGCGCAGAGGCGGGCCCGGGCGCCCGCTGGTTGCAGATCTCAGGCCAGGTCGGCGTCGATCCGAGCGGCAAGATCGTTCAGGGCATCGAGGCACAGACCGAACGGGCCTTCCGCAATGTCGAGGCGATCTTGAAATCCGCCGGCATGGGGTTCGACGACGTGGTCAAGATCAACACCTTCTTGCTGAGTCGCGACCATCTGGCCGTCCTTCGCAGCGTGCGCGACCGCCTGTTCGCCAAGACCGCGCCGGCCTCAACCCTCTTCATGGTTGCCGCGCTTGCGCATCCGGATTGGTTGGTCGAGATCGAGGCGGTCGCCGCAAGGCAAGATTGATCGGGCCTATCATGGGCGAGGCGCGCGACGACCGCTGGGTGCGCTATTACGACAACGTCGCCGGTCGCCCGCCGCGCGGCACGCTACTGCGCGCGCTCGCCGCGATCGACGCCGAGGAGGGTGGGCCGCGCTCGGATGCACTGGCGCTCGATCTCGGCGCGGGCGACGGGCGCGACACGGTCGAGTTGTTGCGTCGAGGCTATCGGGTTCTCGCCATCGATTGCGAGCCGCGTGCCTTCGAGCGCCTGCGCGCGCGCGCCGACCTGGTCCGGCGCGAGGCGCTCGAAACCCGTGTCGCGCGTTTCGAAGACGTCGAATTGCCGCCCGCCGATTTGATCAATGCGAGCTTCGCTTTGCCGTTTTGCCGCCCTGAACGGTTCGCGGCGTTCTGGCCGCGCCTGCTTGCGGCGTTGAAACCCGGCGCACGTTTTGCCGGCCAGCTGCTCGGCGCGCGCGACTCCTGGGCGAGCGGTCCCGAGATCACCGCGTTCGAGCCCCATGTGGCGCGCGCGCTGCTGGCAAGCCTATCGGTCGAATATTGGTGGGAAGAGGAGGCCGACGGCGCGACACCGACCGGAGAGAAGAAGCACTGGCATTTGCTTCACATCGTCGCGCGGAAGCCCGCTAGGTGATCTCGGAGACGTATTCGAAAAATTTCCCCGAAGGCGCGTGCGGGATTTCGGAACGGTAGACGATCGAGACGTCGAACGGATAGTCGAAGCCATCGCGCAGCCGAGCGCGCAAGGCCGCTTCTTCGGTCGCATCGAGCGGCGCCTTGACCACCAGGCGAAGCGCGACCTCGCGCTCCGCTATACGTGCGACTTGCCATTGAACGATCTTGCCAAAGCCCTTCACCACACCCGAGATGTTCGGGTAGAGCACGCGGCCATCGGGTAGGCGCACCATGTCGCGCGAACGGCCGAGCACCCGCGCAATCACGGGCAGGCCGCGACCGCAGGTCGCGGGACCGCCCGGCTCGGCGAGGTCGCCCAGCTCGTATCGCAACAACGGCATGGCGAACGCGTGGAGCGCCGTCACCACGACACGGCCGAGCTGACCGGGCGCGCAGGGCCGTCCCTGGTCGTCAATGATTTCGAGCAGCACGGTTTCCGCCTGCACCAGGAGCTGTTCCGAAATCGGCGATTGAAGCGCCAAATAGCCGGCCTCGATGCAGCTATAGATGTCCTTGACCTCGACGCCGAAGGCGGCCCGGCACGCCTCGCGCGTCTCGCTCCGCAAGGCCTCGGCAACCACCAGCACCTGGCGCAGCGTCGGGATGGCGATGCCGCGGTCGAGGCAAACCGCCGCCAAGACCTGAAGGTTGCTCGGCGAGGTCAGCAGATAGTCGGGCTCCCGACGGCGCAGCCATTCGATTTGCGCGGCAATCTCGAACGTGCTCGAGAGCGCGAAGCTCGGTCCGGTAATGAATGGCGCGGTCGAACGACCCCAGTGGCTCGCTGTCTCGCCCTCCGGGCGGGTCATCAGGACGCGGTCGCGCGGCCGGCGGAGCGACGCCATGCGGCCGGCGAAATCGCGCTCATGCCATAGATGATCGCGCAGCGTGATGGCCAGCCAGTAGAGGTGCTGTAGAGCCGTCTTGCGCACCGTCACCGGATGACCGGTCGAGCCCGAGGTCGACGCTGTCTCGATCGCGCCATGCGAGGCCGGCACCGCCTCGCTATGGAGTTCCGTGCCGTGGGTTTGAATATCCTGCCGGGTTAGCAGCGGCAGCTTCGCCCAGTCGTCGGGATCGACCGGGCGCGCGCCGTCCAAGCCAATGCGGCGAAACAGATCGCGATAATAGGGGACCGTCGCTCCGGCATGGCGAACCAGCGCCGAGAGCTGATCGAATTGGTAGGTCCGCAGCCGCTCGAGCGACCACCATTGGGTACGCTCGAGTTGGAATTGAAGCGCGAGCTCGGGCAGGAGATTGGCGCCGGGTATGCCGGGCCAGACGACGCCGTCGATGACCGAACGGGTCGCGCCCGGTCGCGAGGCGAATTCCTTCGCCTTGGGCGGGGTCGGCTTATCAGAGGCCGTCATGCCGCGCTCGATTCCTGACCGAATGGTCGCGGCACGGGGCCGAAACGCACGCGTCCGAGGCCGGGCGCCCATACCGAGTCAGGGCGGGCGCAAATTTCACTTTATGCGTCCTCCTTGAGTTCCGAATAGTAGTCCAAGTATTTGCCGCTCGGCGCGCGCGGTATCTCGTCGAGGTAGACGAATTGCACGTCGAATGGATAGTCGAAGCGCTCGTGCACGCGCGCCCGAAGCTCATTTTCTTGGTCCGGCGAAAGGGCGCTCCGGACGACGAGGCGTACCTCCAAGAGCTGAACGGTCTTGCGGACGATCTGGAATTGCATCACTTGGTCGAAGCCGGTCATGAAATAGTGATAGCTCGGATAGTGGCGGTGGCCATTGGGCAGTCTCACCATATTTCGCTCGCGTCCCAAGAGCCGGGCCAGAACCGGCAAGCCCCGGCCGCATGCGGCGCGCCCGCCGGCTTCGGCGAGGTCGCCGATCTCGTAGCGCAGGAGCGGCAGCGCGAAGGCATGGAGCGGCGTTACGACAAGGCGGCCGACGCGGCCGGGCGGGCATGGTTGGCCCTGTTCGTCGATGACCTCGACCAGGATCGTCTCGGCCTGCACCAGAAGTTCATCCGCGACCGGCGATTGAATCGCGATGACGCCGACCTCCTCCGTGCTGTAGAGGTCGACGATCTCCACGCCCCAGGTTTCACGGCACAGATCGCGGACCTCGGGTCTCAGCGTCTCCGACATGGTGCGGAGCCCGCGTAGAAACGGCATTGAAATCCGGTGGTCCAGGCAATAGCGGGCGAGCGCGGCCAGGTTTGATGGATGGGTCAGCAAATAGGCCGGCCGGATCCGCCGCAGCCACTCGACCTGTAGATGGACCTTCGTCTCCAAATTGAGCGAATGGCCCGGTCCGGTCGCGAACATCGCGCTGGACTCACCCCAGCGTGAGCTGCTGACGCCCTGAGGATAGGCGGCCTCGGCCGGGTTATCGAAGATTCGGATCGACGCCATGGTCGCGCTCAAGTCGCGCTTGTGCCACAAATGGTCGCGCAGCGTGTTGGTGAGCCAGAAGAACCTTTGCAGCTCGGTCTTGTGCACAAACACCGGCGCACCCGTCGAGCCCGACGTGTCGAACGAGCGGACCGCGCCGTGATCTTCGGGAACCGCGTTGCTTTGCAGCGTCTGGAAATGCTGTTTGAGCGCGCGCCGCGACAGCGTCGGAATCCGCCGCCAGGTTTCCGGCGTCACGGTCTTCGCCGCATCGAAGCCGACGCGCCGAAACAGGTCGCGATAATAGGGAACGGTTTGCGCCGAATGGCGGATCAGCAGGCCGAGCTGATGGTATTGGTGCTCGGCGATACGCTCGGGCGACCACCATTGGGATTGTTCGAGCTGAAATTGAACGGCCAGGGCGATCAAATGTCGACCGGATGACGGCAGCCCCGGCCATGCGACGCCCGCTTTCGATGAAATCATGTCGCCGGGAAGCCCGGCAACTGGCGGATCGGCCGGGACATTCACCGCGGGTGTCCTCGCCGCGGCCTTTTGTGCGATGGCGAGCCCGTCGGGCCGCAGACCTTGTCTTGCAGCGCCATCGTCGGTTCCGCCCGGTTTTTGCTCGTCTTTGGGCATCGATGGGTGACCAGTTCGCTAGGGTTTGCTGGGCCGGTGCGCGGCCCGAAGCTTTGACGCTCCGATTGGCGCCCCATTGGGTCGGGCCATGTCGATGCACGGCCTCCAGCGGATTAGCCCGGCCCGCCTGGCCATCGTCGACCCAATAGTAGTCGTGTTCCTGGACGCCATTTTCGATTTCGCTTCACTCGCCGCGGCGATCGCGCGTTTCCATATACCGGACGAAGGTCGCCTTGAGCTTCTTTTTGTCGGGCTTGCCGGTGGCGACACGCGGAAGTTCGTCGACGAAGAAGATCCATTGCGGCGCCTTGTACATGGCGATCTTGCCTTTGCAGAATGCGTGCAGCTCCTTCGCGGTCAGCGGCGAAGTCCGCACGGCATAGGCCACCGCGACCTCGCCGAATAGAGCATGTGGCCCGCCGACCACCGCGACGTCGGCGATCGAGGGATGCCTGATCAAGACCGCTTCCACCTCGGCTGGAAAAAACTTGGCGCCCGAATTGTTGATGACATCGTCGGCGCGCCCTTTCAAGAAGACATAACCCTGCTGGTTCAAGCTGGCGAGATCGCCCGGGTAGAACCAGCCGTCCTTGAAATATCGGGCCGTCGCTTCCGGATCGCCGAGATATTCGGTCGGAAAATAGGGTCCGCGCAGCCGGATCAATCCGGTTTGTCCGAAAGCTAGCACCGCGCCGTGCTCATCGACAATCTGCGCCTCGATGGCTTCGATCAACGGGCCGTTCGAGTCAGGGTAAAGCTCGAAATCCCGAGGCGTCGTGAGCGTGAAGTCGCCTGCCTCGTTCGTGCCGTAGGTCTCGTACAAATTCGGCGTCAAGCGACGGCGAGCCTGTGAGCGCTCGTCCGGCGACAAGGGTGCCGAGCTCCATTGAATCCGCAGCGTCGGCCAAAGCGGCGTCTCGCTCCTGACGCACGACAGAACCGAGCGCAAATGAAAGGGCGTTAACGTGACGTAGGTGATCCGCCGTTCCGAAAAATAGCGCAAATAGTCTTCCGCGCCGCCGCCATGATAGAGAACGATGGTGCCGCCAACCGTGATCGTCACGATGGCGCCTTCGCGCCCCAAAAAAAAACGCAGATGGAGAACCTGGAGGAAACGATCCGACGGGCCCAATTGCAGCGTCGCAATCAAGCGCGAATTACGCCCGACGATTTGGTCATGCGACAACAGCAGTCGCTTGGGCGCACCGGTCGTGCCGGACGATTGGATCACCATCAGCGGCGCGCCGCCGTCAAATGCTTCGGGCTCTGTCGCGGGGGCGGGGGGCGCGGCGCCCGAGGCGGTCTCGAAGAAGGCGCCGAGGGGAATTGGCACGAGATCGACGAAACGACGGCCTGCATCGCGCAAAATCGCGGCCTTTGGCTTCAAGCCCCGCAGCGATTTCGATTGCTCGATGTCAGGAAGGTTCTCGTCGAGCGAATAGCTGATCGCGCCGATCTTCGCCAAGCCGAACAGAACCGCGATGTGCTCGGCCGTGTCGGGTAGGGCGACGACGATGATGTCGCCCGCTTCGATGCCGCGTTCCCGTAGTTTTGTCGCAGCGCGATCGACCATCACGGCGAATTCGGCATAGGTGATGGCTCGCTTGCCGTCCTCGATCGCCGTTTGGTCGGGCCGCGCCTTGGCGTGGGCATGGACGGCGTCGGCGATGTTCATGATCGACTACCGAGAGTCCGTGAGCGGCTTTGTCGAGGGCTCAAACAAGCGGCGCTGGATCGTCAAGCCGATAGGGTCAATGTGGCGCGTCGCCGCCGACGCCGGGAAGTCGGACGAAGCTATCGCGCTTGTCCGTCGCACCCCAGGCGATTTCCTCGACTTGCTTCACGATTATCGCGAAATCATAGCTGAAAAACGCGCGGAGCATCGCCGTGGTCTTGGCGACGTCGGGCTCGCTCAAGGGCCGCGCCAGAACCAGTTCGGCCTCCAGCGTATCGAGGGCGGTCTGCGTGACCCGGAAGCCGAGGACCGGCGCGACGTCGGTCCAATCTTTCGCCTGCAGCAGGCCGGCACGCCACGAACCGGTCGGCAGCACGGCAAAATTGGATTGACGGCCCATGACGCGCGCGACCACCGGCAAGCCACGCCCGCAATCGCACGCATCGCCCGGAACCGCCATGTCGCCGAGATCATAGCGTATCAGCGGCATGGCAAAGCTGAGCAGAGCCGTCACGACGACACGTCCGGTCTGGCCCGCCGCACAGGGACGGCCCGCTGCATCGACGATCTCGAGAATGACGGTTTCCGCCTCATGGTAATGGGTGTGAAGCGGGCATTGGAACGCGAGATAACCGATCTCCTCGCACGAATACCGATCGGTGAACTCCGCGCCCCAGGCGTCGCGACACAAGGCGCGCGCCTCGTCCGTGACGGTGCCGCCGACCGAGAGAATCTGGTGCATGGCAAGGCGCGGATAGCCTTCGCGAAGGTGCAGGCGGGCGAGCGCCAAGGCAAGCGACGGGTTGATGTTCAGGTAGTCCGGTCGCTCGGCCACCAGCCAGTCGAGATGACTGCGGAATTCCTTGCCGTCCGAGCCCCGGATCACCGCTGGCCCCGAACCGTCGATCGTCAGCTCGCGCAATACCTGGCCCCAATCGGGCAGGGTCTTGTCTGCCCTGTGCGTGCGAAGGACGGCGAGTTTTCCCGTCGTGTCGCGACCGTGCCAAAGATGATCGCGGAACGTCTGCGCGCCGTATATCTCCTGGTTCAATTCGTTGCGGTAGACTTCGACGGGTCGCCCGGTCGAACCGGAGGTACGGAAGTGGTGCTCGGAACCGAATCCCTGTGGCACCTGCTTGGTGCGCAGCGCGGCGCCGTGTTCCTGTATTTCGGCGCGGGTCAAGATCGGCAGGCGCCGTAACAGCTCGAGATCGACCGGCTGAGAAGGCCGCCAGCCGGCGTCTGCCAGGCGCGCGTGCCAGAGCGGGGCGTGCGCCCAAGCGTGCTCGAGCAGCGCCGCGAGCTGGAGCATCTGCAGCGCCCGCAGCTGAGCCGTGGGCAGCCTTTCGGTGATGCCGAACTGCTGGACCAAGGCCGCGGTCTGCGACGCGAAGTCCGACGGAATCCCCGGCAGCACGACGCTTGGCATCGACGTCGGCATGAGCAGGCGCGGCAGTTTCAGCGCCTTCATCCGCGAGGCGTGCCCGGCTCCTCGGCGAGGCGGGATGGCGGACGGCTCCCCCCGCTGGGCTGCCGCGGATTTGACCACCGGAATGCGGGGCATGCTGACCTTTGTGGTCGGAACGGCGACCGGGGTCCAATCGGGCGGAACGAACTCGGCCGGCGTCGCGGGTTTCGCCATGACGATGACGGGCGTGGCCGCGGCCGGCGCCTTGGGCGCCCTGTTCGTGCCGGCGGTCGGGGGCGGTTTGTCTCGGGTCATCGGCTCTGGTCGGCGCTCGAAGCGAAGGAACTGGGTGTCGATACGGACGGGACGGCTATGTCTATCATCATCAAACTTAAATTATCATGCCACACCGCCGACAGATGCGGAACTGGCCGAGCGCTGCTGGGCTCGGTGCGACACACGTCCGTGGCGCGCGCCAGACATTCACATCGACGGGGAGGGCGGGGGCAGACGGCACCGCAGCATGAGGCGCACTCTAGAAGCCGGAAAGGCCGCCGGCGTTTCGCTATCTGGCTCCCCGGTCCGGTCGCGAACATCGCGCTGGACTCACCCCAGCGTGAGCTGCTGACGCCCTGAGGATAGGCGGCCTCGGCCGGGCTATCGAAGATGCGGATCGAGGCCATGGCCGCGCTCAAGTCGCGCTTGTGCCACAATTGGTCGCGCAGCGTGTTGGCCCGCCAGAAGACTCTCTGCAGCTCGGTCTTGTGCACGACCACCGGCGCACCGGTCGAACCCGACGTGTCGAACGAGCGAATCGCGCCGTGATCTTCGGGAACCGCGTTGCTTTGCAGCGCCTGGAACTGCTGTTTAAGCGCGCGCCGCGACAGCGTCGGAATCCGCTGCCAGGTTTCCGGCGTCACGGTCTTCGCCGCATCGAAGCCGGCGCGCTGAAACAGGTCGCGATAATAGGGAACGGTTTGCGCCGAATGTCGAAGCAACAAGCCGAGCTGATGGTATTGGTGTTGGGCAATACGTTCGGGCGACCACCATTGGGTCTGCTCGAGGTGAAATTGAACGGCCAGCGCCGTCAAATGCCTCGGGCTCTGTCGCGGGGGCCGGCGGCGCGGCGCCCAAGGGGCTCTCGAAGAAGGCGCCAAGGGGAATTGGCACGAGATCGGCGAAACGACGGCCTGCGTCGCTCAAAATCGCGGCCTTTGGCTTCAATCCCCGCAGCGATTTCGATTGCTCGATTTCCGGAAGATTCTCGTCGAGCGAAAAGCTGATTAGGGTCAATGTGGCGCGTCGCCGCCGACGCCGGGAAGTCGGACGAAGCTATCGCGCTTGTCCGTCGCACCCCAGGCGATTTCCTCGACTTGCTTCACCACTATCGCGAAATCATAGCCGAAAAACGCGCGGAGCATCGCCGTGGTCTTGGCGACGTCGGGCTCGCTCAAGGGCCGCGCCAGAACCAGTTCGGCCTCCAGGGTATCGAGGGCGGTCTGCTTGACTCGGAAGTCGAGAATCGGCGCGACGTCGGTCCAATCTTTCGCCTGCAGCATGCCGACGCGCCACGAACCGGTGGGCAGCACGGCAAAATTGAATTGACGGCCCAGAATGCGCGACACCACTGGCAGGCCACGTCCGCAATCGCATGATTCACCCGGAACCGCCATGTCGCCAATATCGTATCGTACGAGCGGCATGGCGAAGCTGAGGAGAGCCGTCACGACGACACGTCCGGTCTGGCCCGGCCCACAGGGGCGGCCCGCCGCATCGATGATTTCGAGAATGACGGTCTCGGCGCTGTGGTAGTGGGTGTGAAGCGGGCACTGGAACGCGAGGTATCCGATCTTCTCGCACGAATACCGATCGGTGAACTCGGCGCCCCAGGCGTCGCGGCACAGCGCGCGTGCCTCGTCGGTGACGGTGCCTCCCGTTGAGAGAATCTGGTGCATGGCAAGGCGAGGATATCCTTCGCGGAGGTGCAGCCGGGCGAGCGCTGCGGCTAGCGTCGGGTTGATGTTCAGATAGTCCGGTCGCTCGGCCACCAGCCAGTCGAGATGACTGCGGAATTCCTTGCCGTCCGAGCCCCGGATCACCGCGGGTCCCGACCCGCCGATCGACATTTCGCGCAAAATCTGGCCCCAATGGGCCTGCGTATGATCCTTTCGGCGTGTGCGAAGCACCGCCAGTTTTCCGCCCGTGTTGCGACCATGCCAAAGATGGTCGCGCAGCGTCTGCGCGCCGTATATCTGCTGGTTCAATTCGTTGCGGTAGACTTCGACCGGTCGCCCGGTCGAGCCCGAGGTCCGGAAGAGGTGTTCGGGACCGAAGCCTTCGGGCGCACGCCGGCTGCGGAGCGCGCCGCCATGTTCCTGGACCTCGACCCTAGTCAAAATTGGCAGGCGACGAAGCAGCTCCAGGTCGGCCGGTTTGGCAGGCTTCCATCCGGCCGCCTCAAGCCGTGCTCGCCAAAACGGCGCATTCTCCCAGGCATGCTCGAACAGCGCCGCGAGCTGAATCATCTGGTATGAAACCAGGCGATCCGTGGGCAGCTTCTCGATGATACCGAACTGGTGGATGAGGGCGGCGGTCCGCGCCGCGAAGGCCGACGGTATTCCAGGCAGCACGGCGCTCGGCAGTGACGAAGGGATCAAAGCTCGCGGCAAATTCAGCGCGCGTACCTGTCCCAAAGCGCGGCTCGCCTCCCCGCGCGACGGCGTGGCGGATTGAGTTTTCGGCGTCGAGACCGAGGACCCAGCGGCTTGGACACGCGGCGGAAAGGCCCTTGCCGCCGAAGTGGCGTCCGAGATCAGACCGGGCTGAGCGCCCTCGGCGGACGGTGGAGGTTTCGGCATGACGACGACGGGGGTCACCGCGGCCGGGGCTTTGCGAGCGGTACCCTCACTGCGAGGCGCGGGCGGCTTGTCTCGATTCATCGTCCGTGGTCGATTTTTGGGCGCCGAGTTTGAAGGGCGATCTGAGCGGGATGGTCCTGTTTACCATCACCAAACTTAAGAGACTGTGTCACACGACTGAGACCTAGCAAACCCCGCAAACGGCGGCGAAGTACCGGGGTGGGGCGGTCGGCTATGCTGGAGAGCGGGTAGTGCGCGGCGCCCCGTGCGAGGGGCCGCGAAAATGGAAAGGCCGCCGGCGTTTCCACCGACGGCCTTTCGCTTAGCTGGCTCCCCGGGCCGGACTCGAACCAGCGACAAAGCGGTTAACAGCCGCTTGCTCTACCAACTGAGCTACCGGGGAATGGCCGCCGGCGCGAAGCGCGCCGGATCGCCAAAATCCGTGGGGAGGTTATATATCAGAGGCTAAAGAAACATTGAAAGGCTTCTTTGGCGCGCGGTGGGCCCGACCGCGGGCGCTCAACCTCGATCATCGTCCTCGGGCAATGTATCCTCCTTGATCGGCGCGCGCGTCACGCGGTGGGGGGCCGAGCCCGCGCGCTCCCGTGCGGTGGTGAGAAGTTCTTCCCTGAGGCTTGGGTTCTCTTGGAGCAAGCGATCGAGGTCCTGAGCTTCCAGACAAAGGAGCTGACACTCGGTGATCGCGGTGACCGTGGCGCCACGGGCCTGACGATGCAGCAAAGCGAGCTCGCCGAAAAAATCGCCGGCGCCAAGAATGAACGCCTTGGGCGCGACGTCGACCTCGACCTCGCCGCTCGCGATAAAGTACATCGAGTCGCCGGTCTCGCCGCGCCGGATAATGGTGTAGCGCGGCGGCACCTCGATCGGCTTCAACAGTTCGGCGATATCGCCGATGAGATCCGCGCCGAGCCGTGAAAACGCCGGCACGCGCGCCACCATGCTCCAGGTCACGACGAACTGGCGCTTGCGCAACTCCTGAATAAAGCCCGAGGCCATGATGCCGGCGGGCAGGGCATACATGACGAGACCCATGATCGAGATGACGCCGCCGAAGATCTTGCCCCCGATGGTGATCGGCGTGACGTCGCCATAGCCGATCGTGCACAGGGTGACGATGGCCCACCACATCGCGCTCGGAATGTCGGCGAATTTTTCGGGCTGAGCCTCGTGCTCGATCGAGTACATGAAGCTGGCCGAGAGCACCAGCACGATGCCCATCAGAAAGCCGGCCATCATAAACGGCTTGCGCTGGGCGGAGAACACCGCCGCCAGCGTCTGCCAAGCGCCGTAATAGCGGGTGAGCTTCAATAGCCGCAACAGGCGAAGCGCGCGCAACACCCGCAAATCGACGCCGATCGCCGCCTGAATGAGAAACGGCAATATGGCCGCCAGATCGATCAGCGCATAGGGCGTGATCGCGAAGCGCAGCCGGCCGACGATCGGATGATGAAAGCGGCTCTTATGCGACGTCACGCACCAGAGCCTCGAGACATATTCGAGCGTGAAGATTGCGACCGAAACGACTTCGAAATAGTCGAACAGCGCCGCGTAGGCCTCGTACATCCAAGTGACCGAGCTCAGAATGCCGGCCAGCACGTTGAGCAGAATGAGCGTGATGAGAAAACGGTCGACCGCGCGACTGATCGGATCGTCCGCGCGCGAGATTTCAAGGATTTCGAAGACTCGTTTCTTGACTTGTTGATACATGATTGCGGTCTAGCCGGGTCCGTTGTCGAAGGAGCAGCTTAGGCTATTCCGAGTGGCGCCGCACGGCGAGGCGGCAGGCACGAATTTTTGCAAACCTAGGGGACCCTGAGCCGCCCCGCCTCGTTGCTCAAACAATAATAGAGCGTGTCGTTTCGCGGGCCCCTTCGAATCAGCCGAGAAAAGCCCGGAACAGGGGCATAGGTTGCGACGAGCGTCTCTTGGCCCACCGCGTCGCGCCAGGTCATCACCACATGAGGCGCGTCGGTCTTTGGCAGGCAAGAGTGATCGCTACCGCCATCGCCATGACAGCACGCCCAGTTCCGCCGCTCGACCGCGAGGCACTGATGCTGCGCGGACGAATAGACGACCTCGGTCGAATCCGGCGCCGGGAGGATCCGTGCCGCGCCGAATTGGTTCTCGACCACGATCAGACGGGTCGCGCCAAAATACTCGCTCAATCTCGCCGAGACATGCGCCCGGTCGGCATCGACGAGCATCGTACGGAACGCCTGATGGCGTATGGTGAAGGTAAGGAAATAGCCGCGCGGAGGCGCCCCTTGAAAAAGGCCGGTTGCGAAGCGTCGGCCCGGTCGAATATCCGCTGTCCCGCAGGGAGCCAGACCTCGTTCGAGACATGACGGGCAGTCGTGCTCGATCGACGCAAGCAAGCTCCCGCCGCTCTCCGTCGGCAGCCAAAGGTCGGACGCCCAGGCAGGAAGCGCGACACCGAACAGCGCGATGGCCACTAGGGCGCCTCGGTACCGGCGCCATCGAGTCCGCATCTTTTTTCCCTTTTCCGCGCTCTCATTCATCGCCCACAATCCTCGCATGACAGGTCCCGCGCAGGCCGGCCAATAGGATCAACCCGATGCCAGCGGCAAATGCGGCGGCGCATCAGGCGCTCTGGGACGAGATCGCGGCGCTCGACGGCACGGCAATGGCATCGTCCCCGCGCGATGATGCCGCGTCGGCGCTCGCACGGCGAATCTCGCGCTTGACCCGGGGATTTCCTCGCATCGAACTGCTCGAAGCGCTGCACGACAAGGTCCCGGGCCCGCGCCTCTTTGTTGCGCTGTGGACCCTGCACGATCTGCTCGGCCTTGCCGATCTGCGCCTCGCGGGCCTGCTCGAGCCGGCGCCGAACGGTGGCGAGCAACTTCGAATCCAGGCCGACAACCGCTTGGCCCTGCTCGCCGCGGGGCAGACTCTGGTCAATGAAACTCGTTATGGCGAGGCCTTAAGCCTCTCTTTGGTACCGCTGGCGCGCTTCGCCCGGACGATCCGTTCGCCGCTACCTGGCAGGCGACGACCCTTGCCAGACTCGGGCGCCATGACGAAGCCGACGCGTTGTTCGACAGAGTCGGCCAGCGCTATCCGTGGCCCTGCGCCACGACAAGGATGTCAGCGGCGTTCTGGCGAACGCTTGCGCCGAGGGTCGACGCCCTGACCGCGCCGGCCGCCGCGTTGCCGTTCAAGCCAATGCTTCTTGATACCGGAGGCGCGTTCGCCGGACGGATCGCCCAAGCCACACCGGCCGTCGCGCTGGTCTCGAGCGACAGCGTCTATTTCCACCGTTTTGCCAAGAGCTATGTGCAGGGTTGGCAAGCGCACGGCTCAAGCAATAGCGACGGTCCAACCTGGCGCATTCATTTTCATCTCGTCGAGCCCGATCAAGAGTGCCGCGTGCAAGTGGCGGCGCGAGGGGCTTCCGATCATGGCGACCGAAGAGGCCCTGCCGGGTGACCCCGCGGCGTTCTGCATGCCGGGCGGGGCCTTCGAGCGGCGCACCTACTATGCGTGCGCACGCTTACGCGCGCTGCCTCACCTTCTTGCCCTTTATCAGGCCCCAATCCTGGTCACCGACATGGACGTCGGCCTGTCCGCGCCGCCCGATCCGATCTGGCAGGCGCTGGGCACGGCGGATTGCGGCCTGATCCGTTTTCCGGCGCAGAGCCAACCCCTGTGGCAGGAGTTCTTTCTTGCTCTGGCGGCATTCCGGCCGAGCGCGAGCGGCCGTCGTTTCGCCGCGATGCTTGCCGCCTATGTCGAGCATTTCCTTGAACGACGCGAATGGGTCTGGTCACTCGATCAGGCGGCGCTCTATTCGGCTGCGGCGGAAGCCGAACGAACCCTAACAGGCTGGCGCTACGCGGTGTTGTCGCCGGCCTTGATCGCTTCGTCTGATCGCCCGAGCGCCAGCGCCGTCTTCCGCCACCACGTCGCTAGCCAGTCCTAGACGATGCGTTGCAAAAACTGTATTCGCGCCGCGGCGAACCGCGCTATGATGGACTTAATTAAGCAAAGCT
>CAMDDO010000062.1 GCA_945892755.1 Rhizobium sp. Q54 | reverse complement strand
TGATCGACAAGCAGCAGAAGATCTCCGACCCGGCCGCGCGCAAAACTTCGATCCAGACCGAATTGATGCCGGCGCTCGCCAAGCAAATGCCGAGCTTCGGCCTGTTCACCTCGGTGCTGATACACGCGCACAACAAGGGCCTGAAGGACCTCTACATCTATCCGAACGGTCCGATGGACCTCGCAAAAGCGAGCTGGACCGCAGTCTGATCGGAAGGCGGGCGGCGCTGGCGGCTCTTACGCCGCGAGCGCCGCCCGACCCTTTCCCCGACGCTTCTAGGCGGTCCGATGGCCTTCGTCCTCACCTTTTTGCTGCGACGTTTGGCGCAGGGCGTCATCGTCGTCTTTCTGGTCTCGTTCCTGATCTTCACGCTGTTGCGCCTGATCCCCGGCGATCCCGTGCGGATGATGTTGGGGACAAACGTCAGCGAGGTGACGCTCGAACGGAAGGCCAAGGAGCTTGGACTGCGGGATCCCATCCCCGTCCAATACGCGAACTACCTCTACAATTTCATCCAAGGCGATCTCGGCCAATCCTATCTGCTCGGCGAATCCGGCGGCGCCGCGCCGACGGCGCAGAATAAGCAAGGCGGGCAAATCAGTGCCGAGGCCGAGATCGCGCGCGATGCCGAGTCCAAGACCACGCGCGCGTCGGTCTTCAAGCTGATCGGCGATGGTCTGCCCTACACGCTTCAGCTTGCCGGGCTCGGGCTGTTGTTCACGTTCATGGTGGCGCTGCCGCTCGGCATTTCCGGCGGCCTCAAACCGGAAAAGTGGCAGGCGCGGCTCGCCTTCTTTACGGGGTCGCTGCTGATCTCGCTGCCAAATTTCTGGCTGGCGCTGGTTCTGATCCTGTTGATCTCGTCCAATGCCAATTTGCTTCCCTCGATCGGCTATAAGGGCTTCGCCTATACGCTCCTGCCGGCGATCGTGCTCGCGGTCGAACTGGTGCCCGTGATCATCCGGGGGCTTTCGGTTTCGATCGCCTCGAGCACGCAGCAGGGCTTTGTCGATGGCGGCATCGTGCGCGGTTTGCCATGGTCGCGCATTGTCTGGCGTCACGTCATCCGTAACGCATCGATCCCGATGCTGAACATGTTTGGCGTACAGATCGGTGGGTTGCTGCTCGGCGGCGTATTCGTGACCGAGTATATTTTCGACTACCCAGGCGTCGGCAAGCTCACCATCCAGGCCGTTCTGCAGCGCGACTTCCCGATCATCCAGGGTGTCGCGATTCTGGCGGCCGGCGTCCTGGTGCTGGTCAATATTCTGGTCGATCTGGTCGCCACCTATATCGACCGCAGGCTGAAATACTGATGGCCGCCGAGACCGCCAGCGCCGACATACCCGCGCGCGCGATGCGCGGCGAGACCATGACGCGCCGCATGTTTCGGCAGGCGCGGAGCATGCGCGGCTTTCAGATTGGCCTGGGGATCTTCCTGGTGCTCCTGCTGGCCGCGGTCGTTCTGCCCGAGGCGACCTCGCTCTCGGTCACCAAGATCAGCGTGAAGGAGCGTTTCCTGCCGCCGTTCTTCCTCGAAGGGGGCTCGCTCGCGCATCTCGCGGGAACCGATCAGCTCGGTCGCGATCTCTTAATGCGCTCGTTGATCGGCCTGCGGAACGCATTGGGCATCAGCGCGGCGAGCGTGATTCTCATGTTCGTGCTCGGCGCCGGCCTCGGCATCATATCGGGTTATTGGGGCCGCTGGGTCGATACCATCCTGATGCGCTTCACGGATGCGCAGCTTTCCGTGCCGTTGATCGTGCTTGCCATCACGATCCTCGGCGTGACGCGTCCCAATTTTGGCACGATCATCGCGGTTCTGGTGCTCTCGGGCTGGCCCATCTATGCCCGCGTCGCGCGCAGCGTCACGCTGGCCGAGCGACAACGGGAATATGTTCGCGGCGCGAAAATCCTCGGCGCCTCCGACATTCGCGTCATGCTGGTCATGATCGCGCCCAATGTATTGCCGCCGATCGCGTTCGTGGCCGTGCTCGACGTGGCGCGGATGATGATTTTCGAGGCGCTGTTCGGCTTCATCGGCATCGGCGTCCAGCCCCCGACGCCGACCTTCGGCAACATCATCGCGGACGGCACCAAGTACATCGTGAATTACTGGTGGATTCCGACCATGCCAGGCCTTCTTCTCATCGTCGCGCTGCTCAGCATCAACATGATGGGCTCGGCGCTCGAGCGCGCGCGCAACAAGATATTCGCCGGGATCTAGCGGACATGACCGAACCGATCCTCCAGGTCAGGAATATCTGCGTCGATCTCGTTCGGCCCGGCCAGACTCGCCCGGTCTTGCGCGACATCTCCTTCGATCTCGTCGAGCGGCAGGCACTCGGCATTATCGGCGAGTCGGGCTCCGGCAAGACCGTTCTCTCGCGCATCGTGATCGGCGCCGTAAACCCGCCGCTGAAAGTGACCAAGGGCGAGGTGCTCTATCGCGGCCGCGATCTCTTGGCCATGGACCGCACCGAGATTCAGCGATTGCGCGGTCGCGAATTCGGTTATATCGGCAACAACCCCGGCAGCGCGCTCGACCCCACGGTCCCGGTCGGCCAGCAGATCGTCGAAAAACTGCGCTCGGTCGAACCGGGCATTTCGCGCGACGAGGCGGTTCGGCGCATTCTCGCTCTGATGGGCGCGGTTCGCCTGCCGCGTCCCGAAGCGCGCTTTCACGAATTTCCGTTTCAATACTCCGGCGGCATGATGCAGCGCGCGCTGATCGTCGACGCGCTGGTCACCAATCCCGCTTTTCTGATCGCCGACAATGTCACGCAACCGCTCGACGTGACCATTGCCGCGCAAATCATTCGGCTCATGCACGAGCTTCGGAAGGACTTCCGGACCGCCGTCATCTTCGTTTCGTCCTCACTCGCCGTGGTGCGTGAAATCGCCGACGACATCATCGTGTTGAACGAGGGTGAAATCGTCGAGCGCAGCACGCCCGAGCGCATCATCAGCGCCCCGGGTCATGACTATTCGAAACGCTTGATCGAACGCATTCCGCGCATCTGGACGACAGAGGCGAAGCAAGCGCCCCGGCCAGTAGACACGCAAAAGGCGATGCTCCGTGTCGATGACGTCTACAAGACCTACCGCGTGGCCGATCCGAACAAGTTCTTCGGCCACAACAAGGTGGAGGCGGTGCGCGGCGTCAGCTTCGAAGTCATGGCGGGCGAGAATTTCGGCATTGTCGGCGAGTCCGGTTGCGGCAAATCGACCCTCTCTCGCCTGCTGAGCTGGGTCGAGGAGCCCGACCGAGGCACGATCTATTTCGAGGATGCCGACATCGCCAAGATGAACCGGCGCAAATTGCTCGGTCTCAGATGTCGATTCCAGCTTCTGTTGCAGGACCCCTACAACGCCATGCCGCCGCACATGCCGGTCGGCCGCACCATCGCCGAACCGCTCTACATACACGGCACGCACAACCGCAAGGAAGTGCGCGAGCGCGTCCTCGCGGTGATGAACGAGGTCGGGCTGCCGTCGTCATTGTACGAAAACCTCTTGGTCGGCCTGAGCGCTGGGCAGCGGCAGCGGATCAATCTGGCCCGCGCGCTCGTGCTCGAGCCGCATTTGCTGATCCTGGATGAAACGCTATCGGCGCTGGACCAGGTCGAGCAATCGCGCCTGCTCGAGATTTTTGAACGCCTCCAGGCCCAGCATGGTTTCACCTACATCTTCATTTCGCATGACCTGGCCATGGTGAGGCGCGCCTGCACGCGGATCGCCGTGATGTATCTCGGCAAGATCGTCGAGCTCGCCGACAACCAGACCGTCTTCTTCAATCCGGGCCATCCCTACACCAAGGCGTTGCTCAGCGCTGTGCCGACGATCGAGCCAAGGCGCTATGACGCCAAGGAGTGCCTGCTCGAGGGCGAGCCGCCGAGTCCGATCAACATACCGTCGGGTTGCAGCTTCAAGCCGCGCTGCCCCTTGGCGGTCGAGCGCTGCTGGGCCGAAGAACCCGCGCTGCTCGACCGGAAGGCCGGCGGGCACAGCGCCTGCATTTGGGCCAATGCATCGGAGGCCGAGCTCCGCGACGCCGCCGTCGCGGCGCGTCTGAGGCGCGAGAGCGCGGCCGATCCGACACCCGATGCGGTCGCGCTGAGAGCCTAGCCGGCCAACATGACGCGAGGCAGATCATGACCATCGCGATCGGCGCCTACGGTCCGCGCGCGGGGCAGGCCGTGTTCGAGGCCCTGCGCGGGGCAGAGCGCGTGAGTGTCGGCTCGATCGGCGGCTTCGCGACTTTTGCCGCGATTACCGCCGACGGCGTCTTGCTGCGACGGGAAACCCAACGCGGCGGCGCCACGACCCTCTTCACGGCAGGCGAGTACACCGGCGTCGAGCCGCCCGAGGCGATCAAGAACGCGGTCGCGGCCGGGGTCATTTCGAGCGGCCCCGATCGGCCCGAGCCCCTCGCGCAGTTCGTGCCGGCTGACGAAGCCGTCGGTCTCGTCACCGGCCACCGTCTGCCGCAATCGGTCGGCACCGACGGGCGCGCGCTCAATGTCGCGGCGCTCGAAGGGCTAAGGCTCGGTCTTTCCGCGGCGGCGGCCGTCGAGCGCGTGCTCGACGCCAATCCGGAAGCCGATGCCGGCTTGCTCGCTGTCGATCTGCGTGGCGGCGTCGCGGCGCGGAACTCGGCGCGCGTACAGCGACGCTACGATCTCGGCCATGCGCGGCGCGAAAGCAAGACGCATGGCGCGATGGTCGAGGTACTACAGAATTTGATCCGGCCATTCCCCTCGCTCGCGGCTCTGACCGCCGAGATCGCACTTGATGTCATGGTCGGCGAGCCGACGGCCATCGGCAGCATCGTCGTCAAGGCCGGCATGACGGTCGAACTTGGGCCCGAGGCGCTGATCGAGGTCGATGCGAACGATGTCGCGCGCCGCCTCGTCACCACCGATCCTTTGGTCATGAAGGGCGCGCATATTTGCGCGCCGATCTATGCCGGCAGCCCGGTTTATCGCGCCGGTGGGATCATCGGCTATTCGCGCCTTGAGCCGATCACCGAGCTGAGAGACGGCCGCGTCGTCTCGCTGATCGGGCAACAGAGCGTGCGGATCGACCTCGTGGCGGAGCGCCCCGCCCGGCGATAATGGTTTAGGCCCCGGCCCGCTCAGGCCGCGCGGCCGTCAGCGAGGATCATGTCGGCGCCCTTCTCGCCGATCATGATGGTTGGCGCGTTGGTGTTCGAGCTGGTCAAGAGCGGCATGATCGAGGCATCGACAACGCGCAGGCGCTCGACCCCGATGACGCGCAGCCGACCGTCGACCACCGCCATGGTGTCGATTCCCATCTTGCAGGTGCCGACCGGGTGATAGGCCGGCAGCGTATACTGGCGCAAATAGGCCTTGAGTTCATCGTCGCTGCGCACGTCGGGAGCAGGCATGCAGGGTCCTTGGTAATAGGGCTTGAAGGCCGGTGCCTCGAGGATCGAACGCGCGATACGGCAACCATCGATCATGCGCCGAACATCATCCTCGTCCGCGAGCAGGCGCGATTTGATGCGCGGCGGATCGTCAGGGCTCGCCGAGCGCAGCGTAAGCTCGCTCCGGCTTTTGGGCCGACACACATTGGCGGGCACGGTCACCGCCGCGCGTTTCAGCAGCGCCAATCCGTCGGGCCCGAACTCATAGCCGGTTGGCGTGAAATGGAGTTGTATGTCGGGCCGGGTCTCTTCTTTCGGTCGCGTACGGAGGAACGCGATCGCCTGCGAGATCGGGCTAGCCGCCGGGCCGCGCCCCATGACCAACCAATTGAGCCCATGCTTGACGAAGTGATAGGGCGTCAACTGAAGGTTGTAGGTGCTGAGACTCACATAGCCTGAAACCCAGGCGATCGGATGTTCCTGCAAATTCTGCCCAACTCCAGGCGCGGCGTGCACCACAGCGATCCCGTGTGTGCCTAGTTCGCCCGCCGGTCCAATGCCTGAGCGCATCAAGATAGCCGGCGAGGCGATCGCGCCGGCCGAGAGAATCACCTCGCCATCGGCCCGCTCATCGCGCGTCTGTCCGTTCTGGCTGAAGCGAACGCCGACTGCTCGCCGGCCTTCGAAGATGACGCGATCGACCTTCGCGCCGGTAATGACATGGAGGTTCGGCCGGCCGCGCGCCGGCTTCAAGTAAGCCTGTGCCGTGCTGTTGCGGCGGCCGCGGCGGATGGTGCCTTGATGCGGCCCCACGCCCTCCTGACGTTCGCCATTGACGTCCGGATTGAACGGAATGCCAACCTGCTGCGCGCTCTCGATGAAGATGCGCGTCAGCCCATGCGGCGTCGGCACGTTCGAAACATGTAGCGGTCCGCTATCGCCATGATATTCGGTCGCGCCGAACGGATTGGTTTCCATTTTCTTGAAGTACGGCAAGACGTCTCGATAGCTCCACTCGCCGCTATTGCCGAGCGTGCGGCCCCAATCGTCGTAGTCTTCGCGCTGGCCGCGCAGATAGATCATGCCGTTGATGGAGCTCGAACCGCCAAGCACCTTGCCGCCGGGCCACATTGCCTCGCGATCGTTGAGCGTCGGGTCGCGCTCGCTCATGTACATCCAGTTCAGCCGAGGGTTGAGAATTGCCTTGATCTCGCCGGCGGGCACGCGCACGAACGGCGAGCTGTCGGGCCCGCCACCCTCAAGCAACAGGACCCTGTGTTTCGGATTGGCCGAAAGCCGATGGGCCAGAACACAACCGGCGGAGCCCGCGCCGACGATGATATAGTGCCACGCCATCGCTTCCCCCGCCCAAGTGGCTTGCCGCGCCTGATTCGTTGTTTGTCTCAGTATCCCTACGGTCGAGCAGATAAGAATTCAGCAGATCGGGTTTGCCAAGCCCTGTCTCATTGGCATGGGCGAGTAGCGCCCGTGCGTCGAATTGAAGCTTCCACTTTTCTCGGGGGGCCTAAGGCTAGCCCCGAAGGAAATCGATCACGACCCGGCAGTTTTCCTCGGTGCCATCGAACAGGGTCGAATGATTCGAGCCCTTGATCACATGCTTATGAGCGCCCTTGATGTGACGCGCGATGTATTCCTGGCCGGCGCCACTCGGGCCGACCTCCCACGGCGTCATAATGTCCTGATCACCGCCGATCACCAAGGTCGGCGCCTTGATTTTTGGCAGGAGCGGCCGTAGGTCCATGTCAATCATGGCTTGGCAGGCGCGTTGAAACACTTCCTTGCGATTGCTGCGCTCCAAAATGTCCTGGATCATGTCGACCGCGCCGGGGCCGTTCGGCCCGTCGAGGAAGCGCCGCGACAGCGCCTGCCAAGCGATCAGCTCGGCGAGCGTGCGGCTGCCAACACCCATGGTTTCGGCGATATCGATCCAATTGCGAAAGGTCAATTGTCCGGCAAAGTCCAGCTTCGCCGCCGCGCAGTTGATGACGAGGCGGTCGGTCAATTTGGGATATTTGGCGGCGAACTGCATCGCCACCATGCCGCCCATCGAGGTGCCGTGAATGTGGGCACGTTTGATCTTAAGGGCCGCCATGAGCCCGGCAATGTCATCGGCCCAGACCTCCATGCCATAGGCCTGGATCGGCCGATCGGACTGGCCATAGCCGCGCATGTCGAAGTCAACGACCTTGAAATGCTTGGAAAGGCGCGGCGTCGCGGTTGCGAGGTTGAAATGGCCGAAGCCGGCGCCATGGATTTGCACGACCGGCGCGCCCTTGCCGGTGATCTCGTGCCAGAGCGAGACACCGTTGACCATGACCCTAGCCATCTTCACCCCCGATGTGGACGACGCGAATCAGCGCCCTCTTTGTCTCGTCCGCGCCGGACGATAGACCATCTGAAAGACCATTGCATCGACATTGACCTCGGCGGCGACGATGATTGCCGTGGCGCTCAAATTGCGTGATGCTGGTCGCCATTGCGCTAGGTTACCGCCGGCAAAATCACATGTGATGGCCTCGAAGGCCCTTGCCGCGTTCAGCGTTCACGAAGGGCACCATGGTGGCGAAGGCACGTCAATTGAAGCTCGGCGCCTTCATGCGCCCAATCAGCATTCACACGGCGGCGTGGCGCTACCCGGGCGCCTACGCGGATGCCAATTTCAATTTCACGCATTTGAAGCGCTTTGCTCAGACGCTGGAACGCGGGCGATTCGATGCGTTCTTCATGGCCGATCACCTCGCGCTGCTCAACATGCCCATGGCCGCGTTGATGCGGAGCGCGACCGTCACGTCATTCGATCCGATGACGCTATTGCCGGCGCTCGCGGTTGTGACCGAGCGGCTCGGCCTGATCGCGACGGCCTCGACGTCCTACAACGAGCCCTATCATGTGGCACGCAAGTTCGCCTCGCTCGACCATCTCAGCAATGGTCGTGCCGGCTGGAATGTCGTGACCTCGGCCAACCCGCATGAGGCCCTGAATTTCGGGCGCGAGGAGCATATCGAACATGACGAGCGCTACAGGCGCGCGCGCGAATTCTTCGACACGGTGACCGGCCTGTGGGACAGTTGGGCCGACGATGCGTTCATCCGCGACGTCGAATCAGGCGTCTATTTCGACCCCGGCAAGTTGCATGTGCTGAACCACAAGGGACCCTATTTCTCAGTGCGCGGCCCACTCAACGTCGCTCGCCCGGTCCAGGGCTGGCCGGTGATCGTGCAGGCCGGCGCCTCCGAGGCGGGGCGCACGCTCGCGGCCGAGACTGCCGAAGTCGTATTCTCCGGCGTGGCCGATTTGGGATCGGCCCGTGAGCTCTATGCCGACATAAAGGGCCGCATGGCGCGCTGCGCGCGCTCGCCCGACGATCTGAAAATTCTGCCGGGCGCCTTCGTCGTGACCGGCGAGACCCTATCCGAGGCGCGCGAGAAGAAGCGACGGCTTGACGGCCTGGTCCACCCCGACAGCGGCATCGCCACGCTTTCCGTCCTGCTCGGCCACGACGTCTCCGGCTTCGAGCTCGATGGCCCCCTGCCCGCCCTGCCGGAGAGCAATGCGAGCCAAAGCGGGCAGCGCAAGCTGGTGGAGCTGGCAGCGCGCGAAAACATGACCGTGCGCCAATTGATCCAGCACGTGGGCGGCAGCTTCGGCGTGCTCGAGATGATCGGCACGCCGTCCTTGATCGCCGATCAGATGGAGGAATGGCTGCTGACCGATGCCTGCGACGGCTTCAACATCATGTTCCCCTATCTGCCGGGCGGGCTCGACGACTTTGTCGTTCAGGTCGTACCCGAGCTACAGCGACGCGGCTTGTTCCGGCGCGACTATGAGGGCACGACCCTGCGCGAGAACCTCGGCCTGCCGCGCCCTGAAAATCGGTTTTTCCCGCGCCCCGAATGATCGCTCGATGCTTCGACGCGGCCCGGCCAAATCAACGCGCTCCGGGCTTGAGCACGATGCGCTGTTCGGTCGCCTTGTCGACCGCGGCGGCGCTATAGAGCATCGGAACATATTTGCCCTTGGCCCAGAGCGGCGCGAGATCGTCATAATGCGGCGAACGCGGATCGCCCGATTGGCCAGGCGAGTTGATCCACTTGCTCTTGTCCCAATCACCCACATCCATGACGATCCGTACCGAAGCGCCGAGCGTGACGCGGAAATCCATCGGCCGATAGGCCGCCATCATCGGCGTCGAATCACCACCGCCCTTCGCTAGCGGGCCGACATTGAACGACCGGCCTCCCGCCTTGGCGCCGATCGCGCTGACCGCGTGCTCGAAAAAACCGTGATGGATTTTGCCCCAGCGCCAAGCCTTCACATTGCCGCCCATGCGCGCGGCACAATCGCGATAGGCCGCGGCGAGGGTCGCCAGCAAAAGTTGATCGCGACCCTCCTTCGGTGCCGCGCCAAAGCCTGAGCCCGGCGCCTCGAGCGCCCGCAATACGCTTTCAACGTCGCCCGGTACGATCAACGCGCGGGCCGCGTCATTTGGCACAAGCTTGGCAAACAAAGCCGGCTTCAGATGCTTGGCATACCAGATCTCGAAAAGCGCCGCGGCCGCGCTATCGGCCTCGAGCCGGTGATCCCATGGGGCGAGCAGCGCGAGCGCTTTCGCTGCGTCGCCATCGCCGCCTTTGAGTTTCTTGAACAGCACTTTCATGCGCTCGGCCGGCTTCGAATAGGTATCGGTTTGCAAGGCCATCGAATCATGCACGCTGTGCTTCGGTTGGCTCTTGAGCACGCCTTGAATGCGGCGCGCGCGCGACGGCTCCCACCACTCATAGCCGATCGGGCGTTTGATGTGGGGCCATTCGGCCGGCACGTTCATTTCGTTGGACGTGGTGACGAAGCCTCTCTTCGGATCGCGCACCCAGGGCATGTGATCCGGTTTGACATAGCCTTGCCATTCGAAACGGCCATCGCCCGGCACCGGCAAGAGGCCGCTATAATTCTTGCGGATTGGCGTCAACCCGGCGGTGATCCAGCCAATCGTGCCGTTGCGGTCGGCATAGACCTGGCTGACCGCGGGCACCGCCCAATGGCGCATGGACTTGCGGAATTGCTCGAAACTCCGGGTCCGCATGGAGATAAGGCTGGCGCCATAGGCGGTTGTGCCGGGCTCGGTCCACAGCGTCCGCACGGCATAGGCAAGATTCCGTTCGGCGTCCTCAAAAATGACCGGGCCATGGCGCGTGAATTTGAGCGTCAGAGTTTGATCCGGCGCGCCTTTGACCGCGACGCGTTCCTTGACGATTTTCATCGCCTCATATTTGCCCTTGTAGCGATAGCGGTTCGGGTTGCTCGGATCGGTCTGGTAGACATAGACGTCTTCCTCGTCCGGGCCGAAGAAAAGCGTCAGCCCGCATGCCGCATCGCCATTGTGGCCGATCATGATGCCGGGGAAGACCGCCTCGCCCGTGCCGATGGCATCGAAGCCCGGCGCAGTCAGATGAACCAGATAACGGAGCGAGGGAATCGCGTGCAATCGATGCGGATCGCTACCCAGAATCGGTCGGCCGGTCTTGGTGCGCTTGCCGGAGACCGCCCAATTGTTCGAGCCCTGCGTGCTATCGCGGATCACCTCGGCGAGCGGCGTCACCTTGGTCCACGACCAGGCCTCTTCGACTCTCGCGCCGAGCCGGTCCTGGCTGAACGCGACCGGCGTGGTCGCGAGCCGATAATTATCGAGCACCTTGAGCGGGATCGCCTTGAGGTCGATGCCGTCCTCGACTTTCGGTTTGATCGCAGGCTCGAGATTCTGACGCAATAGATCGGTCTCGGGATCGGAATTCGCCATGACGTTAGCGCGAATGATCTCGGAGAGCGTATTGCGCATCCAGGCGTGTGAGCGGATCCGCACGACGTCCTCGACTTTCCAGTGCTGGGGCTTGGTGCCGAGTGCGGCGAATTCCGGCGGCAGGCGCTTCGGTTGTTTCTTGATCAGGTCGATATAGGCGTTGATGCCTTTGGCGAAGGCCGCGCAGATTTCTTTCGAGTCCGCGCCATAGCACGGCCACTCCTTTTTCATGTCGCCGCCATAGAGGAAGAGACGCGCGGCGCGATCCTGCGCCAAATAGCCCGGGCCGAAATCCGCGGCGAGCAGGCCGAGCCCGCGCTTCCGCGCGAGGTCGATTTGCCATAGCCGGTCACGCGCGGCGTTGAACCCTTGGGCAAAGAAGAGATCAGGCAGGCTCGTCGCTCGAATATGCGGTACGCCCCACTTGTCGACGCAAATCTCGACCGGCTTGCGCAAGCCGGATACGGCAAGATTCTCGCGCCGTGCGGCCTGGGCTGTCTTGGCCTTTGCCATGTGCGCTCTCCCCCTTGATCGTCGCTCCCCGCATTGCCGGCGAGCCCGGTCTTGATCGACCTTGACATAGCGCAGGTCATGGTTCGGAAACAATATGCGATGACCGCGCGGCACCCTAGGTCGGCTTGAACGATCGGGCCGAACCGACGATAGTGAAATGGTGAGCGGGCCAGCTCGCTAAGCAGACTGACGAGGTAAGCGGCGCGATGTGCGGCTTTTGCGCGGTTTTTTCCGGTATCCCACATTGGACCGAGACCGGCACCAATGCCGGCGAGAGCGAGCGCGTCTCGGGCGGCCGGGACTGGCGCCTGACGCGCCAAGAACGGGTCGGCCTGATCAACCGGATCTTGGAATTCTACGGCTGTAAGATCGACGACTGGATGGCGGAGAGCTACGTCGTCCGCAGTCTTAGGGGCCGGAGCGAGATCGTGCCCTATCTGCCGCAAATCTGGTTGGCGGTCGAAGATATCGCAAAGAAACCGGCCGACCCTCTCGACCCGGAGCTGCTCAACTTCCTGCGCGGGAAAATGCCCGCGGTCGACCTCGCCGGATCGTCGTGATGACGACCTACAACGAACTCATCCCGATCTTCGTCGTCACCGGCTTCCTCGGTAGCGGCAAGACCACACTGCTCAATCACATGTTGAAACACCCGGCGCTGCGCAACGCGGCCGTGCTGATCAACGAGTTCGGCGAAGTCGGCATCGATCACCAGCTGGTCGAAACGATCGACAAGGACACCGTGCTGCTGTCGAGCGGCTGCATCTGCTGTACGATTCGTGATGATCTGAAGAAGGCGATCCTCGAGCTCGACGAAAAGCGCGTGCAAGGCATCATCCCCGCCTATGAACGGATCGTCGTCGAGACCACCGGCCTCGCCGACCCCTCGCCCATCATGTACACGCTAATGTCGGACACGCAGCTGCGTTACCATTACCGGCTCGGCACCATCATCACGACGGTCGATGCCGTGAACGGCATTACCCAACTCGATGACTTCGACGAGGCGCTGAAGCAGGCGACCGTGGCCGACCGCCTCGTTCTGACCAAGACCGATCTGGCCGCGCCGGCGGACACGAGCCGGCTGACCGCGCGCCTCAAGGCGCTCAACATGGCCGCCGACGTCGTGGTGGCGCAGTTCGGCGCGCTCGATGTCGAGGCCTTGCTCAGCGCGGACCTTTACGATCCGAGCCGCAAAGGCAAAGAAGTGGCGCGCTGGCTTGCCGAGGAGGAGCGCGCCGAGTTGGCCGACCATGAGCATGACGGCCATCTCGATCGCAATCGCCACGGCAGCCGCATCCACTCCTTCTGTCTAATTTACGACAAGCCGCTCGACTGGACCGTCTTCGGCATCTGGCTCACCATGTTGCTGCACACCCATGGTCAGGACGTGCTCCGGGTCAAAGGCATATTGAACGTGGCGGGCGTTGACACACCGGTCGTGATCAACGGCGTGCAGCATATCGTGCATTCGCCCTTCCATCTCGCGGCCTGGCCCGACGATGATCGCCGCTCGCGCATCGTCTTCATCGTGCGCGATCTCGCACAAGCGCGTATCCTTGAATCACTCGCGTTGTTCAATCGCCTTGCGGGCGGCGACGCGGACCGCTCAGCCGCAGCCTGAGGCGGGGAAAACGGCGCCCCCGGTCGAGGGCGCCGCTCTTGCGTCGATCCAAGCTATCGCGCGACTTATTTCTGCGGATTGCGCTTTTTGAATTCGTCGCTGATCTGCTTCAGCGTCACGAAGCGAATGCCGTCATGGTGGCGCATATGATCGATTAGCCGCTCGAGCATCATGAGCATTTGCGGGTGGCCCGAGGCATCCGGATGCAGGCACATGTTGAAGATGCCCCAATCATAATTGCGGTAGACCCAGTCGAACTGGTCCTGCCACATCTCGCCCAAATGGCGCGGGCTGACCCAACCATGGCTGTTCGGGAATTTCTTCACGAACATCACGGGCGGCGCGTCGTCCAAATACCAACTACACGGAATTTCGACCAGCTTGGTCGCCGAGCCCGGCTTCCACGGCTTCATCCAGGTGTCGGCCGGCTTTGAATAGTCGATCTTGGTCCAGCTGTCGTCGCGCCTGAGATAATAGGGCGAGTGATCGTCTTCCATCAGGCTGTGGTCGTATTCAATGCCCTTGGCGATCAAGAGATCGATCGTGTTCTTGCTGAGCTCCCACCAGGGTGCCGTATAGCCCTTCGGGTCCTTGCCGCTGAGCTGCTTGGCGAGCGCGAAGGTCTTGTCGAGCACCGCCGATTCCTGCTCCTTCGACATCGCGAGCGGGTTCTCGTGCGAATAGCCGTGCAGGCCGATTTCGTGACCCGCCTTGACCACCATCTCGGCTTCCTTCGGGAAGCTCTCGATCGAGTGGCCGGTGATGTCCCAGGTGCCCTTGATCTGATATTTGTCATAGAGGTCGAGCAAACGCGGCGCGCCAAGCTTTGCCGCGTGCACACCGCGCGAGATGTCGCACGGCGAATCCTCGCCGCCGAACGATCCCAACCAGAGTGACACGGAATCGAAATGGGTGTTCATGCAAACCAGAATTTCTTTGTCTGCCATGCTCTTTCTCCCTGTGAAGATCGGCGGTGTTCAGCGCGCCCTGCCGTGCCCGATGGTGCAGTAAGGGCGCGAAGCCTGTAAATGTCTTTTTGTTTGGCCCATGTATGGCCACAATATCGGCTCGAACAATGCCGAATACGACATCTTCGCCGACGCGTCGGTGATGTACATTCGCATCAATACGCTGAAGCCGCATGACAAGCGGCTCGCAAAAGATCCCGCGCGTTATTTCCGAATTTTCATGAGCGACCCGGCCGAGTTCTGGTACGGCCCGGGCTGAGTGAAGATGATTTCCTGTTTGCGCGACACCGGCCGGTGGAGGCTGCGGAATAACAAGATCGCGCTGATCTCGGGCCTCGCGCACCTCTCAGCTCAATGCCGCTTTCGATACCGTGACGGTGCATGAGAACGTGCTGTGTGCCTTCTATTGCGGCTACAAGAGTATCTTCTTTCCGTATTTCCAATTTAGTCGAGCCTCGAAGCGTCGCTGCGACGAGGTGATCGCCTATGTCGGTCTCGGCAGCGCGGGCCAAGTGGCGGCACGCGAGCTACCGGTGCTCCAGCGCAAGCTCCTCATGATGGCCTGTGCCCTGGTCAGCGAGCCCAAGTTCCTCCTGATGGACGAGCTGGTCGGCGGGCTCGGGCGACCGTGGGGACCACTGGTGGGCTGTGCGCTGATGATGATCGTCGATGACCGGCTCAAGACCTATGCCGAGTGGCGCACGGTCGGCATGGGCGCGATCACGATCTTCTTCATCGTGATCTTCAAGCAAGGCGTGGTCGGCATGATCGAAACCGGCTGGCGCCGCCTGAGCCGGCCTGGCGCCGTTGCGGCTCTTTTGTCTGGCAAAAAACTTCGCGTGGATTAGTAGTTCAGCGATTGCGCTCGGGCCCAAGCAGGCCACGGCGCGCGAGATTGTCGACCAATTGAGTCAGGCCGAAGGTCCAGGGTCGGGCGCGGTCGCTGGTGGTCACGGTATTCTCGAGCCTGCCGAGCCGGGGCGAAACGATGCGCACGACATCGCCCAGTTTGTGGGTGAATCCCATGCCCGGCGCGCCGCGATCCTCGATCGGCGCGAACATGGTGCCGGTGAACAGCGCCAGCCCATCCGGATATTGATGGCTGCGATTGTGGGTCTGCCTGACCAGCTCGAGCGGATCGCGGCTGATCTCGGCCATGCTGCTCGCCCCGGTCAGGTGGAAGCCATCGCAACCCTCGACGTCGAGCCGGAGCTTGGCGTTGCGCACGTCATCAAGCGTGAACTCGGCATCGAACAGGCGGATGAACGGGCCGATCGAGCAGGACGCGTTGTTGTCCTTGGCCTTGCCGAGCAGCAATGCGCTGCGCCCCTCGACGTCGCGCAAATTGACGTCGTTGCCGAGCGTCGCGCCGATGGTCTCGCCCGTCGCATCGACGATCAGCACCACCTCGGGCTCGGGATTGTTCCATGACGAAATCGGATTGAGCCCGACCTCGTCGCCATAGCCGACCGCCGAAAGGCTTTGTGCCTTGGTGAAGACTTCGACATCCGGCCCCAGGCCGACCTCCATGTATTGCGACCAGCGGCCCTGTTTCTGGAGCTCGCTCTTGAGCCTGGAAGCGGCCTCCGAGCCCGGCACGATCTTCGTCAGATCGACGCCGATATGGGCCACGAGGTTGTCGCGCAGGCTAGCGGCCCCGGCCGCATCACCCCGGCTTGCCTCCTCGATGACGCGCTCCAACAGGCTGCGCGCGAAGGTCACGCCGCAGGCCTTGATCGCCTGTAGATCGACCGGCGCCAGCAAGTGCAGCCGTTCCGCCGCGCCGGAAGGCGCCGCCAGCGCGGCGTCGATCGTGCCGAGAACCGGCCAATCTCCCGTGCGGGCCAAGGCGCGCCTCTCGGGGTCGTTGAGCAGATGCGCGACGGTCGGCGCAAGCCGCGATAAATCGAGCAAACGCGCGTCGCGGACCAGAACCGGCGACGGCCCCCCGGGATTGCCTGGCACCCAGGCCCGACCGATCAGAAACGCACGGCCGGCATCCTCGGGCAGAACCGCCCGTGCATCGGTCGAAATCATCGGGTCGCCCATTGTCGGTCTCCTATTCGCTTCGCACGGTGCTCATCGCTACCTGCCCGATCGGCGGATCGAGCTCAAGGCCTGTTTGAGACTTCGTCATCCTTGGCCGCTTGGTCTATGCTGCTTCTAGCGTCATAGGAGCGAGCCATGAATTTGTCAGCCCCGGCGCCGAGCATCCGCCTGCACGGCAGCGATAATGTGGTCGTCGCCGGCCACGCGCTCGAGCCCGGCCTGCATCTGCCGCGGGAAGACGTTCGTTGCGGCGAGAAAGTGCCTGCCGGACACAAGATCGCGACCCGGGCAATCCAAGCGGGCGAGCCGGTACGCAAATACGACCAGATCATCGGTTTCGCCAATGCGCCCATCGCGCCCGGCGCGCACGTTCACACCCACAATTGCGCCATGGGCGCGTTCGAGCGCGACTACGCTTATGGCGCCAACGCCAAGCCGACGGACTATGTGCCGGTGCCTGAGCGTGCCAGTTTCATGGGCTATAGACGGAGCAACGGCCAGGTCGGCACGCGCAACTATATCGGCGTGCTGACCTCGGTCAATTGCTCAGCGACCGTCGCGCGCATGGTGGCGCAGGCCTTCGACGCCAAGGCGTTGGCGGATTTCCCAAACATCGACGGCGTGGTCGCCTTCGCGCATGGCACGGGCTGCGGCATGGGCACCAGCGGCGAAGGCTTTGCCATCCTGCAACGCACGATGTGGGGCTATTTGCGCCATGCCAATTTCGGCGCGGTGCTGATGATCGGCCTCGGTTGCGAAGCCAATCAAATTCGGTTCTTGCTCGATGCCTACGGCCTGAGCGAGGGGCCGACCTTCCAGTTTTTCAACATTCAGGACGCCGGCGGCACGCGCGCGGCGGTCGCCGACGGCATCAAGCGCATTCGGGCCATGCTGCCGCTTGCCAATGCGGCACGGCGCGAGCCGGTTTCGGCCGAGCATTTGACACTTGCGCTCCAGTGCGGCGGCTCGGATGGCTATTCGGGCATCACGGCAAACCCGGCGCTGGGCGCAGCGGTCGACCAGTTGGTGCGTCATGGCGGCACGGCGATCCTTTCGGAGACGCCCGAGATCTACGGCGCCGAGCATCTTTTGACGCGGCGCGCGACGAGCCGCGCGGTCGGCGAGAAGTTGATCGCGCGCATCCGCTGGTGGGAGGATTACACCAAGCGCCATGACGGCGCGATGAACAACAACCCAACACCCGGCAACAAGGCCGGCGGCCTTACGACCATTCTCGAGAAATCGCTCGGTGCGGCCGCCAAGGGCGGCACGACCAATCTGGTTGACGTCTATCAATATGCCGAGCCAATCAAGGCCAAGGGCTTCGTCTTCATGGATTCGCCTGGCTATGACCCGGTCTCGGCCACCGGTCAGGTCGCGAGCGGCGCCAACGTCCTCTGCTTCACCACCGGTCGTGGCTCGGTCTATGGCTGCAAGCCGACGCCTTCGATCAAGCTCGCGACCAACACGCCGATGTATCAGCGCATGCACGAAGACATGGACGTTAATTGCGGCGAAATCCTGAGCCACGGCGTGCCCGTGAGCGAGATGGGGCAGCGGATATTCGCCCGTATCCTCGATGTGGCGTCGGGCACACGCTCCAAGAGCGAGGCGCTCGGCTTCGGCGACAACGAGTTCGCGCCGTGGGTGGTTGGCGCGGTGATGTAGCGCCGAATTCAGCGCGCGGGCACCAGCACCTTGCCCGCGCGCCAATCGGCGGCGATGCTCGCGATACAATCCTCGAATCCGGTCGTGACGAACGCCCCGCTGCTCGACATCGCCATTTCCATCATCAGATTGATGCTCATGTCGACGGTGCTGAAGCGCCATTGGCGCCACATCGAGGCATCCTTCAAATTGCCGCGCCAGCGTTCGATGCGCGCGAGATAGCGCTCATCGCTGTCGATATAGCCGTAGATCGGCTTGCGCGGTTGAGCGGCCTGGAGCGTACCCAGCGCGGCATTGATGCCGGCGAAGAAGCCAACCTCGAAGCATGTCCCCGAATCGGGGTCGGCGCCGAGAAACTCGTTCATGTTGGCGCAAATCGCGTCGGCCGTGAGCATCTGGCCGAGATCGGCGCGAAAAATGCGGAGTGGCAACGTGGCCGGATCGCCCGACAAATCCATGTTGTTGTCCATCGGGTGAAGCGGAATCAGGCCGTGGCGCAGGCACACGTCTTTCTGCCGGTCTGCGATTGCCACCGGATCGGCGCGAAAGATGTCCGGGCCGGCGAGATAAACCTTGGGGGCGTTCATGATCGCGTCGCGCCGGTCTGGCCTGCATAGCGGTTGAGATTGATCTCCCGAGCGGTTGCCCGGCGATGAATTTCAGCGAAATAGGGCTCGAGGAACCTGTTGCGTGCTTCGGTCTTGGCATGGCGCGCCAAATAGGCCGGCACGATCTCGCGAATCTCGGCCATGACGGCCGCCTCGTCAACATTGGTCAGGCGCCCAGCGTGGCAAACCACCGCACCATTCACCATCACGGTCTCGATCGACCCGCCGTTTTCGCAATAGACCAGCTGGCGCGCCACATCATTAAGCGGCGTGAAGTCATAGCCATTCAGCTTGAGGATCAGAAGATCCGCGCGCTTCCCAACCGCGAGCGAGCCGGTCACATCATCGAGCATCATGCTTTTGGCACCGTCGATTGTGGCGGCTTTCAAGATATCGGTTGCGCCGAGCCAGCTCGAATAGTCCGGCCCCGAGACATTGTGGAGCAACGCGGCGGTGCGCATGACATCGAACAGCCGCACCGTGTCGTTGCTCGACATGCCATCGGTGCCGAGCGCGACGGCAACGCCGGCATCGAGCAAGCGCCGGATCGGCGCGATGCCCGAGCCGAGCTTCAGATTGGAGAGCGTGTTGTGCACGACCGTACAGCCGGCTTCGCCCATCAAGGTGATATCGGCATCGGTGATCCAGACCGCATGGGCGATCGTGACGCCCCGGTGCAACAAACCGAGGTCGTGCAGGTGACGGATCAGCGTCTTGTTATGCAGAAGCGTTCCGGTAACGGCCTGCGTCTTGGTCTCGAGCACGTGGATGTGAAACGGCACGCCGTGTGCGCGCGCGAGTTCATCGCAGGCCAGCATCAGCTCGGGCGTGCAACGTTGCGGACCGGAGGGCGACAGAATGAAGCGCAGGCGGCCCGCGCGGCCGTCGAGCGTTGAGAAGGCGGCATTGCAGAACTCGACATAGTCCGAGACACGCAAGGGCGAATATTCGCCGATCGATTTCTGCACCTCGGGCGGCAGGATATCGCGCGCACCCGGCAGGGTGTCGAGCAAATTGAGGTTCATCACCGCGCTCGCGACCGAGGCGCGGATGCCGGCCGCCTCATAGGCGTCGAACACCACGCCCAACCGCTCGACCGAATGAATCGGCGGATCGAAGAAATTATCGCAAATCGTCGTGACGCCGCCTCTCAGCGATTCCATCGCGAGCATCAGGCTCCGCAAATAGAGCAGGCGCTCGGAGACCACCTCATTGCCGATCAAGGGATAGGCGTAGAGCATCCAAAGTTCGAGCGGCAATTTTTCGTAGCGGCCTTTGAAGAACGTCTCGCTCGAATGGAGGTGCGCGTTGATCAGCCCGGGCATGACCAGGCGGTCGCGCCCCTCGATGATCGTGGCGCCCGGGATCGCGCCGAGCGCAGGCCCAAGGGCCGCGATGCGATCGCCCTCGATCAGCAGATCGCCGGTGAACGGCCGCGCGCCATCCGCCCCGTCCATGGTCAAGAGCATCGCGCCACGGATCAGTGTCTTCATTTCAATAATCGCGGAGTTCGAGAGACGTCGAAGCCGCGCGTGCGCCGCCACGGAGCCGCCCGCTGATCCAGACGCCGAGCACGGTCGCGAGATAGGGCAGCGCCAGCAGGAGATCGCGCGAGACCGCTTCGCCGAAGGTCAACTGCGCCTTGATGCCGAGCGCCTCGACCAGGCTGAAGAAAAAGGCCGCCCCGGTCGCGCCGAGCGGATGGCCGCCGCCGAAGATGACCGCGGCGAAGCCCATGAAGCCGCGCCCGGCGGTCATGTTGGTACTGAAGATCTGCAGCGTGCCCATGGCGAGCTCGGCGCCGCCGAGCGCGCACAGTACGCCGCCCATGCTGAGCGCGATCAGGCGCATGCGCGAGGGGTCGACACCGACGCTGCGCGCGGCGAACGGATGCTCGCCGCACGCGGCAAGTTTGAGTCCGAAGCGCGTGCGGCGCAGCAGAACCCACATGAAGATCACCACCACCGGCATGGCGACGACCAACACGGAGAGCAGGCCGAACGGCCCGAAGTCCGGACCCAGGCGCGGCAAGCCAACGGTCGAATGAACCGCGGCCTCGCTGCCATAGACGACCTGGACCGCGAGATTGGTGCCGCCGAGCCCGAGCCCGGTCAGGCCGAGGCCGGCGATGATCGGATTGGCCTTGAGCTTTTCGATGACGGCCCAGAGCAGCACCGAGCCGAGCACGCAAACGACGACCGCGATCAGAAGGCCGAGCGGCAATGAGCCGGTCAACACCGTGCCGAGCACGGCGCTGCACGCGCCGGCGATCATCAGCCCTTCAAGGCCGAGATTCCAGACCCCCGCGCGCTGCGCGAGCACGCCCGCCATGGTGACGTAGATCAGCGGCGTGCCGGCGCGGAGGATGGAGACGAGCAGATCGATCATGATCCGCCCCTCGGTCGCATTCGCTCAAAGGCGCGACGAACCCGGCCAAAGCGCGGCCACGAGCGTGCCGTGATAAGCAGCGCGATCGAAGCGTTGATGACATCGATCGCCGCCGCCGGCAGGCCGACGATCACCGGCAGATAGAGGCTGGCGGAAGCGAGTCCGCCGAAGAAGAGCGACACGAAGACGGTGCCAATCACCGACAATCCGGCGACGAACGCGATCAACACGGCAGTGAAGCCATGGGTCGGCTGGAAGTGGCTGACGATGCGGCCGTTCGGTCCCAAGAGCTCGATCCCGCCAGCAAGTCCGGCAAGCCCGCCCGCGATCAGGAATGCCGAGAGCCCAAGGCGCGACAGGCGCGCGCCCTGCCACACCGCCATGACCGGATTGCGTCCGGCGAGATTGCTCAAGATGCCGTAGGAGGTGCGATTGACCAAGGTCCACATCAAAAGCGCGGTCGCCAGCACGATGGCGAGAGTGATCGGTGACACGCCGCCGGCGTCGCTGATGCGATAATCCGCCATGACGGCGCGGCTGGCCGAGACCTGCCCGGTGCCCGACGGATCCTTGAGT
>CAMDDO010000061.1 GCA_945892755.1 Rhizobium sp. Q54 | reverse complement strand
ATGAAGGAATTCTTCAGCACCTCGAAGGTCACGGGGTCGAGCGTCTTGGCCCGTCCCTTGACCGCCTTGGCTGGCTTCTTGCTCGCCTTGGCGCTTGTCCGCTTGAGAGCTTTCGCGCGAATCGTGCTCATCGCTTGGCCTCCGAAACCTGGATAATGATATTCAACCACGGATCGACCCTGCCGGTAAGGCCCGGCGGTATCAGCGTGGTCGAATCGAGCTGCTCGATCACCGCCGGACCCTCGATCGTCGCGCCGGCGAACAGGTCGTGGCGGGCGTAAACCGGGGTTTGCAGCGGCTTCGGCTTTTCGTCGAATACGACGGCCCGCTTGCCGATCGGCTTCGGTGTGCCACGCCGGGTCTTCTGCTTGGCGACCTCGGCCTTGGGCGACAACCCAATCGCCGAGAGGTTGAGCCGAAACAGATCGACCGGTGTCTCGTCGCGCCGGAAATTGTATTCGCGGTCATGGCTGATGTGGAACGCGTCGATCGCCTTCTTGACCGAGGTGAACGGCGCCGGCACCTGGACGTTGAGCGTGCGCCACTGGCCGCGATACATCATGTCGATGGTGCGGGTCAGTACCATGTTCTTCGGCTTGACACCCTCGTGCTCGAGCCGTTCTCGTGCCTCGTCCTCCATCTTGCGGAACTCGGCTTCGACCGTCTTCGGCTCAACGTCGTCCGCCGCCGCGATGTAAGTGAAGGCGAGGTCGTGACGGATATCGACCAAGAGGCAGCCCATGGCCGAGGTGATGCCCGGATTGGGCGGCACGATCAGAGTGGGGATCGAGAGTTCGCGCGCGAGCGCAACGCCATGCAACGGCCCTGCGCCACCGAACGCGACCAGCGCGAAATCGCGCGGGTCGTAGCCCCGGCTGATCGAAATCAGCCGTACCGCGCCGGCCATGTTGGCGTTGGCGACGGAGAGGATCGCCTTGGCGGCCTCCGCCGTGTCCATCTTGAGCGGCTTCGCGATGGCATCGCGCACCGCGGCTTCGGCCAGCGAACGGTCGAGCTTGAGCCCGCCGCCGACCAGGCCGCCGCCGAGCCGCCCCAGAAAAATATTGGCATCGGTATTGGTCGGCACCGTGCCGCCACGGCCATAACAGGCAGGGCCCGGATCGGCGCCGGCCGATTGCGGACCGTTGCGCAAGCTCCCCGCCTCGTCGATATAGGCGAGCGAACCGCCGCCGGCCCCGATCGTGAGCACCTCGATGCTCGGGAACCGGATCGGGTAGCCATATTGGATGAACCAGTCCTTGGTGACGCGGTTCTGGCCTTCCCAGGCGAGCGAGACGTCGGTCGAGGTGCCGCCCATGTCGAGGCCGATCGAATTGGGATAACCGCACAGCGTCGCGATATAGCGGCTCGCGATCGCGCCGGCGGCGATGCCCGAACCGGCAAGGCGGCCGGCGAATTGGCGCGCGGTCCGCCCGGTGATCACGCCGCCGCCGCTGTGGAGCAACAACAGGTCGCTCTTGTAGCCGCGCTGCTTTAGCTCATCCGCCAGCCGGTCGGCATAGTGCCCGGTGACCGGATTGAGCATGGCGTTGACCACGGTGGTCGAGAAACGCTCATGCTCGAAAATCTCGGGCAGCACCTCGGATGAGGTCGAGATCTCGACGCCCGGCAGCTCCGCTTCGAGAATTTCCTTCATGCGACGCTCGTGCGCGCCGTTGATATAGGAATTGATGAAGCAGACCGCCACGGCCTGTACCTTGCGCTTCCGCAGCACGCGCGCGACCTCAAGGGCTTCGGCCTCGTCGAGCGGCGTGACCACCTTGCCCCTGAAGTCGATCCGTTCGCTCACCGTGACGCGATCGCGGCGTCGCACATAGGGCGGCGCGACGTCGTGATAGGTGTCCCACAGATCCTCTTTGGTGCCGCGGCGCACTTCGATGACATCGCGGAACCCGGTCGTCATCACCATGGCGGTGCGCGGCAGGCGCCGCGTGATCAGTGCGTTGGTCGCGACCGTCGTGCCATGGGAGAACAGACTGACATTGCGGAGGTCGACCTCGGCCTGCGACAGACCGGCGAGACAGCCCCGAATCGGGTCATCGGGCGTCGAGGCGATCTTGTTGGTGCGTATCTGCCCGGATTTCTCATCCATAATGCAGATATCGGTGAACGTGCCGCCGATATCGACGGCCACTCGAAGCTGAGACATCCGCCTCTCCGATCTGTGAATTTTGTGCGCCGCCCGTGCCGGCAATCCGCGCGGACGATTACCGGCCAGGCAGGCCCCGTCAAGCCCCGAATGGCGGGGCAAAGGAGGGGTGGGCAAGCCGGAAGCTTCCGGGAGCGGCAAGGGCTCGGCGCGGCCCCAACGCAGCCCCGAAGGTCTAGCTCTGCCGCTCTATGCAGAAATCGATCACGCCAAGCAGCGCGCGCTTTTCCGCGCCGTCGGGAAAAAGCCCGAGCGCATCGCGCGCCATGGCGCCGTAATGGCGGGCCCGCTCGTGGCAATCGGCCAGCGCGCCGTGGCGGTCGAGGAGCGCCAGCGCGTGTTCGAAATCGCCCTCGCGCTGTTCGCCGTCTTCCATGACTCGGCGCCAGAATCCACGCTCCTCCTCATTGCCGCGCCGGAAGGCGAGCACGACGGGCAGCGTGATCTTGCCCTCTCGAAAATCGTCGCCGGCGTTCTTGCCGAGCGTGGTCGCGGCGCCGGAATAATCCAGCGTGTCGTCGACCAGTTGATAGAGGATGCCGAGATTGAGGCCGAACGCCTTAAGCGCCTCTTCCTCGCCCGCCGGTCGGCCGGTGACCACTGCACCGAGCTGGCAGGCCGAGCGGAACAGCGCCGCGGTCTTCGCCGTGATCACCTCGAGATAGGCGGCTTCGCTGGTTGACGTGTCATTCGATGTCATCAGCTGCATGACCTCGCCCTCGGCGAGGATCGCCGAGGTCGAGGCCAGGATGTCGAGCACCTTGAGCGAGCCGTCTTCGACCGAAAGCTGGAAGGCCCGGCTGAACAAGAAGTCGCCAACCAAGACGCTCGGCTTGTTGCCCCAGACGGCGTTGGCGGTTGCGCTGCCGCGCCTGAGCTCGCTGTCATCGACCACGTCGTCGTGCAGCAGGGTCGCGGTGTGGATGAACTCGATACACGACGCCAAATTGATGTGCCGCTTGCCGGCATAGCCGCACATCTTGGCGGCGGCGAGGGTGAGCATGGGACGGAGCCGCTTGCCGCCGGAGGCGATGATATGCCCGGCGAGATCGGAGATCAGCACCACCGGGCTTTTCATGCGCTCGACGATGACCGTATTGACCTCGCGCAGGTCTTCGGCCACGAGCGCGTGCAGCACCTCGATCGGGTTGTCCCGCGCGGCGCCTTTCTTGACCTTGCCCTGGTCCAGCCGAACCACCGAACCCACAGTCGAACTCCCTTGCGCTTGACGCCGGCGGCCTCACCCCACAGCATGGGCCTGCCGCGTCGGCACTCTAGCACCGGCATCGCCTATCGTTAACTGCGCTTTGCCGCGCGCGCCCAGAGGGCGGATGGTCGAACTCCTGCGTCTGAACGATCCGGTGCGATTGTCATGGCTGCTGGCCGTGCTCGAGGACCGCGGAATCGCGGCCGTCGTGCTCGATTCGCACACCAGCGTGCTCGAGGGTAGCGCGACGGCTATTCCGCGCCGCCTCATGGTCGCGGACGAAGACGAAGCCCCGGCGCGTCGGCTTCTTGCCGAATTTGGAGAGCTTGATGGCTGAGCCCGCGATCGGCGCCAGCACGGGCGCCCTGCTCGGCGGGCGCGTGCGGCTGCGCCAGCCGGCGGTTGGCTACCGCGTCGCGATCGACCCGCTGCTGCTTTCGGCCGCGGTGCCTGCGCTTGACGGGGAGACCGTGCTCGATGTCGGCGCCGGGGTCGGGGCTGGCGCGTTGTGCCTCGCCGCGCGCGTGCCCGGCGTGCGCGTGGTCGGGCTCGAGATGCAACGCGAGCTGGCACGGCTGGCCGCGGAAAATGTGGTCGATAACGCTTTCGACGATCGCGTCGACATGCTGTTCGGCGATCTCAAGCGCCCGCCGCCCAAGCTCGGGCCGCGCAGCTTCGATCACGTTTTCGCGAACCCGCCCTATCAGGAGGCCGAACGCGGCAGTCCGTCACCCAACGCGATCAAGGCGGCGTCGAATGTCGAAGGCGAGGCGAAGCTCGCCGACTGGCTGGTGTTCTGCCTCACCATGGTGAAAAGCGGCGGCACGGTCACAGTCATCCATCGCGCCGACCGCCTGCCCGAAATCCTCGCGGGGCTTTCCGAGCGGACCGGGGGTCTGGTGGTTTATCCGATCTGGCCGCGCGACCCGGCCTACGCGCCGGACGTGGTGGCGAAGCGTGTCATCGTGCAGGCGCGGGTCGGCTCGCGGGCGCCGCTTCGGCTGCTCGGCGGTCTGATCGTGCACGACGCTGACGGCAAGTACACGGATGCAGCGGAGACCGTGCTGCGCCACGCCGGCGCGCTCGTGCTGGATGTCAAGGGTTGAGCCGATGCTGTTCGAGCGGCTCCTAGCGCGCCTGACCCTACGAGAACCGCCGCCGGTGGTGGCGATGATCCGCCTGACAGGTGTGATCGGCGCCCCCATGCCGCTCAGGTCGGGGCTCAGTCTTGCAGGGCTCGCCGAGACGATCGAACGCGCCTTCGCCCTGGCAGATCTCAAAGCGGTCGCGCTGGCCATCAACTCGCCCGGTGGTTCGGCGGCGCAGTCCGCGCTGATCATGGGGCGAATCCGTGCCCTGGCCGAGGAAAGGCAGGTTCCGGTACTTGCCTTTGTCGAGGACGTTGGGGCCTCCGGGGGCTATTGGCTCGCGCTTGCCGGCGACGAAATCTGGGTCAACGCGAACTCGATCGTCGGCAGCATCGGCGTAATCTATTCTGGCTTCGGCTTTTCCGACGCCCTGCAAAAGCTTGGCATTGAGCGGCGCGTGCATACCGCCGGCGAGCGCAAATCCCTGCTCGACCCGTTTCGCCCGGAACGACCGGAGGATATCGAGCGACTGGGTGCCGTGCAGGCCGAAATTCATGCCAACTTCAAAGAGATGGTACGCGCGCGCCGTGGCCGCCGCCTGAAGGCGCCGGACGATGAATTGTTCAGTGGCGAGTTCTGGGTTGGGCGCCGCGCGGTCGAGCTCGGGCTGGCGGACGGTATTGGCGAACTCCGGGGCGTCATGCGGGACCGCTTCGGCAAGCGCGTCAGGCTGCGTCTCATGGGCCGGCGCGAGAACTGGTTCCGGCGCCGCCTTGGCCTGCCCGGCGGGCGCAGTGAGGACAACCTTGGGCACGGCCTGATCGAAGGGGCACTGGGCGCGCTCGAGGCCCGCGTTTGGTGGGGGCGCTACGGTCTTTGAGGCGTCATTGTCCTTGACCACCCGGTTGGGCGACCCGACAATAGCGCTCGATCGTCGCGGAGGGGCCACCGGCGGCAACGGACCAGCAGGGTGCCGGTCGCCAGGGAGGAATGAATGTTCAGTCTGCCGAAAATTCTGATTCTGGTCGTGGTGCTTGCGGTCGTCTGGTTCGGCTTCAAGGCGATAACGCGGATCAAGGCCAACAATGAGGCGAAGGCCAAAGAAGGGAACGGTCAGGCGCAAGAATGAGGCTGTGCCAACCGCTTTGACGGGCCTCCGAGCGCAACGTGGTTAAGCTGATCGTTCTGGTCGCGGTTATCGTGGCCGTCTTTTTTGCCTTCAAGTACATCAAACGGGTCAAAGCCCAGCCGCCGCCGCCCGGCGCGGCGCGCGGCGCGCGGTCGCGTGACCCGGGCGGGCGCTTTGGCTGGGCTCGCCGAGTCTTCAAGGCCGAGGACATGGTCGAGTGCCCGCGTTGCGGCACCTTCGTGCGCTCGATCAAGGATCATGCCTGCCGCGACAAGGCTTGACCGTGCCCCCCATATTGTATCGATCCGGTCAACAAGCGCGTTGACCGGGAAAGCCGGCCGCGCATAGGGTTGCGCCGCCTTTTCAACCGAAGAAGACGGTCAACTCATGGCTGCTCCGCCGTCCCGCGGCAGCTCGTTCCAGTCGCTCATCCTTACGCTTCAGAGCTTCTGGGCCGAGCAAGGCTGCGTCATTCTGCAACCCTATGACATGGAAGTTGGCGCCGGCACGTTCCACCCCGCGACGACCTTGCGCAGCCTTGGGCCGATGCCGTGGCGCGCCGCCTATGTGCAGCCCTCGCGCCGGCCCAAAGACGGCCGCTATGGCGAGAACCCGAACCGGCTGCAACACTATTACCAGTTTCAGGCGATCCTGAAGCCTTCGCCGCCCGACGTGCTGGAGCTCTACCTCAAAAGCCTCGAACGGCTTGGCGTCCACACCAAGGACCATGACATTCGCTTCGTCGAGGACGATTGGGAGAGCCCGACGCTCGGCGCCTGGGGACTCGGCTGGGAGGTCTGGTGCGACGGCATGGAGGTGACCCAGTTCACCTATTTCCAGCAGGTCGGCGGCTTCGATTGCGACCCCGTGTCCGCCGAAATCACTTATGGGCTTGAGCGCCTCGCCATGTACGTGCAGGGCGTCGACCGGGTCTATGACCTCGATTGGAACGGCGTCAAGGGTGAGGGCGCGGTCAAGTACGGCGATGTCTATTTGCAGAGCGAGCGCGAATTCTCGGCCTTCAATTTCGAGCACGCCGATACCGCCAAGCTGTTCCGCCACTTCAAGGACGCGGAAGACGAGTGCCAGGCGCTCTTGGCGCTGCAGCTGGCGTTGCCCGCCTACGACCAGTGCATGAAGGCGAGCCATCGGTTCAATTTACTGGATGCGCGGGGCGTGATCAGTGTCGCGGAGCGCGCGGCCTATATCGGGCGCGTGCGCGCGCTCGCCAAGGGCTGCTGCGAAGTTTGGCTCGCTACCCAAGGCGGGGGGATCTGAGCGGTGGCGAAGCTGCTTCTCGAGATTTTCTCCGAGGAGATTCCGGCGCGCATGCAAGCGCGCGCCGCCGATGATCTGAAGCGCCTGGTGACCGAACGCTTGGATGCCGCGCGCCTCGCCTTTGATTCGGCGCGCGCCTATGTCACACCGCGTCGCCTCGCCTTGATCGTGTCCGGCCTGCCCACGGCGCAACCCGGCATCACGGTCGAGAAGAAGGGCCCGCGCGTCGGCTCGCCGCCGCAGGCCGTCGAAGGTTTTCTGCGCGCGGCGGGGCTCGACCGGATCGAACAGTGCGAGCAGCGCGAGACCGGCAAGGGCGTCTTTTATTACGCGGTCAGTCATGAAAAGGGGCGGGCGGCCGACGAAGCGTTGGCTGGATTGCTGCCCGATGCGCTTGATGCGCTGCTGTGGCCCAAATCGATGCGTTGGGGCCGGCACAGGCTGCGCTGGGTGCGACCCGTACATTCGATCCTCTGCTTGTTCGGCGATCGCGTGGTGCCATTCCAGTTCGCGCATCTGACGGCGGGCGCGTCGACTTGCGGTCATCGCCATTTGGCTCCCGATCGCTTTTCGGTGACCGGCGTTGCCGACTACAGGGCGAAGCTCAAGATCGCGCAGGTCGAGCTTGACTCCGAAATGCGCGCTGGCGCGATCCGCAAAGAGCTCGAACGGCTGGCCGCGGCCGAAGGCCTGCGCGTCAAGCCGGATGAGGCGCTGATCGCCGAAAATGCCGGCCTTGTCGAGCGCCCGTCCGTGCTCATGGGCAAGATTGACGAAGCCTTCATGGGTGTGCCGCCGGAGGTGTTGACCACCGCGATGCGCACGCACCAGAAATACTTCGCGCTCGAAAAGGCCGACGGCGCGCTCGCGCCGCGCTTCGCGCTGGTCTCGAACATGATCACCGAAGACGGTGGCGCGGCGATCGTCGCGGGCAACGAACGGGTCCTGCGGGCGCGGCTTTCAGACGCCAAGTTCTTCTGGGATCAGGACCGCGCGCACACGCTGAAGAGCCGCGTACCGCGGCTCAAGCAGATCGTGTTCCACGCCAAGCTCGGCACGGTCTATGAGAAGGTCGACCGCATGCACAAGCTGGTCGATACGCTCGTCCGCTACATCCCGGCGGCCAAGCTCAAGCGTGCCCACCGCGCGGTGCTCCGCTGCAAGACCGATCTGGTGACCAACATGGTCGGTGAATTCCCTGAACTGCAAGGCATCATGGGCGCCTATTATGCGCGACATGACGGCGAGAGCGGTGCGGTCGCGCAGGCCATCGCCGAACACTACTCGCCGCTCGGGCCGTCCGACCGGTGCCCGCGCAAGCCGACCAGTGTCGCGGTTTCGCTAGCCGACAAGATCGACACGCTCGCCGGGTTCTTTTTGATTGGCGAGACGCCGACCGGCTCCAAGGACCCTTTTGCGCTGCGCCGAGCGGGGCTCGGAATCATCCGGCTGATCCTTGAGAACCGCCTGCGCCTGCCCTTGCTCTTCGCCTTCGAACAGGCGCTCCGCCTGCAGGAGGCGGGAATGAAGAAGCGAGCCGTCGCCTTGGCCCGCGAGGGCGCGAAAGGCGATCGCGAGCGGACGCAGCGGCTCGACGATGCGAGCGAAACGGACGAGAACGGCGGCGCTCTCAAGCCGGTGCTCGACCAGCTTTTGGCGTTTTTCGCCGATCGCTTGAAGGTCTATCTGCGCGACGAGGGCATTGGCCACGACCTGATCAATGCCGTCTTCGCCGATCGGGTCGAGGACGATCTGTTCCGCTTGACGGCGAAGGCCGATCGGCTCGCCGCGTTCCTCAAATCGGACGACGGCGCGAATCTATTGGTCGCCTATCGTCGCGCCAGCAACATCGTGCGCGCCGAGGAAAAGAAGGGCTGGAAATCGAATGGTGGCCCGGTCGATCGCGGGCGCTTCGAAGCCGGCGAGGAACATGCGCTGTTCGATGCGCTGGCGCTTGTCCGATCGGTCGATCTTGGCACGGTCGAAGCCAGCGTGTTCGACGGCTATTTGCAGGACCTTGCAGGGCTGCGCCGCCCGGTCGACAACTTCTTCGACAAAGTCACGGTCAATGCCGACGATCCTATGCTGCGCGACAATCGTCTTAAATTTATGCAAACGATCCGCGCGAAAATCGATGCGGTAGCTGATTTTTCGAAGCTCGAAGGCTGATGATTCGGCCATCAGGCGCAGTCATGTCGAAATGGGTCTATAGCTTCGGCGACGGCGCGGCGGAGGGCTCGGCGGCGCTCCGCAATTTGCTCGGCGGCAAGGGCGCGAACCTGGCCGAGATGGCGAGCCTTGGCTTGCCGGTGCCGCCGGGCTTCACGATCACGACCGAGGTGTGCACCGCCTATTACGGCTCGGCCAAGGCCCTGCCGGCGGGCCTCGAGGCCGAGGTTGATGCCGGCATCGCGCATATCGAGCGGGTTGCGGGGGCACGCTTCGGCAGTGCGGAAAACGTGCTGCTCGTCTCCGTCCGCTCGGGCGCGCGGGCTTCGATGCCGGGCATGATGGATACCGTGCTCAATCTCGGGCTCAATGACGAGACGGTCGAAGGCTTGGCGCGGCGCAGCCAAGATGCGCGCTTCGCCTATGACAGCTATCGCCGCTTCATCCAGATGTATGGCGATGTCGTGCTCGGCGTCGAGCACGAGGCATTCGAGGATTTGCTCGAGCGCCATAAGGAGGACAAGGGCTATGTCCTCGACACCGACATGGCCGCCGAGGATTGGCGCCTCTTGATCGAAGCCTATAAGCGCATGGTACGCGAGCGGCTCGGCGCGCCGTTTCCGCAGGACGTAAAAGAGCAGCTTTGGGGCGCGATCCGCGCGGTGCTCGCTTCCTGGATGAACACGCGCGCCATCACCTACCGCAAGCTGCATGCGATTCCGGATTCCTGGGGCACCGCGGTCAATGTCCAGGCCATGGTGTTCGGCAATATGGGCGGCGATTGCGCGACCGGCGTCGCCTTCACGCGCGATCCTTCGACCGGAGAGAACGCGATCTACGGCGAATATTTGGTCAACGCGCAAGGTGAGGACGTGGTCGCGGGCATCCGCACGCCGCAGCCCTTGACCGAGGCCGCCCGCAAGGCCAATCGCGGCACCGGCGCCTCGCTCGAGCGTGCCATGCCGGCGACCTTTCGCGAGCTCGAGGCCGTGTTCACGCGGCTCGAAGGCCATTATCGCGACATGCAGGATATCGAATTCACCGTGCAGAAGGGCAAGCTCTGGCTGCTCCAGACCCGCACGGGCAAGCGCACGGCGCGTGCCGCGCTCCGGATCGCGGCCGACATGGTGGGCGAGGGGCTGATCGTCGAGGCCGAGGCGGTACGCCGCATCGATCCGCAGGCGCTCGAGCAATTGCTGCATCCGGCGCTCGACCCAGGCGCGCCACGCGAGCTGATCGCGCGCGGCCTGCCGGCTTCGCCTGGCGCGGCGGTCGGCCGCGTCGCGCTTTCGGCCGATGAAGCCTATGACATCGCCGCCAAGGGCGAAGCCGTGATCTTGGTGCGCGCTGAAACCAGCCCCGAAGACATTCACGGCATGCACGCGGCGAAGGGTATTCTCACCAGCCGCGGCGGCATGACCAGCCACGCGGCGGTGGTCGCGCGCGGCATGGGCCGGCCCTGCATTACCGGGGCGAGCGAAATCCGCATTGAAGAGGACAAGAGGCGCTTCACGGTTGCCGGAATCGTCATCAACGCGGGCGACGTGATCACGATCGATGGTTCGCGCGGCGAGGTGATCAAGGGCGCGGTGCCGACGGTCGAGCCCACGCTCGGCGACGATTTCATCACGCTGATGGGCTGGGCCGACCGCATCCGGCGCCTCAAGGTTCGCGCCAATGCCGAAACGCCGACCGACGCGCAGGTCGCGCGCGGCTTCGGCGCCGAGGGCATCGGGCTTTGCCGCACCGAGCACATGTTTTTCGATGCCGAACGCATCGTCGCGATGCGCGAGATGATTCTGGCCAGCAACCGGAAGGGCCGGGAGACGGCGCTCGCCAAGCTCCTGCCCATGCAGCGCGAGGATTTCGTCGCGCTGTTCCGCATCATGGCCGGGCTGCCGGTGACCATCCGCCTACTCGATCCGCCGTTGCACGAGTTCCTGCCGAACACGGACGAGGAAATCGCCGAGGTCGCCAAGGCGACCGGCGTGCGCTTCGAGGTATTGCGGGCGCGTGTCGCGCAGTTGCACGAGAGCAATCCGATGCTCGGTCATCGCGGCTGTCGACTCGGCATCTCATATCCTGAGATCTACGAGATGCAGGCGCGTGCGATTTTCGAGGCGGCGGTCGCGGTTGGTGCCGAGCGCGGCGAAACGGTCGCGCCCGAGATCATGATTCCGCTGGTCGCGACGCGCCGTGAGCTCGATATTTTGAAGGACTTGGTTGACAAGGTGGCGGCCGATGTCGCGCGCGCGACGCGCGCCAAAGTCGACTACATGGTCGGCACCATGATCGAATTGCCGCGCGCCGCGCTCAGGGCTGGGGAGATCGCCGGCGCGGCGGCCTTCTTCAGCTTTGGCACCAACGATCTGACCCAGACGACGCTCGGGCTCTCGCGCGACGATGCGGCGAGCTTCCTCGACGCCTATGAGCGCGCCGGCATCTTCGCGCATGACCCGTTCGCCTCGCTCGATGTCGAGGGCGTTGGCGAGCTGATCAAGATCGCTTGCGAGCGCGGCCGTGCGGCGCAGCCGGCGCTCAAGCTCGGCATTTGCGGCGAGCATGGCGGCGATCCGGCCTCGATCCGGTTTTTCCATCGCGTCGGGCTCGACTATGTATCGTGCTCGCCCTATCGCGTGCCGGTCGCGCGCCTCGCCGCCGCCCAGGCCGCGCTCGCCGAGCGCGAGGAGAAGGATTAGGGCGCGATCAGGCCCTGCTGATGGGCGGCGGCCTCATAGGGAAACACCACAGCGCGATCGGGCCGCGCCAGTCTGCCGTCCTTGCCGGCGGCGTCGCGGCCCTCGATGATGATCAGCACGCGCTTGTTGTCGGCGATCACGTCGCGCTGGAACTTGACCAGCTCGATCTGCAGCGCGCGCAATTCCCTCTTGTAGCGCTCGCGTCCGATCTTGGGGAGCGCTGCGGTGCTCACCGTCCGGCGCTTTCGCCGAGCGGTCGGAGTCTGACCCCATCGGCCATGAAAGGTGTCTCGGACGCCGCTTCCATCCGATCGAGCCGGATCAGGGCAAGTCCAAGGTCGCCGAGCCCGCTCTTCATCTCGCCGGCCTCCTTGCCATCCTGCATGAGAACCGTCCCGGGCGGCGGCAATGGGCCTTCGGCCCGCACCGGCATGAGCCGGCGCTTGACCAGGCCGCGATATTTGGTCCGTGCGGTCAGCTCCTGACCGACATAACAGCCCTTCGAAAAATCCACGCCGTTCAGTGCCTCGAAATTGTTCTCGAGGAGCGTCGCCTTGTCGATGGTCATGTCGCGACTGCCGTCCGGCACGCCGAGCGAGAGCCGTAAACGCTCGTAGGCCTCGAACGGAGCGGCGCTCAGCCCGGCCGCCTCGAGCGGCGCGAAGCCCACCGCGGCGGGCAGTATGGCGCGTCCCCCCAGCGCGGCATTGCGCGGGTCGCGGAATACGACACCGCCGCCGAACACCACGGCTGCGCCGGCTTCGGCCGATAGACCGAGGCGGTCGGCCGAAGCCGGGCCGAGAACCGCCGCGATGACGTAGTCGTCGGTGGCGTCGGCGAGGCTTATTTTTGCGCGTAGCTTGTAGGCGGCGAGCCGACGGCCAAGGTCGCCGAGCCTGACTTTCTCGCAATCGAGCAGGAGGGCATCGCCGTGCGCCGCGATGATGAAATCGTGCAGAAACTTGCCCTGCGGGCTGAGTAAGGCCGCATAAATGGCCTGACTGGCATTGGCCTTTTCGATGTCGTTCGTGATCAAGCCCTGCAGAAAGGCGCGCGCCTCTTCCCCGGCCACGGCGATCAGGCCGCGTGCCGGCAGGGGAACGTAGCGTGCCGCTTCGGTCATCCGTTTTCTTGCCTCATGCCACGCTATGACTAGAGCGCGGCTCGGGCCCTGACAAGCCGTTCGGACGCCTCCCAGGCTTGGCAAGCGCGCTCTGGCCGGTCTATAAGCGGCACATGCTGGTTACTCTGGTCGACGATTCCATCCCCTTTAACGGTTCGACGCCCGCCTACCAACCGCTCGGCGGCGCGGAGAAGGCGTTCGCCTCGCTGCCGGCCGCCCTGGCCCGGCGCGGACACGTCGTCCGTGCGTTCAACCGGGCGCCACATTCCATGGGCATCGACAATGTCAGCTGGGTGAATTGGGAAGGTCGCAAGCCGCCGATCACCGAGGTGCTGATCGCCTACCGCAAGCCGGCGCTGCTCGAGTTTACGCGCGCGGTCGGGGGGCGCGTGCTTTGGGTCTCCGGCAATGCGGCATATCTCGGTACGCAGGCCGCGACCGATATGCTGCTCCGTACCAACGCGCGCCTGGTGTTTTCCGGTGAGGCGCAGCGCAAGACCTACAAAGCCAACGACAAGGTCAAGACCTTCACGGTGCCCTTGGCGGTGCGCGATGAATACCGTAACGCCGGACCCATGGAAGCGAAAGGCCGCGCGCCTGTCGCGATCGTGACCTCGCACCCCAAGCACGGTATCGATTGGCTGATCAACACTTGGATCACGCGGATCAAGCCGCGCGTGGCGGATGCCGAGCTTCACCTTTATTCGGCGACGTTTCGCAAGGCCGAGGTCGGCAGCGCGACCCTTCCCGATGAGCTCAAAGAAGTCTATGCGCAAGTGAAGGCGGCCGCTTCGTCAGGCGTGGTGATCAAATCGCCGGGCGGCGACGTCGACATGGTGCAGAATTATCGCCGCGCGCGGGTCCATCTCTATCCCGGGTCGGAGCACGATCTCCTGTGTTCGACCTTGCTCGAATCGCAGGCGGTTGGCGTGCCCGCGGTCGGCCGCCCGCTCGGCGCGGTCGAAGAGCAAATTGACGTCGGCGAGTCGGGCTTCCTTGGCGTCAACGACGTCGAGTTCGCCGAGCATGCGATCCGTCTGATGACCGACGAGGCGGCATTCGATAAGGCAAGCACGGAGGCGCGCAGCAATGCGCGCTCGCGCTCTTGGGACACGGTCGCGGGCGAGTTCGAGTTCGCGTTTCGATGAGGCTGTTGTTCATTACCTCGACGCGCATCGGCGACGCGGTTCTCTCAACCGGCCTTCTCTCTCACCTGATCGATCGTAATCCCGGCGCAAGGGTGACCATTGCCTGTGGCGTCGCGGCGGCGCCGCTGTTCGAAGCGGTACCGGGGCTCGAGCGGATCATCGTTCTCACCAAGCGGCGGTTCGGCCTGCACTGGTGGACGTTGTGGTGCGCCGCCTTCGGTCGAGTGTGGGATCTGATCGTCGATTTGCGCGGCTCGGCCCTGGCCTATTGTGTGCCGCATCGCGCCCGTGTGGTGTTTCGTGGCAATGCACGACCGGTTCATCGGGTCGTGCAGATCGGCGCGGCGGCGGGCTTGAGCCCTGCGCCGGCGCCCAGGCTTTGGAGCGCGTCGCGTCACGAAGCGGAAGCGGCGCGGCTCGTGCCTGCCGGCCTGCCAATTCTCGCGCTTGGTCCAACGGCCAATTGGCGCGGCAAGGAATGGCCGATCGAGAATTTCATCGCACTCATTGTCCGCCTGACCGGCGAACGCGGCCCGCTGGCTGGCGCGCGCATCGCCGTGCTTGGCGCGTCGGCGGAGCGCGTCGGCGCCCGAGCGCTGCTTGAGGCGATTGAAGAGGCGCGGCGCCTCGATCTGATCGGACGGATCGATCTCCTGACGAGCTACGCCGTGCTCAAGCGCTGCGCTTTTTTTGTCGGTAATGATTCAGGGCTGATGCACATCGCCGCCGCTGCCGGCGTGCCCACCCTCGGCCTGTTCGGCCCGAGCCGCGAGGCGCATTACGCGCCGTTCGGCACCTTGACCGCCGTCGTTCGAACGCCCGAAAGCTACGACGCGCTCATCGGCAGGCCTGGCTATGATCATCGCACGACCGATACGCTGATGCGCGGCTTGGCGGTGGACACCGTCGAATCGGCGGCGCGTGCCCTTTGGGCCAGGGCCCACCCGGAAGCGGCATGAGCGCGCCGCGTCTCAGCGCGCTTGTCGTCGCGCGCAACGAGGAGGCGCAACTTGCCGATTGCCTGGCGACGCTCGCCTTCGCCGACCAGATCGTCGTGGTGCTCGATCGAACGACGGACGGTTCGCGCGCTATTGCGGAGCGCGTGGGGGCACGCGTCCTTGAAGGTGCTTGGCCGATCGAAGGCGAACGCCGGCGGGCCGGCGCGGACGCCTGTACTGGTGATTGGATTCTCGAGGTCGATGCCGACGAGCGCGTGCCTGAGGCCCTGGCCCGCGAGGTCAGGGCGACAATCGCGCGGGCGAGCCCGGGGTATTTTCAGGTACCGTTCGACAACTATGTTGGGACGCGACTGGTGCGCCATGGCTGGGGCGCCTCTTTTGGCGTGCTTTCGGCGGCGCGGCTGTTCAGCAAGGGCGCGAAGCGCTGGGGCGCCGAGCGCGTGCATCCCTCGGTTAAACTCGACGGTCAGAGGGGGCGTCTGAAAGCCGCGATGACTCACTATGTCGACCGCGATGTCGGCGAGATGATCGATCGCCTGCGCCGTTACAGCCTGGCGCGCGCCGCCGATCTGAAGGCGAAGGGCGAGCCATTGCCGCCGCTTGTCTTCACGCTGCGCAGTTCCCTCTCGCGCTTCGTCAAATGCTATGTTTTCCGCAAGGGCTATCGCGAGGGCCGCATGGGCTTCATGCTGGCCCTCATGGCGGCGCTTTATCCCCTGGTCTCGCAGCTCATCGTTGAGGCGGAGCGCGAGAGGCCGCGCGAGCAAGCGCATGACTCTTAAGGCGCACCCAAGCAAGCTTCGCGTGATGCAGGCGATTGCCGGTGGCGAGCATGGTGGCGCGGAGGCCTTTTTCGTGCGTCTGGTCGGCGCCTTGGCGCGCGCGGGCGTTGAGCAAAAAGCGCTGGTTCGGCGCGGGCGCTCGTGGACGGACGAGCTATCCGCTTTCGGTGTGCCGACGGTCGCACTGGGCTTCGGCGGCGCGCTTGACGTCAATACGCGACGCCACTTCGCTCATCAAATCGACGGCTTTGGACCGCAGGTCGTGATGACCTGGATGAATCGTGCTACGCGCTTCTGTCCGCGCAAGACCGAGCGTCGCCGCTTTGTCCATGTCGCAAGGCTCGGCGGCTACTATGATCTCAAATATTATCGGCACTGCGATCATCTGGCTGGCAACACCGCCGATCTGGTCCGCCACTTCCAGGCCGAAGGTTGGCCGGCGGAGCGCACGCACTATTTGCCTAATTTCGTCGACGCGATGCCCAGCCCGGCGGTCGGGCGCGCGGCGCTCGATACATCCGACGATGCGCGCGTCGTGCTTGCGCTCGGCCGACTGCATCGCAACAAGGCGTTCGATGTCCTGCTGCGCGCCCTCGCGCGACTGCCGGATGTCGTGTTGTGGCTCGCCGGCGAGGGGCCCGAGCGCGCCCGGCTCGAAACGCTGGCCGGTCAGCTTGGCATCAACGCTCGGCTGCGCTGGCTCGGCTGGCGCTCGGATATAGGCGCGCTGTTCGCCGCGTGCGACGCGTTCGCTTGCCCGTCCCGCGTCGAGCCGCTCGGCAATGTGGTGATCGAAGCGTGGGCCCATCGCGCGCCTGTGGTCGCGGCGGCGAGCGTCGGTCCCGCCGCGCTGATCGCCTCGGGCGAGACGGGGCTCATCGTGCCGATCGAGGACGACGAAGCGCTCGCCGGCTCGCTTCGCGTTGTCTTCGATACGCCAATGCTTGCGGCTCGGTTGCGCGAGGCTGGTCGCCTCGCCTATGAGGCGCGCTTCACCGAAGCGGCCGTGGTCGAGCAATATTGCCGTTTCTTCGAGCGCGTCGGGACGCCATGTGCGGCATCGCCGGACTGATGACCGCGAACGGGTCGCCGCCCGAAGCGGCGATCCTCGACCGGCTGGCCGACGCGCTTGCCCATCGTGGCCCCGATGGCCGCGGTCGCCATGTCGAGGGAGCGACCGGCTTGATCCACGACCGCTTGTCGATCATCGATCTGGCAACCGGGGCACAGCCGCTGTTCGATGACGCGGGTCACGCGTTGATCGCCAACGCCGAGATTTACAACTATGTCGAATTGCGTCACGAACTGGGCGAAGCCCAATTCCGCACCAACTCCGACTGCGAGGTGCCGCTCAGGCTCTATGCTCGGCTCGGGCTCGGCTTCGTCGAGCGGCTGCGTGGCATGTACGCGATCGCGCTGCTCGACAATGCGCGCGGCCGGCTCGTGCTCGCGCGCGATCCCTTTGGTATCAAGCCGCTCTATTATGCCGAAACCCCGGTCGGCTTCTACTTCGCCTCCGAACCGCAAGCGCTTATCGCGGCCGGTATCGTGCCGGCACGGCTCAATCCGAGCCCGCGCGACGAGTTGCTGGCGTTTCAATTCACGACCGGCCGGGCGACGATTTTTTGCGGCATCCAGCGCGTATTGCCGGGCGAGCTGATCGTGGTCGAGCGCGGCCGCATCGTCGAGCGCCGCCGTCGTATGGCCCTACCGCTCGGTGGGCCCGAGATGATCGACGAGGCGACGGCGTTGGCGCGGCTCGACACGGCGCTGAATGACAGCATCGAGGTTCATCAGCGCGCCGACGTGCCCTATGGCATGTTCCTTTCGGGCGGCATTGACAGTTCGGTTTTGCTCGCCGCCATGGCGCGGCTCAATCAACGCCCGGTACGCGCCTATACGATCGGCTTTCCGGGCGCCGGCGTGCACGATGAGCGCGAACGGGCGCGCCTGATCGCGCGCGCGTTCAAGGCTGAGCATGTCGACGTGGCATTCACGGCGACCGATTTCTGGCGCCTGCTTCCGGCCGTTGCGGCCGCGCTCGACGACCCGATCGCCGACTATGCCGCGGTGCCGACATTTCGCCTCGCTGAAATCGCCAAGGCCGACGTCAAGGTCGTGCTTTCGGGTGAGGGCGGCGATGAGATGTTCGCCGGCTATGGTCGCTACCGTGACCGGCTCAGGCCGTTCTGGCGTGGCGGTCCGAAACCGATGCGGGTCACGCACAAATTGGCGGGCCTTGGCCTTCTGCGCGAGGAGCCGGCGGATTGGCGCGCCGGGCTCGCCCTTGCCGAGGCCGAAGTCGCGCGCGGCACGTGGGACGTTCTGCAACAAGCCCAAGCCGCCGATTGCGCGGACTGGCTTGCCCACGATCTTCTGACCAAGCTCGACCGCTGCCTGATGGCGCACGGGATCGAGGGCCGCACACCGTTCCTCGATCCGGCGATCGCCGCCGTCGCGTTTCGTTTGCCGGGTCGGCTCAAGGTGCGCCGTGGGCGCGGCAAATATTTACTCCGGCGTTGGCTCGACCAACACGCGCCAATGGCCGAGGCGTTCGGCCGCAAGCGGGGCTTTACGGTGCCGGTGGGCGCGTGGATCGCAACGGATGGCAAACGGCTCGGTCCGCTCCTCGCGCGACAGCCGGCGATCGCGGCACTGTGCCGGCCGGGTGCGGTTGAGGCGCTCTGCGTCAACACGACAGGCAAGGGCGAAGCCGCGGCCTGGCACCTGCTCTTCTATGCGCTGTGGCACCGGTGTCACATCGACGGTCGCCGGCCCTTCGGCGATGTATTCGAAACCTTGTCGGACGGCTGCTAAACGTCGAGCATGACGCCTTCGGCCGCGACGATCGAGCCCGGCAACGCCTGGCCGATGGCCCGCTGCACACCGTCGAGGTAGGCGTCGTCATGGGCCGGATTGTGTTCGAACGCGATCATCCGTCGCGCCCGCGCGGCCCGACAGAGTCTGACACCTTCTTCCCACGTCGAGTGTCCGCCGTCGTTCGCGGCATATTCGGCATCGGCATAGAAAGAATCGTAGATCACCGCGTCGGCGCCTTCGATCAGCCGAAGGATCGCCTTGTTTGGCGCGCCAGGCCGGTGCTGCGTGCCGCTGATGTAGCAGAGCGACCGACCGCCATGCTCGACCCGATAGCCGGTCGCGCCATAGGGATGATCGAGTGACGCGGTCCGCACGGTGATGCCGGCTCTCGGCTCGAAGCTCTCGCCCGCGATGAAGTCGTGATAGCTCTTGAGCCCGCCGATATAGCTGAGCGGGATTGGAAACAACGGCGAGGTCATCATGGTGGTAAGTGCGGCCTGCACGCTGCCGAGTGTCGTATCATGCCCCGCCCAAGCGCGAAAATTGTGCTTGGAGTTGTAGCCGGGCGCGAAGAAGGGCAGACCGCACATATGATCGAAGCGGGTTTCGGAGAACATGATATCGGCGTCGAGCGCGCCCTCGTTGAGCAGCGAGACACCGAGCTGGCGAATGCCGGTACCGGCATCGAAGATAATCAGATGCGAGCCGCAGCGCACCTCGACGCAAGGCGTATTGCCACCATAGCGCCGCGTGGCCGCGTTCGGCGTCGGGAAACTGCCGCGAACGCCCCAGAAGCGGACGCGCATCGTGTCGGTCACGGCTTGGACGTCCTTGCCTCCTAGGCCGCGGCCGGAACCTTGTTGGCGAGGCCGTCAAAGAGCCCGAACACGCGGTCGCGCCAGGCGCGTAACGTATCATCCGTCGCCAGTGCTTCTTGCGGACTCGCGAGGCGCGCCCATTGCAATGTGCCGGCCAGAATATAGTCCGCGTAATTCGGGGCAGCGCCGCCAAGAAATGGCTGCGTTCCGATCACCGCGCGCGCAGGCTCGAGCGTCCGCCGAAAATTGGCGAGGTGCGTTTCTCGCTCGGCGTAAAGCGCTTCGAGGCTCTTACCGAAGCGCTTCTCGCGCGTCTCGCGAAAATAGCGTTGATCCTCCGCCCGCAAATTGTTGAAGACGTCGAAAATGATCGCCTGGACCAACGGCGGATGCACCGACTTGTCGCACCAATGGTTGATGAACAAGGCCTCGGCCTGACCGGTCGCACCGCCAAACAGGCTCGGCGCCCTTGGGTATTTCTCTTCCAAATAGCAGGCGATCTTCCAGGAGTCCGAGATCGTCGCACCGTCATCGACCAGAACCGGCACGAGCTGTTGGCCGCTGAACACGATCTTCTCTTTTTCGCCGAAAGCCACCGGCACGAGGTCGACCGTCAAGTTCTTATGCGCCAGCGCAAAGCGGGTGCGCCAGCAAAACGGGCTGAAGCGCCGGTCGCTCTTGCCCGAAAGTTCATAGAGTGTGCGTGCCATTGACCTTCCATCCTTCGCTTCCCAAAGTGCCGTCCGGCGTTACTATAGACCGGGAAAAGGTGGCGCGGCCACTAGGTGAAAGTCCGGCCATCTTTTAGGGAGAAGAGTATGAAGGCGATCGTTCATCAGGGTAGCGGTATGGCGGGCGTGAAGCTCGCCGACATGCCGGTTTCAGCGCTAGGGCCGCGCGACGTGCGGGTGAAGCTCAAGGCCGCCGCGCTCAATCACCGCGACATCTGGACCAGCCTCCGACGAACCGCGGATCAACCGCCGGTCATCCTCGGCTCGGACGGCGCCGGCCTGATCGACGCGGTTGGCCCCGACGTCGCGGGCTTTCGGCACGGCGATCCGGTCATGATCAATTCGAGCCAGGAATGGCTCAGTCAGAGCCACGTTCCCGAGGGCGAATATGGGATCGGTTACAAGATCCTCGGCTCGCCCAATCACGGTACGTTCGCAGAATTCATCGTCATCTCGTGCGATCAGGTTGAGCCGAAACCGGCCTATATGAGCTTCGATGACGCCGCGGCGATTTCCTTGGTCGGGCTGACCACCTATCGCGCGCTGTTTAGCGAAGGTCGCCTGAAGGCCGGTCAGACCGTGGTGATCCCTGGCATTGGCGGTGGTGCCGCGACTCAGGCGTTGCTTTTCGCCAAATGCGCGGGCGCGCGCGTCGTGGTGACCTCGCGTAGCGAGGCCAAGCTCGAGCGCGCGCGGGCGCTCGGTGCCGATCTCGCGCTGCCAAGCGATTCAGATTGGGCGAACGCGGTGCGCGAGTTCGCCGGCGGGCGTGGCGCCGATCTGGTCGTCGATTCGGTTGGCAAGGCGATCTGGACACAGGCGATCGGCTGTCTCGCCAATGGCGGGCGGCTCATCACCTTTGGCGCGACCAGCCCCGGCGTGGTCGAGGTTGATCTGGCGCATATGTTCCTGCACTGGAAGTCCATCATTGGCACGACCATGGGCAGCCGCGACGAATACCGCGACATGCTGGCCTTCGCCGAGGCCTACAAGGTCAAACCGGTGATCGATCGCCGCTTCAAACTAGAGCGAGGCGCCGAAGCAATCGCCTATCTCGACACGGCGCAGCAAATGGGCAAGGTGGTGCTCGAAATTGGCTAGAGAGCGTAGTCATCGGCGTAGCGCCGCAGCGCGGTGAACTTCGCGGGGTCGCTCAACATCCGCGGCACCTTATGCTGTCCGCCGAGCTTGCCGCGCGATTTCATCCAGTGGGCAAAGAAGCCCGGCGGCACCACCTGCACGCGCGGCGCGGCAAGGGCGAAGCCATCGGCGCGATGACCGCGAAAATCGTCGTTCAGCGTCGAGAGGCGTTGATCGATCAGGCGGGCGAACATTGCCAATGCCGTGGCGTCGACCGGCGCGCTGAATTCAACGATGAACAAATGGCCGCCGAGCTCGCCCTGCCGTGTCGAGTAGGTCGCGCCGAGGGAAAAATCGGTGACATTGGCGGCGATTCCCCGCGCGGCGCTGGCGATTGCGTCCTCGATCTCTTCCTCGATCAGATGTTCGCCGAACGCCGACATCATGTAGCTGGTCCGTCCCGTGACGACGAGGCGCGGGGGCTTGAGCGAGACGAAGCGCACGGTGTCACCCAGCAAATAAGACCAGAGCCCGGCATTGCTGGTCACCGCGATGGCGTAGTTCACGCCCAGTTCGACATCGGCGAGCCACAGGCGCCGCGCCGTCCGCGAGCCAAGTTCGTCGACCGGGATGAATTCATAGAAGAGCCCATTGTCGGCGAGCAGTCTCAGTCCGTCATTGGGCGTCTCGTCGGCCAGAGCGATGAAGCCTTCGCTCGCCGGGTAAACCTCGCGCAACTCGGCGTGGCTGCCGTCGAGGAAGGCATCGAAGCGGTCGCGATAGGGTGTGAAATTGACCGCGCCGTGAACGATCAACTCGAGATTCGGATAGAGCGTGCGAGCACGCGGCGCGACGCCCCTCGTCACGGCGTGGCGGTCGAAAATGACCAGAAGCCAACTCGGCGTTCCTGTTATGGCGCGAATATTCGAGGCGTCCATGCGCGCGACGCAGGCATCGACCTTCTTGTCCCAATCGTTCATCAGCGCGATCTCGAGCGGCGGGAAGGTCAGCCAGCGCGCCCAGGCCGGCGTGCGTTTGGCCGCGATGCCGGAGAGATCGCCGCTGAAGATATTCGGCGCCTCCTGCTTGAGATCGGCGGAGCCGCCGACCATGAAGGTGCGCCCGCCGAGCACGCGGCTCCGAAGCCGATGGGTAATATGGTGGACCAATACCTCGGTCGCGGCCCGCTCATTGGAGCGCATCATGGCGGACGAAACCGGGATTATTTTCGAGGCGCCCGAGGTGGTGCCCGAGGAGATCGCGAAATAGGGGATGGATCCGGGCCAGGTGACATCCGCCAAGTTTGGGAAACGCGGCTGCCACCACTCTTGCCAGAATTCCTCGTAGCTACGGACCGGCACGCGCGCCTGATAGG
>CAMDDO010000060.1 GCA_945892755.1 Rhizobium sp. Q54 | reverse complement strand
GCCCAGGCGCTGCTCGGATCGACGATCGTGGGGCCGACACCGGGCCTCGGCGCCGGTATGGTCGTGCAGGGAGATGACGCCGTGAAATTGCCATCCAAGCTGGTCGATATTTCGCAGCCGCTCGACAACGAGACGGTGGTCGATCCGCCGTTCATGCGGCCCTCGATCCGCTATACGACAGGCAAGGAAAACGCCAAGCTGCTGTGCGAGCTGTTTCCCGGCCTGAAGGAATCCGATTTGCCGGGCGGCGAGGGTTGGGCGATCGAGCACATTCAGCTCACCACCCACAACGGCACGCACATGGACGCGCCCTATCACTACAATTCGCGCGATCGTCACGGCAATCCGATGCCGACCATCGACCAGATGCCGCTCGATTGGTATTTCCGCCCGGGCGTGAAGCTCGATTTCCGCCATCTCGACGACGGCTATATCGCGACGCCGGCCGACGTCGAAGCTGAGCTCAAGCGTATCGGCTATGAGCTGAAACCGATGGATATCGTGCTGGTCAACACGCGTGCCGGCGACATGTATGGCACCGACAGATACATCCACTCCGGTTGCGGCGTCGGGCGTGAGGCGACGCATTATCTGACCAGCCTTGGCGTGCGCGTTACCGGCATCGATGGCTGGAGCTGGGACGCGCCGTTCTCGAAAACCCTTGAGCGCTGGATGAAGACCAAGGACCCCAAGATCATTTGGGAAGGTCATTATGCCGGCATCGACACGCCTTATTGCCATATGGAAAAGCTGCGCCACCTCGAGCAGCTGCCGCCATTCGGCTTCACGGTCGCGTGCTTTCCGTGCAAGATAAAAGGCGCTTCGGGCGGCTGGACGCGCGCGGTCGCGATCTTTGATTGAGCGGCGCCGCTCAACCCCTAAATTCAGTCGGACGGAATCGATGGCGATGAAATCGGGCGCGGCCGGCGACGCGGCCATGGTGGCAGGCCGCCTGGCCACGCGCTCGCGTTGGGATGTCGTCGCGCTTGGCGTCGCCGCTGGAATCATGGTCGGCTTCGCGGTCGGCAAGGTGCCGCCGGCGATGGCAGTGATCTCGCTCGAATTCGGGCTCGACAAGGTCACGGCCGGTTGGCTCGCCTCGATTTTCTTCGCCTTCGGCGCGGGCTTCAGCGTGTTGACCGGGATGACCGGCGGCCGCTTCGGCGAGCGCAATCTGCTGCTCATTGGTCTGTTCATTCTCGCCGTGGTCGGCGCGATCGGCGCGGCGTCGCCCGGCGGCGCCATGCTGCTCATTCTCCGCGTGATCGAAGGGCTCGGCTTCGCGACCATCACGGTCGCCGTGCCGAAGCTGGTGGTCGACGCGACCGGCCCGCACGATCGCGACCTCGCGCTCGGCATTTGGAGCACCTACATGCCGGCCGGCATGGCGCTCGCCATGGTCGTGACGCCGTTCCTGCTTGAGCCGATTGGGTGGCGCGGCATTTGGCTGGTCGGCGCCGGGGCGACCCTGGTGGTGGCGCTGCTCGCCTTCGCCGGCACGACGCGCCGCCGCTGGCCCGATCAACCGCAGCGCGATTCGGCCGCGGGTTTCGACTGGGCCGGGGTGCGCGCCACATTGCCGCGCGGCGCGCTCTGGCTCTATGCCGGCGCGTTCGTGCTGTTCACCGTGCAATGGTTCGCGATCGCGGCCTGGTTGCCGACGTTTCTGACCGAGACGCAAGGGCGCTCAGAGCTCGCCGCCGCGCTGTTCTCGGCACTGGTCGTCGGCACCAACGCGGTCGGCAATATGGTCGGCGCCTGGTTGCTCCATCGCGGCGCGTCGCGCTGGTCGCTGGTCGCGAGCGCGAACGCGATCATGGGCGTTACCGCCGCGCTGACCCTGGCCGCGTTCATCCCGGAGGACGCCAAGATCCCGCTTGCGATCATCTTCAGCATGGGCAGCGGCGTGTTGCCGGCGGCGGCGTTCTCGGGCGCCGCGACACATGCGCCGAAGCCTCAACTGATCGCGATGGCGAGCGGTTTCATTATTCAAGGCGCGGCGATCGGCATGCTGGCCGGGCCACCCTTGATGGCGGTCGTGGTCGGTGGTCTCGGCGGCTGGGAAGAGGCCTGGTGGACCATGCTGGCCTGTCCGGCGTTCGGCCTCATGATCGCCTTCGGCATTCTCGCGCGCGAGCGTGCCGGAAGCGCGATCTGACCCCCACGGTTCGATCGCTATAGGATCATCCGCTCCATCTCGGGCCGGGTCTGGCCGCCATCGACGACGATCGTCTGGCCGGTGATGAAGCTGGCCTCGTCGCTGGCGAGAAACAGCACCGCATGGGCGATGTCCTCGGGCCGGCCCATGCGCTTCAAGGGGATCGAGCCCTTGTTCAGCGCGATATGCGCCTTGCCCGCCTTGCTCTTGGCGTCGCGCACCAAGATGTTGCCGGGCTCGACGCCGTTCATGGTGACGCCGTGGGGCGCCAATTCGAGCGCGGCGGAATAGATGAAGCCATTTTGCCCACCCTTTGACGCGGCATAGTGGCTGAGGCCCGGAATGCCGGAACGGTTCCCCGTGATCGAGGTGGTCAAGACGATGCGGCCATAATGCTGCTTGATCATCGCCGGCATGCAGGCTTTGACGGCGAAGAACGTGCCTTTCAGATTGTTGTCGATCACGCTGTCCCAATCGCGCTCGGTCATTTTATCGAGCGGCATGAAGGGCCAGATGCCGGCGTTGTGGGCGAGCACGTCGATGCGGCCGAAACGCTTCAGCGCCGTGCTTGCCATCAGGCGCGTGTCGCCGCCACGCGCCGTATCGGATTTGAGGAAATAGGCCTCTCCCCCTTCGGCCCCGACCGCCCGCTCGACCGCCTTGCCGCGCGCCGCGTTGCGTCCGGTGAACAGCACGCGCGCACCCTCGCGCGCGAAAATCTGCACGATCGCGACGCCGATGCCATTGGTCCCGCCAGTGACGATCGCCGCCTTGCCTTCAAGCCGTCCGGTCATTCGCTATGTCCTCCTGCCACCGGCTGAATAATGCATCAAATGCTCGACGCCGTAGGCGCTGTAGAAGCTCTTCTGCACTGTCGCTTGGGCGTCGTTGATGGCGCTGACTTCCTGCACTCGATCGCCGACCAAGAGGCGCACGGGCCGCGTGCCCGGCGTCATTCGGATCAATTTCAGGCAGGCGTCGGCCACTTCCTTGGGGTCGGAGGCGTAGGCGCCTTCGGTGCGCGCGGCATAGACCTCGCGCATATGGGTCGGCAGTTTGGCGACGGGGCCATAGTCGGCGGCACGCGAATTGTCCGCCGGGCCCGGCTCCTTGCCCCAGAACGGGGAGGGGTAGGAGCCCGGCTCGACGATCACGCAATCGATGCCGAGATTGGCCAGTTCATAGCGATAGGATTCGGCGAGGGCCTCGAGCGCGAATTTGCTGGCGCAATAATAGGCCATGCAGGGCAATAGCGCGCGGCCGCCGCCGGATGACATATGGAGAATAAGACCCGAACCCCTCGCGCGCATGTGCGGCAGCACGGCGCGGTTCATGCGCACGACGCCGAAGAAATTGGTCTCGAAGAGCTGCTTGATCTCGTCGGGCGTGAAACATTCGGTCAGGCCGTGCAGGCCGATTCCGGCATTGTTGATCAGCACGTCGATCCGGCCGGTCTTCGCCATGACCGCGCTCACCGCCGCCTCGCAGCTTGGCTCGCTGGTGACGTCGAGTCCGACCGGCTCGATGCCGAGCGCGCTCAAATCTTTCGCGGCCTCGAGATTGCGGCCCTTGATTTCGCGCATGCCGGCAAAAGCGCGATGACCGGTGGCGCCGAGCGCCTCGACGATGAGCCGGCCAAGCCCGGAGCTTGCGCCAGTGACCAATATGACGGGGCGCTCGGTCATGGATTATGCGGCCTTGGTTTCGGGGCGAAACATCGGCACCACATAAGGACCCTCGGGGATCACGGCGATGGCGTGGTCGCCGCTGCGCGCGACGCTGGATTTGATCGCGGCTTCGAGCGACTCGATCATGGTGACGCCGGTCAGCGCGCGCGCCTCGGGCTTGAGCCCGTCGGTATAGAGATGAACATGACCGAGCCGCATCGGCTTCAGCTGCATTTCGGTCTGCCACTCATCGATCAGCGCGTGGCTTTGCGTTTTGATGCGTGCGATGAACCGCGCCGCGCCGTCTTCGATCAGGCGGCGCTGCGCCTCGACATAGTGAATCGAGCCCATGCCCTCGGAGCAGGCCGAGGCGATGATGATGTCGCCGCCGGGCGCGAGAATATCGATCGGGCCGACCATGCCCTTGACCGTTTGATAATAGGTCTTGTCGAGCGGATAGCCGGCGGCGCTAGTCAGCACGGTCGAAAAGCGCCGCGCGACAGGAACCTCGGCAAAACGCCGAACAAAGGCGACCGCCTCGCGGTGGCTCGCGATCACCTCGCCATAATTGATGAAGGCCGGGCGACGCTCGTCGTCGATCACGGCGTTGACCGCGAGCGCGCCACCGATCATGCCGACGATCTCAAGCTGCTCTTCGTGCAGCGGGTTGCCCTCGAGCACGCAGTTCGCGCAATTCGGGTGCTCCATGAAGCGCGCGGAATGGAAGGTGGTGATGGTCTCGGCATGGGCGATGCCGGGCGCGATCACCTTGCGCCCGCCCGAATAGCCGGCCATGAAATGCGGCTCGACCAGGCCGGTTGCGATTCTGATCTCGGCGTCCAGGAACCGGCGATCAAGCCGAACCACGGTGCCGCTTTTGGTGGTGCCGACCAAGACATGATCGGCGTCATTGCGCGCGAAGTGATTGGCAACCGTCACCGCGCCTAGAACCGCGGGGTCGCCGACCAGTTCGGCGAGTTCCTGGCCTTCGTTCGGCCGGTGCAGGCCGGTCGCGACCAGCACGGTGATCTTGTCGCGCGGCACGCCGGCGGCAATCAGTGTTTCGATGACCGGCGGCAGGATGACGCCGTTCGGCACCGGCCTTGTGATGTCGCAGATCAACACGCAGGCGCTTCGCTTGCCCCGCGCGGCTTCGAGCAAAGGCAGTACGTTGCCGACCGGGGCCGAAAGAGCGCCGCGCGCCGCCATGCGGGCGTCCGTGATCGCCGGCATCGGCGGTTTTCGGATCAGCGTGACCGCCAGATCGTCCGGCAGCGTGACCGCGATCCGCCCTGTGCCGTAATTGAGTTCGACGCGCATGGCGACTATTCCCTTTCCAAATTGGTGGCACGTCGCGATAGGCGCGGCAAGCCCGCGCCGCGCCGCGGCGCGGCCCCCCCCGGCATGGCCTGGGCGGGCGCTCGGACGGCGCCGGCGCTTCATGGAAGCAGCCATCATCCCGGGTCTGAAGGCGAACGACGGTGACATTCGCGGCCGGTTCGCTAGAATGATACGGGATAGCGCCGATTGGGTGACGCGGGCGTTCGGCGAGGGGCGAGCGATGGATTTGGCACGACAGGCTGAAAGCGCGGGCGGCATAAGCATCCGTCCGAAAGTGCACGTCGTCGAGCTCGGGCGGCGCATCGAATTGCAGTCGATGGATACGCTGTTTCACGACATCACCATCGGGCTTTATGAGCAGCAGCCGAGGCCTGGCGCGATCGAGTATTTCGTCCACAGCTATAGCGGCATATCGGGCACCGATGAACGACTGGCGCGCGTCGTGACCGTCATGCTGGAGCTCGGCGGCATGGCGCGCGTCGGCAATGACCCGCGCCGTCTCTGCTTCACCTGCGGCGAAGTGCACAAGCTGGCCTGCCGCCGGCTGTTCGTCGCGGCCTGCAAGGTCAAGCCGGGGATCGTCTCGAAGCCGATGCCGCTCGAAGTCTCCGACAAGACGACCGGGCGCAATATCAAGGTCATCCGCGAAGACAACGCGACCTATCGCGTGACCGCCGATGGCTTGGATGAAGGCCGCGCCCAGCGCATCGGCGCGATTGGGCGAGGCCTGAGCCGACTCGCGCAGATGGAGCTGATCGGCGAGGATGCCGCGCGTGTGCGTTTCAGCTGCGGCAAGCCGCATGACGAGTTGGTCGGGCTGCTGCTGCCGCGCGCGCTCAATCTGCGCGCCGCGATGCGCGAGCAGGAGGAGGCGATGAGCCGCGGCCTCCTGGTCGCGCCAAGCGCTCAGAAATCTTGATCCGATAGATCGGGAGGAAATTCGATGGGTACCGCACCGATCAAATCAATGACGAGCCGCCAGCGCGTGTTGGCGGCACTGCGGCGCGAGCCGGTCGATCGCACGCCGGTGTGCAACCCGACCTCGGTCGCGACTGTCGAACTCATGGACTTGGTCGATGCGCATTTTCCCGACGCCAATCGCAACCCGGTGCTGATGGCGAAACTGGCCGCGACCGGCTACACCGAGCTCGGCTTCGATACCATCATGCCGGTCTTCTCTATCATCCAGGAATCCTCGGCGCTCGGCTGCAAGATGCAGTGGGAGCAGAAGGACAATTGGCCCACGGTTCGCATGCGCGAGCCGATCTGGACCGACGTCGACGACATCAAGGTGCCCAAGGATTTCATGAAGCACCCCGATATCGTTTGCGTGCTCGACGCGATCAAGCTGTTGCGCCGTGAGTTCGGCGATGAGGTCGCGATCGTCGGCAAGACCATGGGGCCCTGGACGCTCGGCTATCACTGCTTTGGGGTCGAGCCGTTCCTGCTGCTTTCGCTCGACGATCCGGGCAAGACCATGCTCGCGCTCGAGCGCATGAAAGAGATCACCTATTTGTTCGGCCTGGCGCAGATCGAGGCGGGGGCCGACGCGCTGACCCTGCCCGATCATGCGACCGGCGATCTGGTCAGCGCGGAATATTACAAGCGCTTCCTGCAAGACATGCACACCGAGTTCGCCGAGCGTTTTCCCGCGCCCTTGATCCTTCACATTTGCGGTCGCACCGTCGACCGCATGGGCTATATCGCCGATACCGGCATGGCGGCGTTTCACTTCGATTCCAAGAACAAGCCGCAAGAATCGATGGAGACCGTGCACGGCAAGATCTCGCTGGTTGGCAATATCAACAACCCCGAGACCCTGTTCTCCAAGGGGCCCGAGGAAGTGCGCGCGGAAGTCGAAGCGAATTTGGCGGCCGGCGTCCAGATGGTAGGACCGGAATGCGCGATTCCGCTGCAAACGCCGATCGAGAACCTGACCGAGATTTCGCGCACCGTGCGCGACTGGCATCACGCCCACCCGCACGTCCACTGAGCCCCACACGAGACAAGAGACAAGGGATCGCCACCATGGCGGAGCTGTCCGACATCAAGAACGCGACCATCCGCGCCGAGGTCGAGGAATTCGTCACGCGGCCGGAGGAGATCGCGCGCAATGTGGCGCTCTTCACGCGCGCGCATGAGCGCATGCAGGCGATCGCCGCCGGCATCATCGACGGCGATGACGATTTGGTCGACAAATTGACCGCCGAGGCGCTCAAGGCCGGCCACGAGGCGCTCGAGATCATGGATGACGGGCTGATCGCCGGCATGGGCGTGGTCGGCATCAAGTTTCGCGAGAACTTCATCTTCGTGCCCGAGGTCCTGGCCTGCGCGCGCGCGATGAAGGCGGGCATGGGGCATATCGAGCCGATCCTCTCGGCCTCGGGCGTCGATCCGATCGCGACCGTGATCATGGGCACGGTGAAGGGCGATCTGCACGACATCGGCAAGAATCTCTGCATCATGATGCTGCGCGGCTCGGGCTTCGAGGTGATCGACCTTGGCGTCGATACCTCGGCCGACGCCTTCATCGACGCCATCGAGACTCATGGCGCGCCGATCATCGGCATGTCGGCGCTGTTGACCACGACCATGCCCAACATGGGCAAGACGATCGAAGCCATCATCGATGCGGGGCTGCGCGAGCAGGTGCTGGTCATGGTCGGCGGCGCGCCGGTGACCCAGGAATTCGCCGACGACATGGGCGCCGACGGCTATGGCAAGGACGCGCTCGCTTGCGTCTCGCTGGCCAAGCAATTGATCGAAGCGAAGCGGCGCAACGCCCCCGCCTGACCATGCGAAAAATTGACCCGGTGGAGATTCAAAAGCGGCTCGATCGCATCACCGAGCTGTTCTCTGGCATGGTGCGCGAGGCCGATGCGAAGTCGCTCACCCGCTGCCCCTATCGCGATCGGCACGACGATTGCACGGCGGCGATACGCTGTCGTAATCAGCGCCCTCCGCGGGAAAACTCAAAATTGCAGCAATGCGGCCATGACGGCGCGCTCGACTATCGGAGCGCCTGGGAAAGCAATCCCGATTTGCATGGTCGTGCCAAGGAGCGGATCGCGCGCGTCAAGGATGAGGCGGCGGCGCGGCGCGGCAATGGACGCCCGAAAGCGCCCGAGCGTTGAGCACGATCAAGCACGACGGCGAGGCCCGCGCCATCGAGCCGGGCCGGACCATCTTCGACCTCGCCGATGACCTAAAAATGGCGGTCCCTACCTCGTGCAAGCGGAGCGGGACCTGCCACGAATGCATCGTCGAGGTGACGCGCGGGGCCGAGGCGCTGTCGCCACCAAGCCAGGCCGAGGCGTTCCTGCGGGGCACCTATAGGCTCGCCTGTCAGGCGCACATCACTCGAGACGATATCGACATCGAATTCGCACCCTTGAGACGAACGCCGCGCATCGTGACCGATACGCTCGACGAGGACGGTCCGATCGTGCTCGACCCGCTGGTCACGCGCGACGATGAAAACGTGTTCTATGACGGCGAATTGATCGATCGCTATCGGGGTCATTTGCTGGGCCTCGCGATCGATCTTGGCACCACCACGGTCGTGGTTGATCTGGTCGATCTCGCAAGCGGGAAGAGCCTGAAGCGCGCCGCGTTCGAAAACCCGCAGCGCTTTGGCGGCTCAGACGTGATGAACCGCATCTCCTATGATTGCAAGCCGGCTCATAAGGGTGAGCTCCAACGCGCGGTCGCGAGCGAAATCAATCGCGCAATCATCGCCATGACCGGGGCGCTCGCTGTGCCGCGTCAGGCGATCTATGAAGTCGCGATCGCCGCCAACACCACCATGCGCGATATTTTCTTCAAGCTCGATGTCGAGAGCGTCGGCCAGCGGCCATACAAATCCACCATCGAGCACGAATGGCGCGCCGGAAAACGTGCAACCACGGCGCTCGTGACGCGCGCGAAGCGTCTCGGCCTTCGGGTCAACGCCAAGGCGCGCGCCTATGGTCTTCCGTTGATCGCGAGCCATGTCGGGGCCGATACCGCGGCCGATCTGCTCGCGCTAGATCTGACGCCCGAGGGCGAAGAGACCGTTCTCCTGGTCGACATGGGTACCAACACCGAGGTCGTGCTGCGCCATAAAGGCCGCATGATCGCGGCGTCATGCCCGGCGGGACCGGCCTTTGAAGGCGGCCTCGTGACCTATGGCATGCCGGCCTATGATGGCGCGATCGAAAGCATTCGGCTGAACACGACCACCGACCGCTTCGACTACAGAACGATCGGTGATGCGCCGCCGATCGGGCTGTGCGGCTCTGGGTTGATCGACCTTCTGGCCGAGCTTTGTCGTCATGGGCGCATGACGCCGAAGGGCGTCTTCACCGCCGATCGCCGGTTGCAATCTTTGACCGTGGTGCCGGCGCAGGGCATCACGCTCTCGCGCGAGGACGCGAGCAACCTCGCGCAAGCCAAGGCGGCGAATTATTGCGGCCAATATATCGTGCTGCGTCTGGCCGGGGCCGACCCGCGTGATGTCGCGCGGCTCTATTTGGCCGGCGGCTTCGCGCAATATGTCGATGTTTCGAACGCCGTGCTGATCGGCCTTCTGGCCGCGGTGCCGGAGGAGCGCGTTGTCAAGGTCGGCAATGCCGCCTTGAAGGGCGCGCGGATCGCGCTTCTGTCGCGCACCAAGCGCCTTGGGCTTGATGCCCTGGTCGCGCGCATCGAGCATGTCGAGCTTGAGACCACGCCTGATTTCTTCGAAATTTTCGTCGAGGGTTGTCAGTTCAAACCGATGCCGGAGACCCTCGCGGCACCCACGATACGTGGGGCCGCCGCCGCCGAGCGCCACAGGAGCACCGTATGACTGAACGCCCTAGCCGATTGATCGTGATCGGCGAAAACATTCACACGACGCGCGTTCTGATGCGCAAGGGCCCGCGCCTGGCTGTAATCGATGGCGTCGACGTGATCAAATTCACCACTGTCAATGGCGCGGAAAAAACCCTGACGGTTCCCGATTCAGCCAAGCGAACGCAGGATTGGGAGCAGGGCCGCGTCAAGCACGTCAAGGTCGCGATCGACGCGGCCATGCAAGGCGGGCCGGAGGCCGGGCTCGGTGTCGAATATCTCCGCACCATGGCGGCCAATCAAGAGCGCGGCGGCGCGCATTTTCTCGATCTCAACGTCGACGAAATATCGCTCAAGGCCGAAGGTCAAATCGCCGCGATACGCTGGGTGGTCAAGACCATGGAAGGCATGACCAAGCTGCCGCTGTCGATCGATTCATCGAGCGTCGATGTCATCAGGGCCGGCTTCGAAGCGCTCTCAGGCAAGGGCCAGCGCACCATGTTGAACTCGGCGTCGCTCGAGCGGCTCGAAGCGCTTGACCTCGCCAAGACCTATAACGCCCCCGTTGTGGTGACGGCGGCGGGCGAGAAGGGCATGCCGGATGGCATTCAGCCGCGCGTCGACAATGCATCCCGCATGGTCGAAGCGGCCTTGCAGCGCGGCATCGCGCTCTCCGATCTCTACGTCGATCCGCTGATTTTTCCGGTTTCGGTCGATACCGCGTTCGGCCCGCATTGCCTCGAGGCGATCCGCGCGCTGCGGCTCCGCTTCGGCCCGGAGATTCATATCACGGGCGGCATGAGCAATGTGTCGTTCGGCATTCCGGCGCGGAAACTGATCAACGACGTGTTCCTCGTGCTCGCGATGGAAGCCGGCGCCGATTCCGCGATCATGGATCCCGTGGTCAGCAAGCCGGCCGAGCTCGCCAATCTCGATCGCTCGAGCGCCGCCTATAAGTTCGCCGAAGACATTATTCTGGACCGGGACCGGAATTGCCGGAGCTTCCTTAAAGCGTGGCGCAAGGGCGACTTAAAGGTCTAAACGCGGAAATCAGCGGCGCGAATTTTAGCAAAACGAATCCCAATAGCGCGAACCTCGCAGACGCAGCACTTAGCAACGCGCTGCTCTCCAAAACTCGTCTTATCTGGCTTGCTTCTCGCGCAGAGCGCGAGCGGTGCCTGTGTTGATTAGGGCGAGGCTGCCGACCGTGACGGCGACCGCGGCCCAGACCCAGAGGCTCAAAGATTCGCCAAACAGAATGCTGGCCCAAAACAGGCCCGCTGCGACCACGACATAGTTGAGCTGGGCGAAGAACAGGCCGCCGGCGCGGCGGATGATCTCGAAGAAACACGAATACGTGACGGCGATCGCCGCGCCCGCCCACACGGCGCTCCAAAACCCCCACGGGCCGGCGTCGGTGATGAGGAAGAGGCCGTCGGTCGCCCACATGATGACAAATAGGAGCACGGCCCCCATCGCCATAGTGCCGCCCGCCAGGGAGAGGGAGCTCGCCTCCGCCGGCCGCAGCATGGCGCCGAAGATGTTGTTGAGCGCCGCGGAGAGGGGCATGAGGAGGGAAAACACGACCCAGATGGCCGCGCCCGCCACGGGCAGGCTGCCGCTCGGCAGGACGATCAGCAGGACCCCGCCGAAGCCGAGCGCGACGCCGGCTGCGCTCACCCAGCGGAAGCGGTCCACGCGCACGAGGAGCGCGAGCACGTAGGTCACGGTCGGGATCAGCGCGGCACAGAGCGTCACCACGCCGGGCGGCAATTTGCCGGCGATGAAGGTGATGACGAGCAGCGGGCCGATCACGCCGGCGAGCGCTACGAGAGCGAATACGCGGAGGTTTACCTTGTTGATCCGAGGCAGGCCGGAGGTCACGGCCGAGAGCAGGAGCAGCACAACAGCGGCGAGGAGCACCTGCCAGAAAGAATAGGCGAGGAAGGGAAAGCCGGCGTCGGACGCGTACCGGTTGGCCGAGAACAGGCTGCCATAGGAAATGCCGCCGAGGACAAGCAGGGCGGTGGGGAGCGCGAGCGGGTTGGCGAAGAGCTTGTTCAAATTGGTCGCGGCCCATCGACCTATATGTTTGGGCCGGGATTTCCCAGATGGTTCTCCCTTCAGCCTCCGAAACGGTAGCACTCGCGGTTAGCCGGCGGCAACAGGTTCCACTCTTGGACTTCGCATGCAGATCTCCATGGTTTGGGGCTCGGGTTGCGAGCGAAGGGCCGAACGTAGCCGTCTCTCTTCCGTGTGAGGGCATGACCAGACGCGACCGGCCATTCGGCCGAGCGCGATCTGGGGTGCTCGGAGATCGAGATCCGTCACGGCGGCAAAGGTGCCGGCCGGAGATCGTCGATCAGGCGCAGAATGTCGGCGAACAGTCGGCGCGGAACGGCGACCTCCGCGAACTGGAAGGTCACGTAGCGCCCATGGCGCACGAACTTCGCACCGATCTTGACCAGCTTCTCGCGCAGCGTGATCAGCGACCAATGCTCGATCTCATCGGGCAGTGCCAGCGTCCTCAGGAAGTTGCCTATGTTGTAAGCCAGCACCTGCAGCTGGAGACGCACCTCATTGTTCATGAAGCGGCAGCCTCATGCGATCCGGAATAAGCTGCAGATTGTCGTAACCGAATCACGCCTCAGACGCCCGAATCAAGCGTGTCATCCGGCGAATGCGGGTTAAAGTGCACGGCTTCAGTCCTCTCATAGGCGTGCCATGACCGACAGACTTCCCATCAAGACGGCGTCGATGCTTTTGCCGACCGTGCTTTTGCTGGTTGGCGGCATCGCCTATGGCAGCATGTTCTCGGCCAATAAATTCATCGTCGAAGCGGGACTGCCGATCGCTTCCTACGCGTTTTGGCAGACCTTGTTTTCTTCGGGCGTGCTTCTGATCGGCGCCGCCCTGACGCGCGATCTGCCGCCGGTCAATTTCCGCGCGCTTAGGCTTTATCTCTTGGTTGCCATCACCGGCATGGTCGGGCCGCTGCTGGTTTTTTCATCGGTCGCGGACAGAGTGCCGGCGGGTATCCTCACGCTGATCGTCGCGCTGATCCCGACGACGACCTATGTCCTGTCGCTCATCGTTGGCATGGATCGCTTTCGCTGGTTGAACGTCGCCGGCGTGGCGCTTGGCTTTGGCGGCATTATTTTGATCGTCCTGCCGAGCGGCAGCTTGCCGACGCCCGAAGCGGCGATCTGGGTCGTCTTCGCGCTTCTGGTTCCGCTCCTTGCCGCGTTCAACAACGTCTATGGCGAGCGGCTTGCGCCGCCCAAGGCCGGGTCGCTCGGCATGGCCGGCGGCATGATGGGGATCGCCGCCGTGGTCCTGTTCGTCGTGATGATGGCGCGCGATGGCCTCGTGCTCCCGACCGACGTCGGAAACCAGGGCCTTTATTGCGTGCTGTGGGCGACCGCCGCCCAATCGATCACCTATGCCTGCTTCTTCGAGATCATCCGCCGGGCCGGCGGGGCGTTCTTCGCGCTGCTCAATTATGTCGTAGTCGCGGCGGGCCTGATCTGGGCCAGCATCCTGTTTGGCGACCAATTGAGCTATTGGGTTTGGATCGCGGTGGTCTTGCTCGCGATCAGCCTGGCCCTGACCAATTTGGGGACCGCCGCCGCGCGACGGGAACGAGGCCAGGCGATTTAATGCAAGCTTAACCGCTCCGGCGCGTCGTCCAGGCACAAGATGGCTGGACTTAATGGCTCCTTAGGCGTTTTCCAGCAAGCTGGCGTTGCAATATGACCCGATGTCTTGTCGCGGAGCATCGGCGCGGCTTTGTTCGGCGGCTGCGCGACTCTCGAATTTGTCCGTGCGATTCGTCATGCTTGGCTTCGGCGTAGGCGTTGTTACCGACGGAGCAGAGACCGACAAGCGTTCTATTTGCTGGGAGTAGGGACGCGCACGCATGGATCGCCAGACGCCCCTGAGCTCACGTCGCGAGCTGAGCCGGTGTTCGAGAGGTTCGTCGGGTGTGTACCCGGCCTTCCGAATAAGCTTGAGAGGGGCCTCGGTTAGGGTCATGCGGCACGAGTCCGGCGCGCGGTTCGCTCGGTCAAGTCGAGCAGCGCCCATTGGGGCCCGACCGGGGGCCCGGGCCTGGCAATAAACCACGGAAAACTTGTGCCTAGACCGGGGCATGTAAGACACGGTGGAAGCGGCATCGGCCTCGAAATGTTGACTCCGCAACCGCCACAGGGCGCTTGCCAGGGCCCCCGGCCGAAGCGCTCCGCCCAGCGACGGCGATCTAAGTTGGATTTCGACAATGTTGACATTGGACGCATTCGAGTCGAGCCTGAGGGCCCGGACTGCGGGTCCTCCGAACAGGTGGCTGATACGCGGAACGAGGCTTGATGCCGGAGATGGCTGCGCGCGACGTCGGAGCCTTGAGGACCTATGAACGCGACTGGATCCGGAACAACCATGCGCCCGCCTATGGCCGGCAAGCCGTCGCGGCTTGAGCTGGGGGCCAAGCCAGAGCCCGTGGAGCGCCGCCCCCTCGCCTTGCTGGCCGAGGATGACCCGACGCAGCGGATGATCCTGCACGAATGCCTTGCAAGCGCGGGTTTCGACGTGAGGGACGCCGTCGACGGCGCCGAGGCGCTGGCGCTCGCCAATTCAATTCGGCCCGATGTCATTTTGCTCGATGGCGCCATGCCCAAGAAGACGGGGTTCGAGGTCTGCGAGGCGATCCGCAAGGACGACCGTCTTTCAGGCGTGCCGATCTTGATCATGGCGGCCATTGACGACGAGGCATCGATCGCGAAAGCGCTCGCCGTCGGCGCATCGGATTTCCTGACCAAACCGATCAATTGGCGGCTGATTCACCACCGGCTCAAATTCGCCACGCGCATCGGCCAGATTGAGCGCGAGTTGCGCGCCTCGAAGGAGCGCTCGGACATCGCGAACGTGGCCAAGGCCAATTTCATCGCCAACATGAGCCACGAGCTGCGCACGCCGCTGAATGCCATCATTGGCTTCTCGGATGTCATATTGAGCGAAGTGTTTGGCCCGGTCGGCAACCCGTCCTACAAAGAGTACCTGTCCGATATAAAGAAAAGCGGCAAGCACCTGCTTGACTTGATCTCCGACATCCTTGAATGGTCGAAGCTCGAGGCTGGCGCTTCGCGCTTTCGCTACGAGGAAGTCCAGTTGCCCGATCTGATCGAGCAATGTGGCCGAATGATCATGCCCCTGGCCGAGAGCCGCGACATCTCGATTCGGTGGAACGCCGCGCCGTTGGAACTGACCATCGACATTCGCGCCATTAGGCAGATTCTGATCAATCTGCTCTCGAACGCCGTGAAGTTTTCGTCCAATGGCGGCAGCATTCAGATTACCGGCCGGCACGGCGAGGTCGGGTTCGCGGTCATCGAAGTGGTCGATCAGGGTATCGGCATTCCGGCCGATAAAATCAGCGAAATCACGCGCCCGTTCTACCAAGTCGAGGAAGGGTTGTCGCACAGCCACGATGGCGCGGGGCTCGGCCTAGCCATTGCGGCGCAGCTCGTCGACCTGCTCGGCGGACGCATGGAAATTCAAAGCGAGCTCGGCAAGGGCACGCGCGTCAGCATCAGCCTGCCGCTCACGCCGCGCGCCGCGGCCGCCTGAAGCGACCCGAGAGACAACGCCAAGCCGGCGTGGCGCTTTGCGCCGGAGGCCGCGTTTCCCTGTTGCCCTCGCAACTTCTTCCCGGCACAACTTGGCGTCCATTACGCTGAAGCGCTGGGCCTTTGCCAATCCCCGCAGCCCATTTGGTGCATGAACCGGTTCGTCGTTACCTATCGCATGAGGAGCGAGGCGCGCGCGATCGAGGCGCGCGCCGAAGCCTTTGCGCTCGAGCAGAGCGTCGAGGTGCCGCGCGCCATGGTCGACGATCCGCGTGTGCGGGATGATATCGTCGGGCGCGTCGAGGCGATCGAGGATCGCGGCGGCGGCGTCTTCCACGTGCGGATCGCGCTGGCCGAGGCGACCACCGGCTTCGAAGCCGGCCAGCTCATGAACATGTTGTTCGGCAATAGCTCGATCCATGACGATGTGGCGCTGATCGACATTGCATTTACCCGGGCGCTGGTCGAGGCGTTTGGCGGACCCCGCCAGGGTATTGACGGGCTTCGTCGGCGCACCGGCGCGGCCGGCCGGGCCATGACGTGCTCGGCGCTCAAGCCTCAAGGGCTGCCGCCCGAGGCGCTGGCCGCGCTTGCCGCACGGCTGGCGCAGGGCGGCATCGACTTGATCAAGGACGATCATGGGCTCGCCGACCAGGCCTATAGCCCATTCGGCGCGCGCGTGCGGGCATGCGCGGCCGCCGTGCACCAGGCCAATCGGGCTGGGGGCGGGCGCACGGTCTATGTGCCGAGCCTGTCTGGCAATCTCGATCAATTGCGCGATCAAGTGTCGATCGTGCGCCAGGAAGGTCTCGATGCGGTGCTGGTGGCGCCAATGGTGATCGGCCTGCCGGCCTTCCATGCCCTCGCGCGGGCCTACCCGGACATCGCCTTCATGGCCCATCCGGCGCTGGCCGGCGCCCAAAGAATCGCGCCGGAGCTCTTGCTTGGCACGCTCTTTCGCCTGCTCGGCGCCGACGCGGTGATCTTTCCCAATCATGGCGGTCGTTTCGGCTATTCGACCGAGACCTGCCGCCGCATCGCGGCTGCCGCCCGCAAGCCCTGGGATAGCGTACGCGCCGCCGTGCCGGTGCCGGCGGGCGGCATGTCGCTCGAACGCGTGCCGGAGATGCTCGATTTCTACGGGCGCGATACCATTCTTCTAATCGGGGGCGCACTGCTCGCGGCGCGCGAGCGCTTGACCGAGGAAACCAGGGCGCTGGTCCGGCGTGTCGCCGAATCGGCGTCCTGAGGAGGGAGCGGGATTTGGCGTTGCGGAATCTGATTCGAAAATTCTCGGGCGCCTTCGGCTGGGCGGAGGTCGAGCGCATGCCCTACAAGGAAGAGGGCTCGGCGCCCTTCAAGGCGATCAGCCGACAAGTCTTGTTCGCCGATCCCGTCTTCAAATGCGAGCTTCGCTATTTCGAGATGGAGCCCGGCGGTTATTCGACGCTCGAACGCCACGAACATGCTCATGCGGTGATGATCCTGCGCGGACGTGGGCTCTGCCTGCTCGACACCGAGGTGCGCCCGGTCGCCAGTCACGATCTGGTCACGATCGCGCCGATGACCTGGCATCAATTCCGCGCCAGCGAAGGCGAGCCGCTTGGCTTTCTCTGCATGGTCAATGCCGAGCGCGACAGGCCGCTTCTGCCCAGCGAGCACGAGCTCAAGCGCCTGCGCGCAATGCCCGAGATCGCGGCGTTTCTCGAGGGCCGCTCGGCGCCTTGACCCCCTTGATTTGGGGTCGCGCCCGATGGTTACTTTCCGGTGGCTTGGCGAGTGCGCCGCGGGCTGCCAAATAGGGCAGTGCTGAGCGCCCAATGGCGCCACATCCAAGAGACGAACAGAAGGGAACCCCTATGAAGCTCTATTTTGCGCCTGGTGTCTGCTCAATGGCATCGCACATCGTGCTGCGCGAGACCGGCAGCACGTTCGACCTCGAAAAGGTCGATCTCAAGACCAAAAAGACCGAGAAAGGTGCGGACTACACCCAGGTCAATCCAAATGGCTATGTCCCGGCGCTGCAGCTCGACGACGGCAGCATTCTGACCGAAGGCCCGGCGATCATGCAGTACATCGCCGATGCCAAGGGCGCGACCAGCATTCTGCCCAAGGCCGGCGCACCCGAGCGCTACAAGGTCATCCAGTGGCTGAATTTCATCTCGACCGAAATCCACAAGGGCTTCAGCCCGCTGTTCTGGCCGACCACGCCGGAGGAGTTCAAGGACGGCACGGTCAAGGTCAACCTCGGGCGTCGCTTCGATTTCCTGAACAAGCACTTCGCCAAGAACCAGTTCCTGATGGGCAGCCAATTCTCGGTGGCCGACGCCTATCTCTACACGACGCTGACCTGGGCCGGTGGCGCCAAGGTTGACCTCACGCCGTATCCGAATCTGGTCGCGTTTCGTGACCGCGTGGCGGCCCGGCCGGCGGTGCAGGCCGCGCGCAAGGCCGAGGGCTTGCCGAACTAGTCCAGACGCGATGCCAATGTGAGCGGGCGCCGGCTCCGACCGGCGCCCGATTCACACCATCAAAATCGGGGACCGTGCGCCCGCCCCCTCCCGTCAAAGCGCGAGGGTCAGGTGAACGCCCGCTTATGACCCGGTTAACGTCCCATTTAGACAACATCGATTAGAACTAGAGGGTTGGGCCGGCCATACCGTACCCCCGGTTTGCCCTCCATGGACGTTCGGATAGACGCTGAAAGGAAATCAACGTGAGTGAAACCCTCTATCAACGCCTTGGCGGCGAGGCGGCGGTCAACGCGGCGGTCGATATATTTTATCGCAAGGTTCTTGCCGACCGACAGATCAGAGACTTTTTCGACGACGTCGATATGGATGCCCAACGCGCCAAGCAGAAATCGTTTCTTACCATGGTGTTCGGGGGTCCGAAGACGTACACCGGCAAGGACATGCGCGAAGCGCATAAGAAGCTGGTTGCCAACGGCCTCAATGAGTCGCACTTCAACGCCGTGGCCGGCCACCTGCAGGCGACATTGGACGAATTGAAAGTCCCCAAGGCGCTCTCCGCCGAGGTCATGGCAATCGCCGCCAGCACGCACGATGATGTGCTGAACCGCTAGCGTAAGCGCGGCATCACAACACATGCCGCGCCTTCAATACGGTAGCGCCAGCTACGATCTTTTGTCTGGTGAGAGCGTGCTCGACGCCCTGCTGCGACAGGGCGTCGACCTCTCCTATTCGTGCCGCAAGGGATCATGTCTGACCTGCATGTTGCGCTGTGCCAAAGGGCACATTCCGCCGCAGGCCCAGGACGGGCTTCGAGACTCGTTGCGCGCGCAGGGCTATTTTCTTCCTTGCCTGGCATCGCCCGAGGGTGACATCGATCTGTTGTCCGGCGAAGACGCGGATCTGTTTGGTCGTGCTCGGCTGGTCGAGATTGAGCGCTTGGCTCCTGCGATCGTCAGAATTCGCCTCGAGGCGGCAACGCCGCTTTACTATCACCCCGGTCAATTCATCAATTTGCGCCGCGGCGACGGCCTGATGCGAAGCTACTCGTTGGCCAGCGTCCCGCGCCGGGAAGACCATCTCGAGATTCACGTCAAACGCCTGAAGGGTGGCGCGATGAGCACGTGGCTCAACGACGAAGCGCGGGTCGGCGATGCAATCGATATCCAAGGCGCCAATGGAAGCGGGTTCTATCTTCCCGGTCATCCGGACCGGCCGATATTGCTGATCGGCAATGGCTCGGGCCTGGCACCGCTCTATGGTATTGCGCGCGATGCGCTGGGTGACGGCCACCGCGGCGAAATCCGCCTTTACCACGGCAGCCGGACGGCCGATGGCCTTTACTTGCGCGATGAGCTAAGGGCACTGGCGGTCAGCCACGAAAACTTCTTCTACACGCCGTGCGTCTCGGGACCTGAGCCAAACCCGGGTGATCGAACCGGACGGGCGGACACCGCTGCTTTCGATGATCTGCCGCAGTTGTCGGGCTGGAGGGTATTCCTGTGCGGCTCCCCGCCGATGGTCCACGCGGCAAAGCGCACCGCCTACCTTGCAGGCGCCAAGCTTGCCGACATCCATGCCGACGCCTTCGAATTGCGCGAACTGCGAAAAACACCGCGTGCATGATGCTCGGCCGACAGAATGTCGGCACCAACGGCTGACCGACCCCATTGGGCTCAACCGATCTTCAATTCCTGGAAGAAATCATTGCCCTTGTCGTCCATCACGATGAAGGCCGGGAAGTCTTCCACCTCGATGCGCCAAATCGCCTCCATGCCGAGATCCTCGAAGGCGATGCACTCGACCTTCTTGATGCAGTCCTGCGCGAGGCGTGCTGCGGCGCCGCCGATCGAGCCGAGATAGAAGCCGCCGTGCTTCTTGCAGGCATCGCGCACGGCGGCGCTGCGATTGCCCTTGGCCAACATGACGAGCGAGCCGCCGGCGGCCTGGAACTGATCGACGAAGCCATCCATGCGCCCGCCGGTCGTGGGCCCGAACGAGCCCGAGGCGTAGCCGATCGGCGTCTTGGCCGGGCCGGCATAATAGATCGGATGGTTCTTGAAATAGTCGGGCAGGGCCTGGCCGCGCTCGAGCGCCGCGCGCAGGCGCCCGTGCGCCGCGTCGCGCGCGACGATCAACGGGCCGGTCAGCGCGAGGCGCGTGCGAATCGGATGGCGCGACAAGGTCGCGAGGATTTCCTTCATCGGCCGATTGAGGTCGAGCCTGACCACGTCGCCGGCGAGAGCGGTCGGGTCGATCTCCGGCAGGAAGCGCGATGGATCGGTTTCGAGCGCTTCGAGGTAGAGGCCGTCGCGCGTGATCTTGCCGAGCGCCTGGCGGTCGGCCGAGCACGACACGCCGATGCCGATCGGCAATGACGCACCATGGCGCGGCATGCGGATGACGCGCACGTCGTGGCAGAAATATTTGCCACCGAACTGCGCGCCGATGCCCATGGCCTGCGTCAGCGCGTGAATCTCTTTTTCCATCGCGAGATCGCGAAAGGCATGGCCGCCATCGCCGCCCTGGGTCGGCAGATCGTCAAGATAGCGCGCGCTCGCCAGCTTGACCGTTTTCAGATTGAGCTCCGCGCTCAGGCCGCCGATCACGATCGCGAGGTGGTAGGGCGGGCAGGCCGCGGTGCCAAGCGTGCGGATGCGCTCGTCGAGGTATTTCACCAGCCGATCGGGCGCGAGTGTCGACGGTGTCGCCTGATAGAGGAAGGATTTGTTGGCCGAGCCGCCACCCTTCGCCATGAACAGCAGCTTGTAGCTGTCCTCGCCCTCTTCGAAGATGTCGATTTGCGCCGGCAAATTGGTGCGCGTGTTGGTTTCCTCATACATCGAGAGCGGCGCGACCTGGCTATAGCGCAGATTGCGCTTGAGATAGGCGTCGCGCACGCCGTCGGAGAGTGCCGCCTCGTCGCTGCTTCTGGTCCAGACGCGGCGGCCTTTCTTGCCCATGATGATGGCGGTGCCGGTGTCCTGGCACATGGGCAACACGCCGCCGGCCGAGATATTGGCGTTCTTCAGCAGGTCATAGGCGACGAAGCGATCGTTCGCTGTCGCCTCGGGATCGTCGAGTATGGCACGCAACTGCCCCAAATGGCCCGGCCGCAACAGGTGATTGATATCGATGAAGGCCTGTTCCGCGAGCAGGCGAAGGCCTTCGGGCTCGACCTTCAAGATGGTCTCGCCCTCGAACTGCGCCGTCGAGACGTGATCGCCGCTCAATTTGCGGTAGCCCGTCCTGTCCTCGCCGAGCGGAAACAGGCCGACTCCACCGGCTGCGCTCGCGGCTTCCGTCATGTTCAACGCCCCTTTGTTGAAGGAGCCTGCGGCGGCGCCTTGGGCGCCCGCGCGGGCCTGACACCGGCGGACTCCTTATACATTATCGGGCGGGTGGCGCAATTCGGCCAGGGCCGAACGGCGATCAACTGCCTTCCGGTCGGCGCCATGGCCAAGGCACCTCGCGCCCGCGCGTGATCCCCTGTGGCCGGAAAATCAAGATCACGAGCATGAGGAGTGCAAGCCCGACTTCCTTCAGCCCGGGCGGCGCGCCGACATGCGTCGTGCCGATCTCGAAGCCCGATTCGATCCGGCGCAGGAGTTCGCCGATCGTGCTCACCACGATCGTGCCGACGACCGCGCCGGCCAGGCTGTTCATGCCCCCGATCACGGTCGCGACGAAGGCGATCAAGACGAGGCTGATCCCCAGGCGGGGCGGGAGGGTTCCAGTCTGCGCGACATAGAGGACCGAGACCACCGCGGCTAGCGCGCCACTCTGCATGAAGGCGAGCGCGATCACGCGATGGGCGCGAACCCCTATCAGTCGTGCCATGATAAAATCATCGGCTGCCGCGCACATCTGCGTGCCAACGTTGGTGTGGCGAAAAAACAAAACGAGTCAGATCTGTAGAATCGCAGCCCCTCCTATGGTGGTTAATTGCAGCTTCGGGATTCGAAGCTCACCCCAGGTGAAGAATCCGCCAAGTTCGCTCAGAAAGGTGATGCTTTTCGATCGCGCGCCGGCAACCAAGACCACGAGGTGCTGAAGGAAATAGGCGAGCGCGAATAGCCCGCCGAGGCTGATCGCGTCGATCACATTTTGCAGCACGACCGTCATGGCGGGCCGCCGTAAGTCGTTCGTGGAATAGCGGGGCAGGCAGCAATGCCTGTACCGCCGATCGCCGCGCCGCGCGCCTCTCGAACCGCATGACCAACAAGGCGGTGAGCGGTAGAATTCCGCCTTCCGCCTTCCGCCTTCCGCATCACGAATTGCCGGTGACGCCATGGACCTCGGACGCTTCAAGCAATCGCTCTCGGAACCGAATCCGCCCGAGCGCGCGTCGCCCGAACTTGCCGCTCTCTGGCACGCGGCCAAGGGCGGTTGGGACTCAGCGCACCAACTCGTGCAGAACGAAGAAACGCGGGAGGCGGCTTGGGTTCACGCCCATTTGCACCGGATCGAAGGCGACCTCGACAACGCCGGATATTGGTATGGCCGTGCCAAGCGATCGCGCTCCGATCGACCGCTGCCCGAGGAATGGGACGAAATCGCCAAGGCGCTGCTTGAGAGCGATGTGGCGTAACTTCGCCCGATCTCTGATTCACAAATGAAAAGCGGC
>CAMDDO010000059.1 GCA_945892755.1 Rhizobium sp. Q54 | reverse complement strand
CGGGTCGCAGCACGCGCCAGACCTCGCGCATCAGGGGCTCGGTCTGCTCGGCGAATTCGATGGCATGGACCAGCAAGATCCGATCGATCGATTCATCGGGCAACGGCAGCTCACCCTCTTCGGTGATCGCGACCAGGCGCTTGCCGTCGTTCGGCCACGCCATGACGCCCTGGCCCGCCGGCATCAGTGCGATGGTGCGCACGGCCTCCTCGCGAAAGAGGCCGAGAAAGGGCGTCGCATAGCCGAGCCCGAGCACGCTGTCGCCGGTCACGTTCGGCCAGAGCGCGCGCAGCTCCTTCCGGATGACGCGGCGCGCCACCTGGCCCAAATGCGATCCATAGAAGGCATGGAAATCGACGACATCAGGGCGCATGGCGGGATATTACCACAGACGCGCCGCTCGTGGCGCCCCGCCTCAATACATATGCGTGCCGCCGTTCATGGTGACGGTCGAGCCCGTCGTCCAGGCGGCTTTGTCATCGACCAGGAACATCACCGCATGGGCGACTTCCTCGGGGAGCCCGAAGCGACGCACCGGCGATTTATCCAAAATCTTCTCGCGAATGCGCGAAGGCGCGTCGCGCATCATGTAGGTGTCGAGATAGCCGGGCGCAATGTTGTTGACCGTGACGCCGTATTTCGCGGCTTCGAGCGCGAGGCCCTTGGTGAAGCCGTGCATGCCGGCCTTGGCCGCGACGTAATTGACCTGGTTGAGCTGCCCGGCCTGGCCGTTCATCGAGCCGATATTCACGATGCGGCCCCAGCGCTTCTCGATCATCGCCGGGTAGACCTGCTTGCACATGTAAAAGACCGAATCGAGATCGATGCGGATGACCCTGTGCCATTGCTCGACAGTCATGTTCTCGAATTTGGCTTCCGACACCGCGCCGGCGTTGTTGACCAGAATGTCGATCGCGCCGAGGTCCTTCACAACCGTCGCGTGGCCGCGCGCGCAGGCGTCGAAATCGCCGACGTCCCATTTATAGGCCGGGATGCCGGTCTCGGCGCGGAACGCCTCGGCGAACTTGTCGTCGCTCGCATAATTGACCGCGACTTTGTGGCCGGCGGCCTTCAACGCGACCGCGATCGCCGCGCCAATGCCGCGACTGCCACCGGTGACGAGGGCAACGCGTGAACTCATCGTGCTTCTGCTTGGTTCTGCTGGTTCAATACATGTGCTGGCCGCCGTTCACCGAGACCGTCGAGCCGGTGATGAAACCGGCGTCGTCGGCGACCAGGAACAGCACGGTGCGCGCGATGTCATCGGCCCGGCCAAGCCGGCCGACCGGGATGCGCGCGATGATCTTTTCCAGAATATCGGTTGGCACGGCGCGCACCATGTCGGTATCGACATAGCCGGGCGCGACCGCATTGGCCGTGATGTTGAAGCGCGCGCCTTCCTGTGCGAGCGCCTTGGTGAAACCGTGAATGCCCGACTTCGCCGCGGCATAATTGACCTGGCCATATTGCCCGGCCTGGCCGTTGATCGAGCCGATATTCACGATGCGGCCGAACTTCTTCTCGCGCATGCCGTTGACGACGAGACTACACAGATTGAAACACGAGCTCAAATTCGTCTCGAGCACGGCGCGCCATTGGTCGGGAGTCATGCGAAAGATCGTCGAATCGCGGGTGATGCCGGCGTTGTTGACCAAGATCTCGACCGGCCCGAGCTCGGCCGTGATCTTGGTGACGCCCGTCTTGCAGGCGTCATAATCGGCAACGTCCCATCTATATGCCTTGATGCCGGTCTCGGCGTGAAAACGCTTTGCCGCCTCGTCATTGCCGGCATAATTCGCGGCAACCTTGTAGCCGGCTTCGTGCAGCCGACGCGAGATCGCGGCGCCAATGCCGCGCGTGCCGCCGCTGACTAGTGCGACCCGAGCCATGAAAGCCTCCTTCGATAATTTGGTTCACACGGTCGCGAAGCGAGATGACTCTGATTTGGCCTTGTGCGGCCGCGCCTCGCAAGCGGTCATTTCGATGCGGTAAGAATCCAGCGCGCGAGCGGATCGTAGAGCGCGGTGCCGGCGCGCGGGCTTGCCATCATGCCGATATGGCCGAGCGGTGGTCTCATGGCGTGGGCGCCCGGTATTAGGGTCGCGAGCACTTCGGCCGAGGGCGGCGGTACGATGCGGTCTTCCGCCGGGATGACCACGAGCGCGGGCATGGCAAGGCGCTCGGGTCTGACCGCCTCGCCGCCGACCATGAACGTGCCGCGCCCTGGCCGGTTCTCGTCATACCAGCCGAACAGGCATTCACGCGCCACCGGGCCGGCCAGCGGCACGCCATCGTTCAGCCAATCCTCGAGCGCAACGAAGCCACGCGCCGCGTCGCTCGAAGGGTCGAGCGTGGCGAAGCGCACGAATTTGCGCGCGGCGAGCAACGGGTCGAGCCCGGCGAACAGGCATTGGATCAGGTCGGTCGGCAGGCTGCCCAACTGATCGACGGCGCGGGCCAACGTCGCGCGGTGTGCCATCATGAGATTGCGTTGCACGCCGCCATCGGCCGCGAAATCCCAGGGCGTCGCTAAAAGGCCAAGCGCGCTCACCTGGTCTGGTCGGCGCAGCGCGAGCGGCAGGGCCAGCAGTCCGCCCATGCAATAGCCGACCAGCGCGACCGGTCCGCCATGCGCCTCGACCGCGGCATTGAGCGCTTTGGCCAAGCGGCCCAGAATGTAATCGTCAAGCGAGAAACTCTGCTCGATCGCGCCAGGCGCTGCCCAATCGAGCAGAAAACTGCGAACGCCGGAATCGGCGAGCGAACGCATCAGGCTGCGCTCAGGCGCAAGGTCGAGGATATAGGCGCGGTTGATCAGCGAGGGCACGAACAGCGCGGCGGCTTTCGCCTTGTTGCGCGGCCGATAGTCGAGCAGCCGGGTGGTGCCCTCGGCCCACAACACCGGTGGCTCGACAAGGTCGCGCCGATAGGGGTGCGCGCGATAGGCCGCGATGCCGTCGAGATAAAGCCCGAGCCGCCGTCTGGCTTCGTCGCTAAGCGCGGCGAGCAGCGCTTCAGACGGGGCGCTTGCGAGAGGCCCGGCGAGGGCCGCCGCTTGGCTTTCGAGGCCGCTTCTCCAGACGAGCGAGCCGCGCCTCGCAAGCGCCAAGGCGGAGAGCGAGCTGAGCCAGGTCGCGCTCGCCATGGTCAGATGGAGCGGCAGCGGCCTCGGTCCGAGCCGCACCTGCGGGGCGAGCTTGGGTACCGTCATGCGGGCTCGAGCGCGCGGCGCTTTGGCTCGCCTTGAGCAAGGCCTCGGCCGCGCCCGCCTGAGTTTCGATTAGCCGACCGAGCAGCAGGTTGGTCTCGGGGTCGGCGGCAAGCGCCGTGATCTGATTCTGCCATAGGTCGAGAAAGCGCCGCGCCAGCGCTTCGAGGCTGGGCGGCTCGCCGGGGGGCGCGGCAGCCCCGTCGTTCTTGGCCGTGGCCATGAGCCGAGCATAGCGGCAATCGGGCACGGCCGGCTATGCCGCAGCTGCAGCACAGATTACCGCGCCGCACTGTGTGATTTGCGCGCCGCAGCATTTCCTGACAGAGTAACGCCATATGAACGAGGCAGGTCCCGTCTCGGAAGGAATACGTCAAATGGCTGAGAAACGTGCCGGTCCGCCGCCGACCGGCGAGAGCATCATGATCAAGAAATACGCCAACCGCCGGCTCTACAACACGGCGACCTCGAGCTACGTGACCCTCGAACATCTGGCGCAGATGGTGAGGGAAGGGCAGGAGTTCGTGGTTCATGATGCCAAGAGCGGCGACAACATCACCCATCAGGTGCTGACCCAGATCATCGTCGAGGAAGAGGCGAAGGGCCAGACCATGCTGCCGATCGGCTTTCTCCGGCAGCTTATCCGGCTCTATGGCGATTCGTTGCAGGCTTTCGTGCCACGCTATCTCGAATCCTCGATGGACACGTTCTCGCGCAATCAGGGCGAAATTCGCGAGCAGATCGAGCGCGCCTTTGGCGGCATTTTTCCGTTCGGCGAGATCGAGCGCATGAGCCGGCAGAATTTCGCCGTGTTTCAGCGTGCCATGAGCATGTTCACGCCGTTCGTCCCCGGCAGCGGCACGAACGGCGCCGGCCCGGCCGAGGAGCGCGAACGCGAGGACATCGCGACGTTGAAAGAGCGGCTCAATCAAATGCAGTCCGAACTCGAGCGCTTGGCGCGTCGGCGCGAGGGCGAGTAACAGCCAAAGCGGCCGAGGGCCGTAGCGTTGTCGCCACCGCCCTCGATCTTCCCGGTTCAGGCGGCTTCTACAGTTCCTTCCAATCGGTCGCGCCTTCGTAAGCGTTCGCGACCTGCAGCACGGTCGCGTCGTCATAGCGCTTGCCGATGATCATCAGCCCAATTGGCAAATCGTCGGACACGCCGCAAGGGATGGTTAGGGCCGGGTGGCCCGAGGCGTCGAACGGCGCCGTGTTGCGCAGCATGTTGAGCGCGGCGTCGACATACTCCTCGCGCGAGCAATCGGGCGCTGGCAGTTTGGTGGCGCGAAACGGAATGGTCGGCATGATCATCACGTCGACCTCGCCGAGCGCCGCGTCATAGGCCTCGCGCAAGCGGCGCGACAGGTTCTGCGCCTTGGCGTAGAAGCGGCCGTGATAGTTCTTGTGCATGTATTCGCCGGTCAGCATGACCAGCTTGACGGTTTCCGACAGATCGTTCGGGCGCGAACGCCAACCACGCGCATAGGCGTCTAAGAGCGACGTATTGTAGTAGCCCTCCCAGTTCCAGCCCATGCCATTGCCCTTGATCATCTGCGCCGTGGCGCCTTCGGTCGCGATCGGTGTCCAAATGTCGAGGCCGTGCAAATGCCAGGGCACTGAAATCGACTTGACCTCGGCCCCGAGCTTCTTGAACACCTCGGCCGTCGCCTTGACCTTGGCGTCGGTCACCCGCTCGCTCTCGGGATGGCCGAAGCCCTCCTTGACCACGCCGATCTTCAGGCCTTTGACGCCCTTGTCGAGCGCGCCGAGATAATTCTGCGTCTTGGTGCCGATTTGGCGCGGGTCGAGGCCGTCGGTTCCGGCGATCACCTGCAGCAGCATCGCGGTATCGCGCACGGTTCCGGCCATCGGGCCGCAATGATCGAGCGTCGCTTCGATCGGAAAGATACCGGTATAGGGCACCAGGCCATGGGTCGGCTTGTGTCCGACAATGCCGCTCCAGGCGCCCGGCATGCGGACCGAGCCGCCTTGATCGCCGCCCAAGGCCATGTCGGCCTCGCCGGTGACGATCACCACCGCGCTGCCGGCGGAGGAGCCGCCCGAGGAATAGCCGGGCTTGCGCGGGTTCTCGACCATGCCGGTCGCGGTCGTGGCGCTGCCGCCATCGAAGCAGAGATAGGTGTTGGCCGCCTTGCCGACGATCGTGCCGCCGGCATCGAGGATGCGCGTCACCACGGTGGCGTCGACATCGGGCACGAAGCCTTCGAGCACGCTCGCGCCATTCATCATGGGCACGCCGGCAAGGCAGATATTGTCTTTCAGCGCGATGCGCTTGCCGGCGAGCGCACCGCTCCGTTTGCCCTTGACCTCGCAGCGCCAATACCACTGATTGAATTTGTTGTCGGCCGCTTGCGGCCGATAGCCCGGATCGCGCGGATATTTCACTGGCAGCTTGGTATCGGGCAGCTCATCGAGACGGCTATAAACCGCCGCCGTGCCCGCCATCAGTCTGCGAAAGGATTCGGCGTCTTCCATCGAGAGCGTCAAGCCGTAGGACTCCGCGGCGTCGAAGACGTCTTCGATCGAGGGCGCGCGGACGGTCGGAAATTTGGCCATGCTCGTCTCCCTTTCCTGGACTGTTCTGTGGCGCTTGATTGACCGGTCGATTCAGCTGTGTTTGGCGGCGGTCTCGCGCCCGACATAGCGCACCAGCTCGCCCTCGAACAGCGCGCCGTAACGCGCGATCCATTGGTCGCGAAACGCCGAGCTGTTGTGCGCATCGAGCGCCGCGCGATCGGCGAAGCGTTCATAGGTGATGAAACGGAGCGGGTCGTCGCCATCACGGCAGACATAGAAGCCGATCGTGCCGCGCTCGTTTTGGATGACATGGGCGGTCATCTCGTCGAGCGCGGCCTGCATCGCGTCGCCCTTGCCGGCTTTGGCGCGAAAAATGGCGTTGAGAACGATCATCGGGTCTCGCCTGGGACAAACCAGTTCATCGCGGTCCGGCGCTGTTTTGGCCGGGGTTCGCCGTGCTTGTCAAACCGAACCCCGAGGAGAGTCCGTTATTTTGCATTGCAGAACAATATGTTGCGCCGCACCCGTCAGCCAAGTAGGTTCGTTAGGCATGATTTCATGAGCTATTTTAAGGAATTAGGTGCAACCATCGAACGCTTGCGAGCGTTCAGAGGGCTGGTATAGTCCGCGCCGTTTGCAATGCACAATCAACCCGGTGAGGCCCGCCGTCGGCCGCACCGCAGGCCCCCCCACAAGCGGCGAGCGTTGGAGCCCGGGATGCAGCCGAGTCGTTATGTCGAGGGCCTGCCGGCCTATTTCTTCGAAGATCTCGCCGTCGGCATGATGGGCGAGTACAGCCGGGTCATCAATCAAGCGGAGGTCGCCCGCTTCGCCGAGCTATCAGGCGACTTCAACCCGCTGCACTTCAGCCCCGAGTTCGCGCAGGGCACCATTTTCAAGACCCCAATCACGCACGGTATGTTGACCGCCGCCATGATCTCGACGGTGATCGGCAGCCGCATGCCGGGGCCCGGTTGCATCTATATCAGCCAGGATCTCCGCTTCAAGGCGCCGGTGCGGGCCGGCGATTATGTGACGGCGCGCGCCGTGGTCGAGGCGCTGCACCCCGAGAAAAAGCGCGTCACCTTCCGCACCACTTGCGCGGTTGGCGACAAGCTCGTGATCGATGGCCAGGCGCTCATCCAGGTGCCGTCCCGCGCCTGAGGCGGGCGGCGTGGCCGAGGCCGCTTCTCAAGCCGGAGCGCTCCGCCTATTCTTTCCGTCGCGTCCACCCGATCGGGTGTCGATTTTCGCGCGAGGCTTGAATTGCTCATCATTCGCGGTCATGCCGGCCTAGCGCCGTCACAACGAGGCGCCGTGATCGCGATCGGCAATTTCGATGGCGTGCATCGCGGCCATCGTGCCGTGATCGAGGCCACGGCCGAAATCGCGCAGGCCGAAAGCGCGCCGCTCGGCGTGCTTACCTTCGAGCCGCATCCGCGCGCCGTGCTGGGGGCGCCGGGGGCGCCCTTTCGCCTCACGCCGCTTCGGATCAAGGCCCATGCCCTACGCGCGCTCGGTGTCGAGCGGCTGCATCTCATTCATTTCAGCCGCGCGCTCGCCGGCAAATCGCCCGAACAATTCGTTCGCGATGTGCTGGTCGAGGGAATCGGCGCCAAGCATCTCGTGGTCGGCGAGGATTTTGCGTTTGGCAAGGGCCGCGCCGGCAATCCGGCGCTGCTCCGCCGGGTCGCGGGCGGCGCGGGAATCGGCGTATCGGTGATCGCGCCGAAAGGCGAAGGCGGGGAGAAATTCTCCTCAAGCGATGCGCGCCGTCTGGTCCAGACCGGCAGGATCGAAGACGCCGCGGGCATTCTTGGCCGTTGGTTCGAGCTCGAGGGGCGAATCGCGACGGGCGACCGGCGCGGGCGTACGCTCGGCTTTCCAACCGCAAATCTTGGTCTCACGGGGCTTCTGCATCCGCCGGCGGGCGTCTATGCGCTCTATGCGGGGGTGGAAGGCCCGAGCGGCCCGGTTTGGCGTCCGGCGGTTGGCAATTTGGGCAAGCGCCCGACTTTCGGGGGCCAGGAAGAGCGGCTTGAAGTGCATTTGTTCGATTTCTCGGGCGATCTTTATGGCCGGCGCGTCTGCTTTCGCTTCGTCGCCACGCTCAGGCCCGAACGCAAATTCGACGGGCTCGACGCCTTGAAGGCGCAGATCGCGCTTGATTGTCGCGAGGCACGCGCCATCCTCGCGCGCGAGCGACCGGAGGGCCCGCGCCTCGGTCGCGCCGAGAACGAGCTTGAGCAGGCCTCGACATGACCACCGATTATCGCGCCACCGTCTTTTTGCCGCGCACGGCCTTTGCCATGAAGGCCGATTTGCCCAAGCGCGAGCCCGAGTTTCTCGCGCTGTGGGAACGCATGGGGCTCTATCAGCGCCTGCGCGCCGAATCGAAGGGGCGTGAGAAGTTCGTGCTGCATGACGGTCCGCCCTACGCCAATGGCCACCTCCATATCGGACACGCGCTCAACAAGATCCTGAAAGATGTCATCGTTCGTTCGCAGCAGATGCTGGGCAAGGATTCGGTCTATGTGCCGGGCTGGGATTGCCACGGCCTGCCGATCGAATGGCAGATCGAGCAGAATTATCGCAAGGTCGGCAAGGACAAGGACGCCGTGCCGGTGCCGCAATTCCGCGCCGAGTGTCGTGCCTTCGCCGAGCACTGGATCGACGTGCAGCGCGAGGAATTCAAGCGGCTCGGCGTGATCGGCGATTGGGAGCACCCCTACACCACGATGAGCCACGAGGCCGAAGCGCAAATCGTGCGCGAGGTCGGCAAGTTCTTGCTCAATGGCAGCCTCTATCGCGGCGCGCGGCCGGTCATGTGGTCGGTCGTGGAAAAGACCGCGCTGGCCGAGGCCGAGGTTGAATATCACGACCATAATTCGACGACGATCTGGGTGCGCTTCAAGGTGATCAAGCCAGGCGTGCCGGCGCTCAATGGCGCTTCGGTGCTGATCTGGACGACGACGCCTTGGACCATTCCCGGCAACCGTGCCATCGCCTATGGCCCCTCGATCGCCTATCAGGTGATCGAGGTCGAGGCTACGGCGGAGGGCAGCCTTGCCTTGATCGGCGAGCGGCTCGTGGTCGCGGCCGAGCTGCTCGGCCAGATCGTGAAGGACCTCGGAATCGAGCGCCATCGCGTCATCGCGAATGACGTGCCGGCGGCGGCGCTGGCGGAGACCCTTTGCGCGCACCCCTGGCGCGGCAAGGGCTATGATTTCGACGTGCCATTGCTTTCGGGCGAACATGTCACGATCGAGCAAGGCACCGGCTTCGTGCACACCGCGCCGGGTCATGGCGCGGAAGACTTCGAGGTCGTGCGCGTCCTCAATGCCAGCCTCGACGTCAAGTCCGGCCGCAAATCACGCATCGAGATACCCGACACCGTTGCCGATGACGGCACGTTCATGCCGCTCGTGCCGCTGGTCGCCGGCCTTCACGTCTTCAAGGCCGACGAGCCCATTGCCACGCTTTTACGGGAGACCGGTGCGCTCGCCGCCAAAGGCAAGCTGACCCATTCCTATCCGCATTCCTGGCGCTCCAAGGCGCCGCTGATTTTTCGCGCCACGCCGCAATGGTTCATCTCGATGTCGAAGACCGGCCTCCGCGAAACAGCGCTCGCCGCGATCGATCAGGTGCGCTGGGTGCCGGGCTCGGGCCGCCAGCGTATTCGCGCCATGATCGAGCAGCGCCCCGATTGGGTGATCTCGCGCCAGCGCATCTGGGGCGTGCCGATCACGGTGTTCGTCGACAAGCAATCGGGCGAGCCGTTGCGCGATGCCGAGGTGATCGAGCGCATTGCCGAAGCCGTCGCGCGGGAGGGCGTCGAGGCCTGGTTCACCGGCGATCCCGCGCGGTTCCTCGGGTCCAAATACGAGGCCGCGCGCTTCGAACGCATTACCGATATTCTAGATGTCTGGTTCGAATCCGGTTCAAGCCACGCCTTCGTGCTCGAGCAGCGCGCTGATCTCGCCTGGCCGGCCTCGCTCTATCTCGAAGGCTCCGACCAGCATCGCGGATGGTTCCATTCATCGCTGCTCGAATCATGCGGCACGCGCGGCCGCGCGCCCTATGAGGCGGTTCTGACACACGGCTTCGTGGTCGATGGCGAAGGGCGCAAGATGTCGAAGTCGCTCGGCAACGTCATCGCGCCCCAAACCGTGATCGACCAATATGGCGCCGATATTCTGCGCCTCTGGGTGGTCAGCACCGACTATTCGGATGACCTGCGAATCAGCCAGGACATTCTGCGCTACCAGGCCGATGCCTATCGGCGCCTCAGGAACACGCTGCGCTATCTCTTGGGCAGCCTCGATGGCTTTAGCGCGACCGAACGCCTGCCGGTGGCCGAGATGCCGCCGCTCGAGCGTTACATATTGCATCGGCTGCATCGGCTCGACGGCGAGCTCCGTCGCTGGTCCGACGCGTTCGACTTCCATTCGATCTTCAGCGCGCTGCACAATTTCTGCGCGGTCGAGCTGTCGGCGCTCTATTTCGACACGCGCAAGGATGCGCTCTATTGCGACCGGCGCGATTCGACCCGCCGCCGCGCGGTACGCACCGTGCTCGATACGCTGTTCGATTGTCTGACCGCGTGGCTCGCGCCGCTCATTCCGTTCACCGCCGAAGAGGCTTGGCGCACGCGCCACGCGGGTCCCGATGAGAGCGTTCACAGCCGAAGCTTTCCCACCATTCCGGACGCGTGGCGCGACGATGTGCTGGCCGAGAAGGTCGAGAAATTGCTCGGCGTGCGCCGCGTCATTACCAAGGCGCTCGAGCTCGCGCGCGTGGAAAAGAAGATCGGCGCCTCGCTCGAAGCGTGGCCCGAGCTATTCGTCGACGAAGCCTATCGCGATGTGCTCGATTTGCCGGGGCTCACCCTGCCCGAGCTTGGCATTACCTCGGGCGTCGTGGTGCGCCCTTACACCGAGGCGGAGGGCGAGAGCGGGCTGGAAACGCTCCCGGAGGTGCCGGGCGTCGCGGTCCGATTCAAACCGTCGTCGCATGCCAAATGTGCGCGCTGCTGGCAGCTCGTACCCGACGTCGGCCAATCGGCGACCCACGCCGATTTGTGCGGCCGTTGCGCTGATGCCGTTGATGCCTTTCGCGCCGCCGCCGAATGAGCGTGGACACGGGCCGCCGGGAGTGAGGGCGGCGTGATCAAGCTTGGCCTGCCCATCGTGGCGCTGGTCGTCGTGCTCGATCAGATCACAAAATGGTTTGCCCGCGATGCGTTGTGGGAGCCGCCACGCGCCATCGAAGTGACGTCGTTCTTCAATCTGGTACCGGTCGAGAATCGCGGGATCAGCTTCGGCTTGCTCGAAAGCGATTCGGGCTTCGGGCCTTGGCTGATCGCCGGGCTTGCGCTCGCCATCGCTCTCGCCCTTGTGGTTTGGCTGGCGCGTACCAGGCGGGTCCTGCCGGCGGTCGCGTTGGGTCTGATCGTGGGCGGCGCGCTCGGCAATGTCATCGATCGGGCGCGGCTTGGCTGGGTGATCGACTTCATCGACCTTCATGTCGGGGGCTATCATTGGCCGGCGTTCAATCTGGCCGACGCCGGGATCACGGTCGGCGTCGGGCTCCTGCTGATCGATGCCTTGTTCCGCCCAAGCCGCCCTGCTAGAAAGTAATTCATGCCTGCGATGAACCTGCCCAGCGGCCGGCACGTGCCGCGCACAGTTGTTATGGCGCTACTCCTTGGGTTGGCGCTCGGGCTGAACGCCTGCGAAAACATCAAGAATTCGCTCGGGCTGGGGAAATCGGCACCGGACGAGTTCGCCGTGGTGCCTAATCTGCCCCTGGTCGTGCCACCCGACTTCAACCTTCGGCCGCCCGGAACTGGCGGGCCGGGGCAGCTTGAGACGCCGGTGCGCGACAAGGCGGCGGCAAGCGTGTTTGGCGCCGAGCCGGGCGCCGCTGGCGCGGCGAGCCAGGACGTTGGATTTGCCCAGGGCGAGGCGGCCATCTTGCGCTCCGCCGGTGCTACCAGCATCGAGCCCAATATTCGCGACATCATCGATCGCGAGTTCTCGATCTATGCCAGCACCGAGCAGGGCTTCCTGACCGATCTGATGTTCTGGCGCGACCCGGAACAGCCGGGCGAACCGCTTGATCCGGCGGCCGAAGCCAAGCGCATAAAAGAGAACGCGGCACTCGGAAAGCCGGTGACCGAGGGTGAAACCCCGATCATCCAAAGGCGCGAGAAGGCCATTCTCGAGGGCATTTTCTAGGGCGGGTCGGTCGTGCGTCTGTCGAGCGGGTCAATTCCGAGCCCGCGCCCAGGTCGATGAATTTCGCGTGACCCGCCTTGCCGGGCGAGGCCCATATCATACGTAGCAGTCTGCGACGGCCGATCCTGACGCCATTTAGGGATGTTCAATCTCTGGGGCTCATGCTCCCTGATGGCGCGGTATCTGGTCGGTCGGCCCGTCATGACAAAGGATGAGCGCATGAAGCGAGCCTTCAGCTCCAGCCTGATCGCGGGACTCGTTGCTTTAGGGCTCGTTCTGTCCGTGGCGAGCGCCGCGCGCGCCGGGTTCTTCAATGCCGAAACCTTCGCCCTGTCGAATGGCATGCAGGTCGTCGTACTGCCCAATCACCGGGCGCCCATCATCGTGCACATGGTTTGGTATCGCGTCGGCGCCGCCGACGACCCGCCCGGTAAGTCAGGCATCGCCCATTTTCTCGAACATCTGATGTTCAAGGGCACCGACAAGCGCGCGCCCGGCGAATTCTCCCGCATCGTCGCCGACAATGGCGGCGTCGAGAACGCCTTCACCTCGGCCGACTATACCGGCTATTTCCAGAAAGTCGCGCGCGACCGGCTCGAGATCGTCATGGAGCTCGAGGCCGATCGCATGCGTAACCTCAAGCTGACCGACGAAACCGTGACGCTGGAGCGCCAGGTCATTCTGGAAGAGCGCAATAGCCGCGTCGACAATGATCCGTCAGCACTGCTGCAGGAACAAATGGAGGCGGTGCAGTTCGCCCGCCATCCGTTCGGCACGCCGACCATTGGCTGGCGTCATGAGATGGAAGGGCTCGACCGCGAAACCGCGCTTGCGTTCCTTGACCGTTATTATGCGCCCGACAACGCGATCCTCGTGGTGGCCGGCGACACCACGGCGGCCGAGCTCAAGCCGCTCGCCGAAAAATACTATGGCGGGCTGGTGCCGAGCGGCATGACCGCACGCCAGCGTCTTGCGGAACCGCCGCCGCTTGCCGAGCGCCGCGTCATCCTGCGCGATGCGCGCGCGTCGCAGCCCTCGCTCGTGCGCTCCTATCTCGCGCCGAGCGCCGCCTCGGCCCAGCGCGACATGGCGACGGCGCTTTCGGTCTTGTCCGATATTCTGGGCAACAACACGACCAGCCGGCTCTACCGCTCGCTGACCGTTGAAAAGAAAATCGCGACTTATGCCGGCTCAACCTATCAGGCGCTCGCGCTCGACTGGGCCAGCTTCTATCTGTTCGCGGCGCCGCTGCCCGGTATGTCCATGGACCAGCTTGAAGCCGCGCTCGACGCCTCGATCGCCGATCTTCTAAGGAACGGCGTCACGGAAACCGAGGTCAAGGAAGCCGTCAAGCGCATGAAAGCGCGCGCCGTCTATGCGCTCGACGACCCACAGGCGATTGCCTCGATCTTCGGCTCGGCGCTCTCCGTCGGGCTAAGCGTCGATGACGTGGAGAGCTGGCCGACACGTCTCGATGCGGTCACCGTCGAGCGGGTCAACGCCGCCGCGCGCGAGATCCTGAAGCCGGAACGCTCGGTCACGGGCCTCCTTCTGCCCAAGACGGAGGGCTGAGCCATGCGCGCGCTGATCCGGCTGGCGGCATCGTTCGTCCTTGTCATGGGCATCGCGGCGGTCGGCGCGTTCAGCGCGTCACCGGCCGGCGCGTTCGCCACGGTCGAGGAGATCAAGACGCCGAAAGGCTTCATGCTTTGGTATGTGCGCGAGCCGTCGATCCCAATCATCTCGCTGCAGCTCAATTTCCAGGGCGGCGCCGCGCTCGATCCCGCGGGCAAAGAGGGTTTGGCGCGCTTCGCCTCCGGCCTGTTCGACGAAGGCGCCGGCGATCTCGATTCCCAGGCGTTTCAGCGCCAGACCGTCAATCTGGCGATTGGCCTCAGTTTTCGGGCCACGCTCGACTCCTTTAGCGTCGATTTGCAGACTTTGTCCGAGAATCGCGATGAGGCGTTCCGGCTCGCCGGACTCGCGCTGGGCAAGCCCCGCTTCGACGCCGACGCGGTCGAGCGCGTGCGTGCCCAGTTCATGCATCTGATCCGCGAGGGCGAGCAGGACCCTGAGAAGCGCTCGGCCGAAGGCTGGTTTCGGGCCGCCTTCGCCGACCATCCCTATGCCGCGCCGAGCGATGGAACCGAAGCGAGCATCGCCGCCATCACGATCGACGACCTCAAGTCCTTCGCGCGCGGCCGGCTGGCGCGCGACAACGTCGTGATCGGCGCCTCCGGCGACGTTCCGGCGGACGAGATCGCACGCCTCGTCGATTTGGCGCTGGGCGATCTGCCGGAAAAGGCAACGGTTTCGAGTTTGCCCGAAGCCAGCCTGCCCTCGGCCGGGTTGGTGAGAATCGAGCATCTCGACGTGCCGCAGAGCGTGGTCTCGTTTGGATTGACCGGGGTCAAGCGCGACGATCCCGACTTCTATGCCGCCTATCTGATGAACTATGTGCTGGGCGGCGGCGGCTTCACCTCGCGGCTCTATTCCGAGGTGCGCGAGAAGCGTGGCCTCGCCTACTCGGTCTACAGCTATCTTCAGCCGATGCGCGCGGCCGGCCTCTATATGGGGGGCGTGGCGACGCAGAACGGCCGCGTCGCTGAATCGATCGCCTTGATTCGGGCCGAGATCGCCCGCATGGCCAGGGAGGGCGTGAGCGAGGAAGAGCTCGCCGCCGCGAAACGCCATTTGACCGGGGCGTTTCCGCTCCGCTTCGACACCGGCGACCAGATCGCCGACATGTTGGTCGGCATGCAGGTCGATCATCTCGGCATCGATTATTTCGAGAAGCGCAATGATTATCTCAACGCGGTGACGGTGGACGATGTCGCACGTGTCGCCAAGCGCCTGCTGGATCCCGAAAAACTGGTGATTGTGATCGCCGGTAATCCGGTTGGGCTGACCGCGACCCCCTAGAGCATGAACGTCTCATATTGAATTGTCTGCGTTGCGTCATGGCGAGGCGATCCGCCAGGCGCGACGCATCGCGCGCTTTGGCGCGCGCAGGGCGCGCGACGGCGCAACCCTCTGGGTCGGGGCCTTTTGCGGCACGGGTTCGTCGAGCGCCACGCGCTCGCGGAGCGCGACGCAGGCCTCGCGCGTAGGCCCCGCTACGCGCCTCACCCTGCTTCTGCCCACGCCGCAAAATGCCGCCGGCGCAGCCGGTTCAATATGAGAGGATCATGCCCTAAGCCGGCAGCGCTGCCGTTGGCGCAAGGGGCCGTTGTTTGAGCGCAAACTTGAGCGCCCCAGGGCGGGCGACCAAGGCGCCAATAAGCAGCCAAAAGACGCGTTGATAGGCGACATCGTGGGTCAGAGACACCACGATCAATACAAGGATGCAGGCCAGCGCCGCGACACTTGGCCAATCCTTCGTCCAGCGCGGCGTCATCAAAGTCCGCGCCACGATCAAGCCGGGCGCGGCCAGGAAGGTGATCAGTCCGATCACGCCGAATTCCGCCAACATCCAGATGAAGCTGTTGTGGATCACCAGCGGACTTCCTGTCTTGGTGATCCAATCATGCATGAAGGCGCCGAGTCCTCCGCCGATCATCGGGTGCTCAAGCCACAATTGCAGCCCGCCCGAGAGACTTTCCATGCGTCCGGTCTGAACGATGCCATAGCGATCGACCATTCTGAGCGCCCAGCCGAATTCCATGCCTTTGGTCGGGTCACGAACCAGGTCCGCAACTGCGTCGCTCAAGAAGAAGACAACGGCGACCACCGCCGCGCCCACGACCGCGCGCAGGAGCGGCTTGCGGCATTGCGGGATCAAAGCCAGGAAAACCAGAAGCGCGATCGCCGCCAAAGCGACGCCGCGCGAGCCGCTCAGGTAAACGCCCCAAGAGAGCAGGCCAAGGGTCAACGCGTGCAGCGCGACGCCGCGTCTGCCGCGCCACAGCTCGGTTCCGGTCGCCGCGACCGCGAGCACGAGCAAAAGCGTCGTCGCGAAGGCGTTGCGATTGCCGAGCAGGCCACTGAATTGAAAGGAATGCCAGCCGATCGCGGCCGTTGCTTCACGGTCAAGGACATAGGAACCGACCCACTGAGCAAAGACAACCGTGATGCAAGCGATCGCCAAGGCCCTCACCATGGTCCGGGTGCCGAAGCTGCCGGCGGACGCGGTCGCGAGCGCGCCGGTCAACAAATAGGCGAGCACGATGCCGAGCCCGACCAAACGGTTGTAGAGCGCCCAATCGGTCAGCCCGAACCGAATCCAGCCGTGAAAGAACCCTAAGACCACTGTGGCGACCAGAAGGCCGAGCGCGAGGTTGAAATGAGGAATTCGCCAAAGTGACCTGGCGACCGAATCGCGCACAATGAAAAGCATCATGGTAAGGCCGGCCACAATGACGATCGGGTCGGCAAGGTTGGCGCTGACCGAGCCGCTACTGGTGGGTAGCTGGAGTTGAACGTTGACCAAGACGGCCGAGAGCGCGGGTGCCAGCCAGGCGATTGCACGCAGGGTGCGCCCCGCGATCCGCTGGCTTTCGCCAATCGCCGGATCGATCGCGTCTCGGCGACGCGCGCTGATCGCGATCGCGATCACGACATTGATCAACACGGCAGCGAGGCTCAGCGCGCCGATCGTGAGGCCCATCGCAACGCCTGCCTCCGAGGGCAGGTTGTTGGCGTCGAACATATAGCCGGCGGTGAGCTCTCGGATGCCCCAGCCTCCGAAGCTGATCGGGAACGAGGCCGCCAACATGACCACCGTCGAGGTGGCGACCAGGTTGATGTTAAACTGCGAATCGAGGATGTCGGCCGCGATCGTGAGATAAGCCAGAATCATGCAGGCATGCATCGCCAGCGTGATGCCAAGGATTCGCCAGCCAAGCGGTCCGAGCGCAAGCCAGAGGATCAGCTTGAGTTCACCTCGTTGCCGGCGTCCGAGCGCAAACACCAGCGCCGTCATGATGATCAGCGCGATCACGCACGCGAAAACGATCAGCATCAGGCGCGGCGCCTCGCCAATACTCAATTCGCCCAGCGCCAAGAGCGAACTCGCGACGGCCAAAATGAACAGCATGAGCAGCGATGACACGCGCTCGATCGCGGTGATCAGGAAGGCCGTCGACGTCGAGTTGCGGTTGTTGGTCATCAGGGCCGCGCGGGTCGCGCCCTGCCCGATGAAATTAAGAAACGCCAAGCCACCGAGAAGCGACATGGCGTTGACGTAGAACGAGCGTCGAAATGGCTGCCGGATTCCGAACTCCGACGCCAAATAGTGGAACCGTAATCCGCTGATGAGTTGATTGGCGATCAGGAGCCCGATGGCGGCGAAGATCGCGCCGAACGATAGCTCGCCAAACAATCCGCCAAGCCTGGTCGTGTCGGTGCCAAGGAAGACGGCAGCCAACAGTCCACAAGCGATTGCAATCTGCACCGTGCGGCGTCGGCCGACCCGAGCCAAGAGCAAGCCCAAGGGACGAACGTAAAGGCGGATTGCGGTCACGCGGTTAAAGCCACGAAGACGCTCCTGGCGTCGCGGAATCTGACGAGCTCGACTCGATTACCGCAACTTTATCGTGCGCGGCCAACCGAGCCAAAGTAGCATTTCTGCCTTCTATTCGTGCGGTCGCCCTCTCGCCGGGCGCGCGCAGGCTCGATCGAGCTGATTGACACTGGCGCCCGCACCCAAATCTGCCGATATTTTCACCTCATGTCGTTCCAGTTGCACATGGCCGATCGCCCTCTAGACCGCACCGGTGTTGCCGGCATGCGCGCCGGTGCGCTCCGTCGCTCGGTGGGCGACGCGCAGCACGCTTTGAGCGAGTTGCTCGCGGGCGTGACGAAAGATCGCGCCACCGCCTTTCTCAGTTTGGCGGAAAGGACCGACGATTTGACGGCGCTCGAGCGCGTGGCCGCGACGATGCGCGTGCGCTTCAAGCGCTTGTACGTACTTGGCACGGGCGGCTCGAGTCTTGGCGGCCAAGCCATTGTCGGTGCGCTCTCGGTTTCGGGAACGCGCGATGGGCGCCGCATTGTTTTCCTCGATAACATTGACCCGGGGCCGTTCGACGCGGAGTGCGACGGCGTCGCGTTTGGCGAGGCCGGATACCTCTCGATCAGCAAATCGGGCTCGACCGCCGAGACCGTGGCGCAGACGCTGATCATGCTCGATCGCGTATCGAGAGTGGTCGGCGTCGAGCGGGCCGGCGAACACTTCACCTTTGTCGTCGAGCCCGGCAACAGCCCGCTTCGCCGGCTCGCGGCCGGTATGGGTGCGGTCGTCCTCGACCATGACCCCAATCTTGGCGGCCGCTTCTCGGTGCTTTCGCTGGTTGGGCTGCTGCCGGCACTTTACCTCGGGCTCGATGCCCGCGCCTTGCGGTCCGGTGCCGCTACCGTGTTGGCCGAGGCACGCCAATCGAATGTGCGTCAACCGGTTGCAGCCGTCGAATCCGCCGCCCTATCGGTCGCACTCATGAATGAAGGACGCCATGGCTCGGTCCTGATGAGCTACGGCGACGCGCTGCTGCCGTTCTCACGCTGGTGGCAACAGCTCATTGCCGAGTCGCTCGGTAAAGATGGTCGCGGATTGACACCTATGCTGGCGCGCGGCGCGACCGATCAGCACAGCCTGCTTCAGCTTTATCTGGCGGGACCTGCTGACAAATTCTTCACCATCCTTGGGCCTGTGCCCGCGCCGCAAGGTACCGCCATAGCGCCGGCGCTCGCCGGGTCGATCGGAATGCCCTACCTTGGCGGACACACGCTCGATGCTCTGTTCGCGGCCGAGGCCGATGCCACCGCCGGAGCGCTCGAAGAGGCTGGTCGTCCGGTCAGTCGCATTACGCTCGATGCGCTTGATGCCGCAACACTTGGTGGGCTGTTCATGCATTTCATGGTGGAGACGGTGTTGATCGCCAAGCTCGTCGGCGTTGACCCGTTCAACCAGCCGGCGGTCGAGCGCGGCAAACTCTTGGCGCGTCAAAGGCTCGAAAGGCGGACCCTATGACCATACGCTTGCTGCCCGAGGGTGTGGTCAACCGCATTGCCGCCGGCGAAGTGATCGAGCGGCCGGCGTCGGTGGTCAAGGAATTGGTCGAAAACGCGCTCGATGCCGGCGCGTCACGGATTGAAATCACCGTTGAAGACGGTGGCCGTACTCTGGTGCGCGTCTCGGATGATGGCGAGGGCATCGCGGCGGATGAGCTCGCGCTCGCGCTCGCCCGCCATGCCACCTCGAAACTTGCCGATGACGACGATCTTCTCGCGATCCACTCGCTTGGCTTTCGGGGTGAGGCGTTGCCCTCGATTGGCGCCGTGAGCCGCCTCGCCATTGCCAGCCGGCGCAAGGGCGCCGACGCCGCTTATGAGATTACGGTCGAAGGCGGCGACATCGCGCCGATCCGACCGGCGGCGCGGGCGCGGGGCACCGAATTGATCGTTAGCGATCTCTTTTTCGCGACGCCGGCGCGGCTGAAATTCCTCAAAAGCGCGCGTGCCGAAATGCTGGCGATCGGCGAGGTCGTCGATCGGCTGGCCATGGCGAATCCGCATGTCGGGTTTGTCCTGTCGTCCGACGGGCGCATCGCGCGGCGCTTCGAGCCCGACCATGAGCCCGGCGGCCTGGCGCGCTTGGCGGCGATCATGGGACCGGCCTTCGCCGACAACGCGCTCGCGATCGATGCCCAGCGCGAGGGGATTCGCCTTTCCGGTTTCGCCGGCGTGCCGACCGAGCATCGCGCAAGCGCGCAGCACCAATATCTCTTCGTCAATCAGCGGCCGGTGCGCGACCGGCTGCTTCAAGGCGCGGTGCGTGCCGCCTATCAAGACCTCGTTGCCGGCGGGCGGCACCCGATGCTGGCGCTGTTCCTCTCCATCGATCCGCACGAGGTCGACGTCAATGTCCACCCGACCAAGGCCGAAGTGCGCTTCCGCGATGCCGGGTTGGTGCGCGGCCTGATCATCGGGGCCTTGAAATCGGCGCTCGCCGGGGCGGGCCATCGCGCCTCATCGAGCGTCAGCGAGGCCGCGCTCGGCGCGTTTCGTCCCGAGGGAGGCCGCCCCGACGGCGGTGCGGGCCGCCAATTGCCGCTCGCGGTTCATGGTGGCGGCACGAGTTTCTATTCCCGACCCCACTCGCCGCCGCCGCGCGGCCTGGCTGAAAGCGCGGCCGCGTTTCAGTCGCCCCATCATGCCGCGCCGCGCGACGACGCTGCCATGGGCGAGGCCGCCGATGCGGCGCCGCTTGGCCATGCGCGCGCCCAGGTCCATGGCACCTATATCGTCGCGCAAACGACGGACGGGCTCGTCATCGTCGATCAGCACGCGGCGCATGAGCGCATCGTGTTCGAGCGCATGAAGGCCGCGCTCGACAATGGCGGCGTCAAGCGCCAGATGCTTCTCGTGCCTGAGATCGTCGAGCTCGATCAGGCGGCGATTGAGCGCGTGGCCGAGCGGGCAGGCGAGCTTGGCGAACTCGGCCTTGTGATCGAGCGCTTCGGCACGGGTGCCATGATCGTGCGCGAGGTGCCGGCGCTCTTGGGCCAAGCCGACGTCCAGAGCCTGGTGCGCGATCTGGCCGATGAGCTTGCCGAGTTGGGCCATGCGGTCGCGCTCAAGGAAAAGCTCGGCGAAATCTGCGCGACGCTCGCTTGTCATTCGAGCATCCGCGCCGGGCGCCGGCTCAGCGCGCCCGAAATGGACGCGCTGTTGCGCCAGATGGAAACCACGCCCCATGCCGGCCAGTGCAATCATGGCCGGCCGACTTATGTCGAGCTCAAGCTCACCGATATCGAGCGCCTGTTCGGCCGGCGGTGAAGAACAAAATCCACTACCTGTGTCCTTGTGGTTATTTCTTCGTCTCGAACCTTAAGAAGACGATGCGCGCGGCGCCATAGCGGCGTTCATCGAGCGGCGTGAAGCCGGCGGGGGATGCGAATTCATCATGGCGCCCAAGCTCGAGCACGATGAGCGCGCCATGGTTCAGCCAGCCACGCGTCGAAAGCGCTTCGAGCGCAGGCGCGCCCAAGGCCTCGCCATAGGGCGGGTCGAGAAAGACGAGATCGGCCCGCTCGGTCGCGGCCGGCAATTTCGCGGCGTCGCTCCGCACCACGCGCGTCTCGGCGGCACTCAATCCGCAGGTCTTGAGATTGATGTCGAGCGCGGCCAGCGCCGTGCGGTTGTTCTCGACAAAGATGCAGCGCACCGCGCCGCGTGACAGCGCCTCGATGCCAAGCGCGCCCGTGCCGGCGAAGAGATCGACCACGACAGCGCCTTCAAGCGGTCGATCGAACAGGCTGCCATGCGCGATGATGTTGAAGACCGCCTGACGTGCCTTGTCGGAGGTCGGGCGGATATCGGCGCCGTCTGGCGTGTCGCGCGCGCCGGCGCGTGCGGGGGGCGCGACCAGACGGCGGCCCTTAAGCCGCCCGGCGACGACGCGCATCGGCCGCGCCACCCTTGGACGGCAGGCGTTTGCCGAGCTGCTCGCGCATCACCTTGGGCGGCACGCGCTCGATCATGCCGCGTTCGAGCTTGCCGAGTTGGAACGGCCCATAGGCGGTGCGGATCAAGCGGTTCACCTTGAGGCCCAAATGCTCCAGCACGCGGCGCACCTCGCGGTTCTTGCCCTCCGAGAGAGCCACGGTGAGCCAGACATTGTCGCGCTTCGCCGAATCGATGGCGGCCTCGATCGGCCCATAGCGCACGCCGGCGATCGTGATGCCGTCTTTCAGCGCGGCGAGCTGGGCCGGGTCGGGCCGGCCATAAACGCGCACGCGATAGCGCCTGATCCAGCCGGTCGAGGGCAATTCGAGTGAACGGGCAAGCGCGCCATCATTGGTCAGCAGCAACAGCCCCTCGGAACTGAAATCAAGCCGCCCGATCGAGATGACGCGGCCGATCTCCTTCGGCAGCGCTTCGAACACAGTCCGGCGTCCCTCGGGGTCGCGGTGCGTGGTGATCTGGCCCGCCGGCTTGTGATAGCGCCAAAGCGAGCTCGGCCGCGCGCCCTCGACCACGCGGCCATCGACCGTGATGACTTGTTCGGGCGTCACCTTGGTCGCCGGCGTGGTGACGACGACGCCATCGAGCTTGACGCGGCCCTCGCCGATCATGCGCTCGGCATCCCGGCGCGACGCGACACCCGCGCGCGCTAAGACCTTTGCGATGCGCTCAGGTGTGAGCGACTTGGCGCTGCGCTCGGCGCCGCGCGACGTCGCGATTTTTTCGGCCGCCTCGCTCATCGCCGGCACGCCGCGATCAACGCGGTGAACAATTTGGCGTCGCCCGGATCGATCGAGAATTCGGGGTGCCACTGCACGCCGATGAAATAGCGCAGCTTTGGATCCTCGATGCCCTCGATCACGCCATCGGGCGCCACCGCGTTGATGGCGAGCCCGGGCGCGACTGCCTTGACCGCCTGGTGGTGCGCGCTGTTCACGTTCATGGTGGGCCCCGACACGATTTGCGCGAGCCGCGTGCCGGGCGTGACCGCGACCGCGTGGCCCGGCTCGTCGCGCGGGTTCGGCTGCTCGTGGGCGAGCGGGTTCTTGATCTCGTCGGGGATGTGCTGGATCAGCGTGCCGCCAAGCGCGACGTTCATCAATTGCTGGCCGCCGCATATGCCGAGGCTCGGCAGATCGGCGCGATGCGCCTCGCGGCAGATCGCGAGCTCGAAGGCGGTGCGGCGGTCCTTGGTGGTGACAGTCGGGTGGCGCGCCTCGCCGAACAGGCCGGGGTCGACGTCGAAGGCGCCG
>CAMDDO010000058.1 GCA_945892755.1 Rhizobium sp. Q54 | reverse complement strand
CCCGTCTTATGCATGACGGCGACGATTTTGGGCTGGCGGATGTGGCGTAAGCCGCTGATAGCGAGCATGATTCTGTTGTCGAGACAGGGTCAATGCCGCGATCATGGAGCGCCACACCCGCCATGCATGACGATAGCCTTCTCCCCTTCGTTCTGCCAGCCGTCCAGCGCAAGAAGGTGAGCGCCGCCTTCGACGGCGGGCGGCTGTCCTCCGACGGCGGCGTGCTGCTGCTGCGCGAGGTCGAGCGCAAGCTGGGCCTGGCCGAGCGGTTGGCCGCGTGCCTGAACGACTGCCGCGACCCGGCGCGGATCGACCACACGATCGTCGAGATGCTGCGGCTCAGGATGTTCGCGATCGCCGCCGGCTACGAGGACGCCAACGATTGCGACACTCTGCGCCACGACCCGGTGTTCAAGATGGCGGTCGGGCGCCTGCCCGAGACTGGCGCCGCCTTGTGTTCGCAGCCGACCCTGTCGCGGCTGGAGAACGCACCCTCGAAGATCGTCCTCGCGCGGATGATGGCGGCGATGATCGATTTGTTCTGCGCCAGCTATCGGCAGGCGCCGGCTTCGATCGTGCTCGACATCGACGACACGCTCGATGTCGTGCATGGCAACCAGCAGCTGTCGCTGTTCAACGCCCATTACGACGAACGCTGCTTCCTGCCGATCCACATCTACGAGGGGAGCAGCGGCAAGCCGGTGGCGATGATCCTGCGCGCCGGCAAGACGCCGAGCGGCGTCGAGGTGCGCACGATCCTCAAGCACTTCATCGCCCGCATCCGCAAGCACTGGCCGCGGGTGCGCATCACCCTGCGCGGCGACAGCCATTACGGCCGGCACGAGGCAATGGACTGGTGCGAAGCGAACGGCGTCGATTACATCTTCGGCTTGGGTGGCAATGCCGTGCTCCGCGCCGGGGTCGGCGCCGTCGCCGACGATCTGTGCGTGCGCCGCGCCGAGAGCGGCGCCGAGAAGCTGCGCGACTGGACCGCGCTCGGCTATGCGGCCAAGGGCTGGAAAGCCACGCGCCGCGTCGTCGCCCGGCTGGAGGCAACGGCGCTCGGCCTCGATGTCCGCTTCGTCGTCACCTCGCTTCCCGGCACAGCCGAGCATCTCTACGAGACCGTGTACTGCGCGCGCGGCCAGGCCGAGAACTTCATCAAGCTGCACAAGGCCCAGCTCGCCTCCGACCGCACCTCGTGCCGCAGCCCGCTGGCCAATCAGTTCCGCCTGATCCTGCACACCGCCGCCCATTGGCTCCTCCACACCCTGCGCGCGGCCGCGCCCAAGGCTTCGTCCTGGGCGCGCGCCGAGTTCAACACCCTGCGCCTCGGCCTCATCAAGCTCGCCGCCCGAGTCGTCGAGGGCGCGGCGCGCATTCGCGTGTGGCTGCCCACCGCCTGCCCGCAGGCGGCGCTGTTCCGCCTGCTCGCCGCCCGCTTCGCCGCCGGGCCCTGAGAGGCGGGGCGAGCGTGCCCCCGCGAACCCGTCCCCTCAACCTCCAACCGCTGCCCAATCCAGACCCGCAAAGCGCTCCTGCCAGCGCCACGGCCAGCCGCGTCCTCGTCGCAACGCTCGCGGCTCCCAAGCGATAATCACCTACCGTGGTGAATAGGACGGGCTAGCCTCACACGATAACTGTTGATGTGGGCCGGTCTTTCCTCCAAAGCGAATTAAACCCACTAACCTCATGAACTTACAGTTCAACACGCGATCCGTGAGTGTTTGGTTAACGGCAGCCCCTTTTGGGAGTGCGCCCCTCTGGGTGGGCAGAGTTACCGTGACAATGCATGAAATAGCTCCGCCTGCCCGGCGCTCTCCCGCCATCGCCGCCTCAGTGCGCGGCGAAACTCTGGCGCGGTTCGGGCACGCCCTCGGGGTCGGGGTGGATGATCACCTCGGCGTTCGGATAGGCCGCGCGGATCGCCGCCTCGACCTCGTCGCAAATCTCGTGCGCCTCGATCAGCGTGTGCGCGCGCGGCGCTCGTCGCGCTTTGCGAGCGCGCGGCGCTCGTCGCGCTTTGCGAGCGCGCGCGGTGCTCGTCGCGCTTTGCGAGCGCGCGGCGCTCGACGCGCTTTGCGAGCGCGCGGCGCTCGACGAACCTTGGCCGGCGCAACCGCGCCGCGCTGCCCGCAATCGGCCACCCGTCAGGGGAGGCCGAGAATCACTCGGCCGGTTGGGCCTTCATAAATCATTCTCATGCTCTGAAGAAACGTTCGTCCGATCAAGGCGACGTGCTGCTGGCCGCCGCCGAGCAAATCGACGCCGGCGAACAGCCCATGGACCGTGAAATTGAGCGTCGGCACATGGCTCTGCGCCGAATGCATCTCGGTCAAATAGAGCCCGCCAATACCACCGAAGTTCTGCCGGTCGACCACCGGCAGCGCCAGCTTCGCGGCGAGCGTCCTGTCGATGCAGCTAATCGTGGCGCCGGTATCGATCAGCGCGCGGACTTGTCGAAGCGCCGAAAGCGGCAGCCTTTGTGGTTGGCTCGAGTCGTAGTCGGGATCGAAGCCGATATCGACCTGCAGCGTGGGACCATAGGTGACCAGCAAGTCTCTGGCCGGTATGCCCTCGTGGTCGCGAAAGCCGCATTCGACGTCAGGCATCAGACGGGCTGAAAGAGAACGGACGCTCCGAGCGTCGGCTGCGATGCACCGACCTGACGAATCAAGTAAGGCCCTCGGCCAAATCGCCGCGTGGCTTCTCGGCCGGCCGCGTCGAATGTGTCGAACGCGCCGACAAGCGCACGGTCATGAATCAGCGCCCATTTGCCCAAGTGCTCGGCTTCGAGCTTCTTGCGCATCTCTTCGAACGCGGCGATCTCCTCATCCAGCAGGGCCATGGCGGACTCCCGTACAACCAATGTCACACGACCAATTGCTTAACGCCCCAGGTAAAACCTGGCTTTACGCGGCCCGGAACGTTCGCTCCCTCGTCGCATCTTGGCGGCTCGGAACGCGCTCGTTCCTTGGACAGGTCGCCTCGGAACCGCCCTTCCTGAGTCACCGGCACCCGTTTCGCAAATTGTCTTCCATGACTCCCGCGATTGCCATCCCCAATATTGGCGAGGGCTTGCATGGCCGTCAGCGCGTCGAACTTTCGACCCGCGCACGACGCGGGTCGCGGCCACGGCGCGCGCCCGCGCCCGCGCTTAGGCTCACCGCGACCCGAAGCTCTGGCGCGGCTCGGGCACGCCCTCGGGGTCGGGGTGGATGATCACCTCGGCGTTCGGATAGGCCGCGCGGATCGCCGCCTCGACCTCGTCGCAAATCTCGTGCGCCTCGATCAGCGTGAGCGCGTGCGGCAATTCCAGATGAAGCTGGATAAACGCCCTGACACCCGCGGCGCGCGTGCGCATATCGTGGCAATCGAGCACCTGCTTGTGGCTCATCGCGATGGCGCGGATTTTTTCGCGCTCGTCGGCCGGCAGCTCGCGATCCATCAGATGATCGAGCGCGTCGCGCGCGATCTGGAAGGCGCCATAGAAGATCACCGCGGCGATCACCACCGCGATGATCGGATCGGCGCGGTGCCAACCGAGCGAAACCGCGAGCACGAAGGCCAGGATGACCCCGGCATTGACCAGCACATCCGAGGCATAGTGCATCGAATCGGCCTTGATCGCGGTCGAGCGCGTGCGCCGCACGACATGGCGCTGGAACAGCACGAGCCCGAGCGTCAAGGCCATCGAGACCACCATGACGCCGATGCCGAGCCTACCCGATTCAATCGGCTCGGGCCGGATCAGGCGCTGCACCGCCTCGATCACGACGAAGAGGCCCGAGCCGGCGATGAACGCCGCTTGGCCGAGCGAGGCCAGCGGCTCGATCTTGGTATGGCCGAAGCGATGCTCGGCATCGGCCGGCACCAGCGCGTGGCGCACCGCGAGCAGGTTGATCGTCGAGGCCGCGACGTCCATCACTGAATCGACCAGCGACGACAACATGCTGATCGAATCGGTGACCAGCCAGGCGGCCAGCTTGATGCCGACCAAGATGAGCGCGACCGCGACCGCGACATAGGTGGCGGTCCGCATCAAGCGCGCGTGCTGCCCGGTGCCCGGCGCCAGGTCGCGCTCACCGCTCGGCGTTCGGGAAATCTCGCTATCGCTCAACATGGTTTGCCTGAAGGGGCGCGCGGCAATCGTTCAGGGGAAAAGCCGTTCGGTGGTCCAGCCATCGCCGGCGCGATGATACACCAGCCGGTCGTGCAGTCGCGCGAAACCCTGCTGCCAGAATTCGATGCGCTCGGGGATCAGGCAATAGCCCGACCAGAAGTCCGGCCGCGGCACCGTGCCGACGCCGAATTTGAGCGCGTATTTGGCGATGCGCCGCTCGAGCTCGAAGCGTCCTTCGAGCGGCTGGGACTGCTTCGAGGCCCAGGCGCCGATCTGGCTGTCGCGCGCGCGGGTCGCGAAATAGGCATCGGCCTCGGCGTCGCTGACCGGCTCGACCCGCCCTTCGACGCGCACCTGGCGCACCAAGGGCATCCAATGGAAGCAGAGCGCGGCGAACGGGTTCGCCTGCATTTGGCGGCCCTTGCGGCTCTCGCGGTTGGTGTAGAAGACGAAACCGGCCCGGTCCGCGCTCTTGAGCAAGACCATGCGCGCGCTCGGCCGCCCTTCGGCGTCGGCCGTGGCGAGCGTGACAGCGCTCGGCTCCTTGAGCCCGCAGCCTTGCGCCTCGCCATACCACGCGGCGAACAGCTCGAAGGGATTTTTATCGCTTGGAAGACTCATGCTATCTTACTGTCGCTTATACCGATTCGGCCCGATGCGCGCCATCGCAGCACGCCCCGCCCGGCCTGTCGAGGTGCCATAGTTTCGCCATGGAATTAAGGCCATTTTTCATTTTGAACGAGCCCCGACGGAGCAACGAATTCCATACGTTTAAGCGCTAAGAGGGGTTTTCCAGCGTCCGCGCCCGACGGGTCGGGATCGGCGGCGCCGGAGCTAGGCGAAGGTGATGACATGCGCTATGCAAGATTGGCCCTGGTCGGCGTCGCGGCGCTGAGCCTCGGGCTCGCCGCCTGCCAACAGCAGGGGCCGAAGCAGACGATCGGCACGCTCGGCGGCGCCGCGGCCGGCGGCCTGGCCGGCGCGCAGATCGGCAAGGGCTCGGGGCAGTTGGCCGCGACCGCGATCGGCGTGCTGCTGGGTGGCTTCCTCGGCAGCGAGGTCGGCAAATCGCTCGACAAGGCCGATCAGGCCTATGCCGCGCAGACCACCGGCCAAGCGCTCGAGCAAAACCGGGTTGGCCAGCAGAGCTCGTGGTCCAATCCCGATTCGGGCAATACCGGCTCGGTCACGCCGACGCGCACGAGCTACGACGATTCGGGCCGGCCCTGCCGCGAATATCAGCAGACCGTGACGATCGGCGGCAAGACGCAGACCGCCTATGGCACGGCCTGCCGCGATGAAAACGGCGACTGGCAGATCGTCAGCCAGGAATAGTCGCGGCGCTTCGACGACGGCCTGAGCCCGCCGACGCGTTCCGGGATTGTCCGGTAGCGCGTCGGCGCTCGGCCGTTCCGCGCCCGAGCACGTTCGTGTAGCATCGCGCCGAGTCGGGCGCGCGCCCGGCGAGTCGAACCTCTCCGGGGGCCGCATGACCGAACTCCGCCCTCTCTTGGCCGGCAAGAGAGGCCTCATCATGGGTGTTGCCAATGATCGCTCATTGGCGTGGGGCATCGCCCGCGCGGCCAGCGCCCAAGGGGCCGTGCTCGGCTTCACTTATCAGGGCGATGCGCTGGGCAAGCGGGTCAGGCCCTTGGCCGAGTCGATCGGCTCGACCATGGTGCTGCCCTGCGACGTGACCGACCCGGTCAGCATCGATGCCACCTTCGATGCCGTGAAGGAGCAATGGGGCACGCTCGATTTCTTGGTCCATGCCATCGCGTTCTCCGACAAGGAGCAGTTGAAGGGCCGCTATCTCGACACCACGATCGAAAACTTCCTGAACACGCTGCACATCTCCTGCTACTCGTTCACGGCCTTGGCGCAGCGCGCCGTGCCGCTGATGACCAATGGCGGCAGCCTGGTCACGCTGACCTATTACGGCGCCGAGCGCTGGATGCCGCATTACAACGTGATGGGCGTCGCCAAGGCGGCGCTCGAGGCCAGCGTGCGCTATCTCGCGGCCGATCTCGGCACGCAGGGCATCAGGGTCAACGCGATCTCGGCCGGTCCGGTCAAAACCCTGGCGGCCTCAGGCATTGGCGATTTTCGCTATATCCTGAAATGGAACGAATTGAACTCGCCGCTCCGGCGCAACGTGACGTCGGATGAAGTCGGCTCGGCTGGGCTCTACCTTGTGAGCGACCTGTCCTCGGGTGTCACCGGCGAGGTTCATCATGTCGATTGCGGCTATCACATCGTCGGCATGAAGCACCCCGACGCGCCCGACATTGCGGTCTCCTGATCGACACGCGCGAGTCCGCCGCGATGTCCCACAACACCTTCGGTCATCTGTTCCGGGTCACGACCTGGGGCGAGAGCCACGGCCCCGCGATCGGCTGCGTGGTCGACGGCACGCCACCGCGCTTGAAGCTGAGCGAAGCCGATATCCAGCCCTGGCTCGACAAGCGCAAGCCCGGCACCTCGCGCTTCGTCACCCAGCGCCGCGAGGCCGATCGGGTGCGTATTCTTTCCGGCACGCTCGATGGGCTGACCACCGGCGCGCCGATCGCGCTCTTGATCGAGAACGAGGACGTTCGCTCCAAGGACTATGAGACGATCAAGGACAAATTCCGCCCCGGCCACGCCGATTTCACCTATTGGGCGAAATACGGCATTCGCGATCATCGCGGCGGCGGGCGCTCGAGCGCGCGCGAGACCGCCGCGCGGGTTGCCGCCGGCGCGATCGCGCGATTGATCCTCGGCGCGAAGCTGAGCATTCGCGGCGCGGTGATCCAGCTCGGCACGGAGCGCATCGAGCGCAAGCGCTTCAATTGGGCCGAGACGCTGAAGAACCCGTTCTTCTGCCCCGATGCCAAGGCGGCGGCACGCTGGGAGTCCTATCTTGATGACATCCGCAAGAAGGGCTCGTCCTGCGGCGCGGTGATCGAGGTGGTGGCGAGCGGCGTGCCGGCCGGGCTTGGCGCGCCGATCTATGGCAAACTCGATAGCGATCTGGCCGCCGCCATGATGGGCATCAACGCGGTCAAGGGCGTCGAGATCGGCGCAGGCTTCGGCGCCGCCGCGCTCTCGGGCGAGGAAAACGCCGATGAGATTCGCCTCAGCCGCGGCAAGCCCAAATTCCTCTCCAACAATGCCGGCGGAATCCTCGGCGGTATCTCGACCGGGCAGGACATCGTGCTGCGCTTCGCGGTCAAGCCCACGAGCTCGATCCTCACCCCCCGGCGCACCATCACGGCGGATGGCGAGGAGACCGAGATTTCGACCAAGGGCCGCCACGATCCGTGCGTCGGCCTCCGCGCCGCGCCGGTCGGCGAGGCCATGATGGCGTGCGTATTGGCGGACCACCTGCTGAGACACCGCGCGCAATGCGGATAAACCGATAAACCCTGCCGCTCGCGCTCATGCTTCAACAGGCTCAGCATGAGGGCTTTGTTTTTTTGCCTCATCCTGAGCCTGTCGAAGGATGAGGCTCGCGTGCTGGAGCGAGTCGCATGGCCAAACTCAAATCGACGAAACCCGCCGCCAACCCGGTCATGGCGCTCCGCCTGCCGCCGGAGTCATCGCTGCCCGCTTCGATCCGCGCGGTGTTCGACAAATGCGTCGAGAAATTGGGTTTCGTGCCCAACGTGCTGCGCGCCTACACGCTGCGGCCGAAAAAATTCGAACCGTTCCGCGTCTACAACAACGAGCTGATGCTGGGCGAATCCGGGCTCTCGAAACTCGAACGCGAGATGATCGCGGTCGTCGTCTCGTGCGCCAATCATTGCCACTATTGTTTGGTCGCGCATGGCGCGGCGGTGCGCGTGATGGCGGGCGATGCGGTGCTCGGCGATCAGCTCGTGACCAATTATCGCACAGCCAAGCTCGATGCCCGCACGCGCGCCATGCTCGATTTCGCCTGGGCGCTGACCGTTTCGCCCGCGACGATCGGCGAGGCCGACCGTGATGCCTTGCGCGGTGCCGGCTTCACGGACGACGACATCTTCGACATCGCCGAGGTCGTCGGCTTCTACAACATGACCAACCGCCTCGCCTCGGCCGTCGAGATGCGCCCGAACCCGGAATATTTCAGCGCGGGAAGGTGAGGATCGGGATTCGCGGGGGTACTCCCTTCACGTCATTGCCGGGCTTGACCCGGCAATTCAGGCTTCTCTCGATATCAGTACGACACACGCCGCAGGAGTCAGCGTGTGCTCGCCAACAATCTCCATGAAGCGACCGTCGAATGAGGCCTGGATGGCCGGGTCTTCGCCCGGCCATGACGAGAGGGGTGGCGTCGCCTAAAGCGTTATGTCGATAGATGGAATCACCCCCTCACCCCGGCAACGCATGCGTTGCCGCCTCTCCCCCTCGAAGGGGGAGAGGGATACGTAGGCTTGGCGAGCGATGAGCGAGCCTAGCCGAAATTGGGTGAGGGGGTAGGTCCACTTAATCTCATCCTGCTCTAGGGCCGATCCGCCTCGGTCACGACGTGCAGCGGCGACTCGCCATTCAGAAATCGCCGCACATTGAGCGCGGCCGCCTCGATGGCGTTCGCGATGCTGCCGGGCACGACCGCCGAGTTGTGCGGCGAGCCCAGGAAATTGGGCAGCTCGAAGAACGGATGGGCCAATTCGAAGCGCCCGTGCACGAAGGGCTCGACCCACCAGGCATCCAAACATGCGCTGAATCTCGGGTTCGCCACGAGATGGGCGTAGAGCGCGCTCTGATCGATCAAGGGCCCGCGCGCGACGTTCACGAGAATCGCGTCCTTCTTCATCAGGCCGAGCGCGCGCGCGTCGATCAGCCCGCGCGTCGCCTTGTTGAGCGAGAGCGTGAGCACCGCGACATCGGCCGCCTTCAACACGCGGTCGAGATCGGCCAGCGTGCCGATGAACTCGACCGCGTCGTCGGTCTTGCCCGAGCGATTGATCGCCTGAATGCGTGCACCAAACGGGCGCAGCAATCTCGCGAGCGCCCGGCCGATCCCACCAAACCCTAGAATCGCGACCACCGCGCCATCGAGCGTCTTGGTCGCGTCGAACTGCGCGAAGTCGCCGCGCTTGAGCCGCTCATAGCGATCGGTCAACCCTTTCGCGGCGCTCAGGATCATGGCCATGACATGCTCGGCCATGGCGCCCGAGAACGCGCCGGCATTGCACGCGAACGGCACGTTCGGCGGCAATTTGTCGAACGGCACGAAATCGATGCCGGCGGCCGCGCACTGAATAAAGCCGAAGCGCCCGAGCGCGGCGCGCTCCGTATCATCGAGCTCGAGATGGGGTCGCCAGGTCAAGAACGCGCGCGCGTCCTGGAGCGCCTTGGCGCGCTCGGCCGGCGTCGCGCCGTGAATGAATCGAACCTCGGCACAATCGCCAAGCGCGCGCTCGATCACGGCGCGAATCTCGTCCTTGGCCTCTAAGCCGATCACGACGATGGGGCGCTTGTCGCTCACCCTGTCCTCCGCCGCACGGCCGTCATGCCGGGCGCGTGCAATGGAGATCGCGGATCAGGCCGTCGCCGAGATCATAGACCCAGCCATGGACCTTCAGGAATTGCCCGCGCATCCAGGCCTCTTGCACGATCGGCGTTTCGGCGACGCGCCGCACCTGCGTCTCGACGCTCAATTCGCAGAGCCGGTTCTGGCGCGCGGCATCGTCAAGGCGGCCGAGCTCGGCCTGGTGCGCCTCGGCCAGATCGCGGATCGGGTTGATCCAATAATCGACCAGGCCGTGACGCGCGCCGTCGGTCGCGGCGCGTACGCCGCCGCAGCCATAATGGCCGCAGACGATGATGTGCTTGACCTTCAGCACGTCGATCGCGAATTGCAGCACCGAGAGGCAATTGAGATCGCCCGGATTGACCAGGTTCGCGACGTTCCTGTGCACGAACACTTCGCCCGGCTGCAGGCCGGTGATCACGTTCGCCGGCACCCGGCTGTCCGAGCAGCCGATCCAGAGATATTCGGGCGCCTGCAAATTGGACAGCCGGGTGAAATAGTCCGGGTCCGCCGCCTTGCGCTCGGCCGCCCAGGCGACGTTTCGTTTGAGCAGGTGTTCCAACACGTCCTCCGCCTTGCCGATCAATTCCGCCGAGTGATAGACAACCGGCGCCACCGCGACAGATAGACGATGGCGCCCGATATACCAAGCCTCGATGAGCCACGCTCATCGGGGCTTGACCGGCGCGACCGCGCCGCGCCGCGATGCGGCGTAAGCCAAGCGCGCGGATGCGCGCGCCCGGCGTTTGAGGGCGCCGCGCTGATCGCTCTCGATCAGCGCGACATGACATGCGCAACGATGAGAAACTCCTTGTTGCCTTCGGCGCCCTCGATCGGACTTGGGCTAAGGCCGAGCACATGCCAGCCTGGCAGCGCACCAAGCCAGGCCGTGATCGTCGCGCAGACTTCCTCGTGCAGCGCGGGGTCGCGCACGATGCCACCCTTACCCACGCGATCCTTGCCGACCTCGAATTGCGGCTTGATCAACGCCACGAGGTGCGCGCCGTTCGCCGCCAAGGCCATGGCGGCCGGGAGCACCAGGCGCAGCCCGATGAAGCTCGCATCGCAGACGATCAGATCGACCGGCTCGGGGATTTCCTTCGCCGTCAGATGGCGTGCATTGGTGCGCTCAAGAACGACCACGCGATCATCGCCGCGCAATTTGGCATCGAGCTGGCCATAGCCGACATCGACCGCGTAGACGCGCCGCGCGCCGCGCTTCAGGAGCACATCGGTGAAGCCGCCGGTCGAGGCGCCGAGATCGAGCCCGACGCGGCCTTCGACCGGGATCGAAAAATGATCGAGCGCGTGGGCGAGCTTGAGCCCACCGCGCGAGACATAGGGGTGCGGCGCGCCCCTCACCTCGATCGGCAGATCATCGCGCACAGGCGTGCCCGGCTTATCGAGCCGCTTCTCGCCGGAATAGACCACCCCCGCCAGCACCAGCGCCGCCGCCTTGGTGCGAGTCTCGGCTAGGCCGCGAGCGACCAGCAACGCATCGAGACGGGATTTTTTGGGTTTCTCTGCGGGCATGATTGAATTGGGTCAGTCTAAACAAGCCCCCACCCTAGCCCTCCCCCTCAAGGGGGGAGGGTAGAAAGATGCGGAGCCCCAATTTCTTACCCCCTCCCCCTTGAAGGGGGAGGGTGGGGAGGGGGTGATGCCAACGAGTCCAGTTAGGCCGAAACCGCGCTAATTCTTCCGCTCGACGATATAGCGCGCGACTTGGCGGAGCAGCGCGGCCTTGGCCCCAAAGGGTGCCAGCACCGCTTCCGCCTCATCGACGATCTCGTGCGCGCGCCGGCGTGCTTCATCGGCGCCGAGCAATTGCACGAAGGTCGCCTTGCCGGCCTTGGCGTCCTTGCCGACCGCCTTGCCGAGTTGTTCCGCCGTGCTCTCGTGGTCCAAGAGATCATCGGTGATCTGGAAGGCGAGCCCGATGCACGAGGCATAAACCCGCAAGCCCCGCCGCTGCTCATCGCTCGCGCGCGCCATGATCGCGCCGGCCTCGCAACTGAAGCGAATCAGCGCGCCGGTCTTCAGGCGCTGCAAGTGAATGATCGCGTCGAGATCGAGCGCGCCGTTCTTTTTCTCGGCCTCGAGGTCGATCATCTGACCGCCCGCCATGCCCTCTGCGCCCGCCGCGATCGCCAGCGCGTGCACCAGATCGGCGCGCACGGCCGGATCCGGGTGCCCGCTCGAGGCTGCGACCGCCTCGAAGGCCAGCGTGAGCAAGGAATCGCCGGTCAGGATCGCGGTCGCCTCGTCGAACTTCTTGTGACAGGTCGGCTGACCGCGCCGAAGATCGTCATCGTCCATGGCGGGCAGATCGTCATGCACCAGCGAATAGGTGTGCACCATCTCGATCGCGGCCGCGGTCGGCAGGGCATAGCCACGCGGCACGCCGAACAAATCGGCGCCGGCCAGAACCAAGAACGGCCTGAGGCGCTTGCCGCCGGCGAAGGTCGAATAGCGCATCGCCTCGAACAGGCGCTTCTGCGCGCCCTCGGGCGCCGGCAAATAGCGCGAGAGCGCGCCGATGACGGTGGCCGCGGCCTCGCGCAGCGCGTCGTCAAGATTGGCCATGGCGCGTTCTATGTGGCGTCGAACGGCGCGGTCCTGACCGCCCCGTCCTTGGCTTCAATCTTCTCGACGCGAAGCTGCGCGTCCTTGAGCTTTTCCTCGCAGCGGCGCTTCAGGCCGACGCCACGTTCATAGGTCGCGATCGCGTCCTCGAGGCCGAGCTCGCCCTTCTCGAGTCGCTGCACGATGGCTTCGAGCTCGGCCAGAGCCTCCTCGAAGCTCAAGCTCGCGACGTCCTTTTCTTTGTGCGCCTTCTCCGGCGGCATGCGCGCTGTCTCCGTGTCATGACGTATACCAAGCCTCGATGAGCTTGACTCATCGGGGCTTGGCTGGCGCGACCGCGCCGCGCCGCGTGAGCGGCGTAAGCCAAGCGCGCGGGACGCGCGCGCCCGGCGCTTGAGGGCGTCTCGATGTTCGTTCACGAACATCGAGACCTGGAATTACCCGACTGTAAAGACAGCGCCAGCCTTCAGGCAAGCGCCGCTCGCCCTTGTCGTTACGCCGCCATCAGCGCGGCGACGTGCGCCGCCGTGCTCGCCGCCAGCGCGTCGAGGTCATAGCCGCCTTCGAGCGTCGAGATCAAGCGTCCCTTGGCGTGGACCTTGGCGATACGCAGAAGCTCGGTCGTGACCCATTCATAATCGGCCTCGACCAATTGCAGGCCGCCCAAGGGATCGTCGCGATGCGCGTCGAACCCGGCCGAGATCATCACGAGTTCGGGCGCGAAGCGGTCCAGCGCCGGGAACACCTTGTCGGCCCACCCAGCGCGGAACTCGGCCGAGCCCGACATGGCCCGGAGCGGCACATTGACCACGTTCCCAACGCCCGTTTCGCTCGCCGCGCCGGTGCCGGGATAGAGCGGCCATTGGTGGCTCGAGGCGAAAAACAAATCGGCATCGGCCTCGACATAGGCCTGCGTGCCATTGCCGTGGTGCACGTCGAAATCGAGCATGGCGACGCGCCGCAGCCCATGCGCGGCGCGCGCGTGGGCCGCGCCGATCGCGACATTGTTGAACAGGCAGAAGCCCATCGGGCGCGCCGGCTCGGCATGGTGGCCGGGCGGGCGCACGGCGCAAAACGCGTTGCCCGCCTCGCCCCCGAGCACCGCATCGACCGCGGCGATCAGCGCACCCGCCGCGCGCAAGGCCGCCTCGCCCGAGTGCGGCGACATCAGCGTGTCGGCATCGAGCGCGACGTGGCCGGTTTTCGGCACGGCCTCGAGAATCGCATCGACCAGCCTCGGCTCATGCACGCGCGCGATGGCCGCGCGACTGGCCAATGGCGCCTCGCGTCGATCGAGCGCGGCGAAGGCCGGACCGTCCAGCGCCCTCAAGATCGCGCGCAGGCGATCAGGGCGCTCGGGATGGCCCTGGCCCGGATCGTGGGCGATACAGACCGGATGGCTGTAGAGAATCGTGCGGGCCATCGGGGCTCCCCTGTATCAACCGGCGGCGACCTTAACATAACCCGAAGCGGCCCAAGACTTCGCGCGCCCGCGATCCTCGAATGTTGCCCCCTTGAAGCGGCGAAACTGGCTGCCTACATCGAATTTGCCGGGTGCCGCTTGCGGGCCTGGCGCCACGAAGACCCGGGCCTCGACCAATGCGGTGGGGCCCCTCACATGTCGCTCATTGGAGGATATGCCATGCGTCACTATGACCTTTCCCCGCTGTTTCGCTCCACCGTCGGCTTCGATCGGCTGAACCAGCTGTTCGAGAGCGCGTTCGACGCCGAGGAAACCCCGTCCTACCCGCCCTATGACATCGAGAAGATCGGCGAGAATGCCTACCGCGTGACCATGGCGGTGGCCGGCTTCCAGGACAAGGACATCGCCATCACCTTCAAGCCGAACCTCTTGATCGTGCAGGGCAAGATCGAGGACAAGGCGGCCGCCGAGCGCGCCTATCTCTATCGCGGCATCGCCGGGCGCACCTTCGAGCGCCGCTTCCAGCTCGCCGATCACGTCGAGGTCAAGGGCGCCAAGCTCGAGAGCGGCCTCCTGCGCATCGAGCTCGCGCTCGAGCTGCCCGAGACGATGAAGACGCGCCAGATTCCGATCAATGGCGGCGAGCCCAAGGTGATCGACGCCAAGGCGGCCTGAACGAGGCGAGGCTAGCCGAGACTGTCGCTCTCAACCCCTCACCCGCTCCCCTCGGGCGTTCGCCCGAGGGGAGTCGCCCTCTCCCACAAGGGGAGAGGGCTTATTCCGCGTCGCCCAAAGCCCTCTCTCCCCTTGGAAGCGGAGACGCGTGCGTTTCCGCCCGAGGGGGTGATAAATCATGATCGCGACATCACCTCTTACACCTCTCCCCTTGTGGGAGAGGTCGCCGCGCAGCGGCGGGTGAGGGGTCTAAGGAGAGCTTTCTTCAACCCCCTCACCCTCCCATCGCGAGGCCCGGCCAAACTCTTCGTGAAGACACGAGGGCGCCAAAAATCAGCCACAAACATAGACGAATTGTCGGCCATGACGCTGCTGACCCTGGCTCGATCTGAGGTATTGTTCGCACCGATGGCGAGTCGGGCCCGACCGGATTGAATGCCTCTCAAGGCTGCACCATTCTCACCGCCATGCCCATCGTCGGGACGCGACGCCGCCTCCGAAAACAATGTTCGCGTGGCCGCCGCCCGGCCCGACCCAAGGAGGAACAACAAGATGATTCGAACGATCCGTGCCTCGCTCGCGGCCGGCGCGCTCGCGCTCGGTCTGACGTTTGGCGTCGGGGCACACGCGACCGCCGTGCCGGCCACCGCCGACGGCAAGGAGATCATGTCGCTCGCGCCGCTGGTCGAGCAGACCTCGCGCGCGGTCGTGAACATCGCGACCAAGGGCAAGACCGAGACGACGCGCCACCCCTTGTTCGACGATCCGTTCTTCAAGCGCTTCTTCGGCGACCGCTTGCCGCCCGAGCAACGCGAGACCCAATCGGTCGGTTCCGGCGTGATCGTCGACGCCGAAAAAGGCTATTTGCTGACCAACAACCACGTCATCGAGAAGGCCGACGAAGTGGTCGTCACGCTGACCGATCGCCGTCAGCTCAAGGCCACCGTGGTCGGCGCCGACCCCGATACCGACGTCGCGGTCTTGAAGGTCGACCCGACCGATCTGACCGCCCTGCCGCTGGCCGATTCCGACAAGGTCCTGGTCGGCGATTTCGTGGTCGCGATCGGCAACCCGTTCGGCCTCGGCCAGACCGTGACCTCGGGCATCGTCAGCGCGCTCGGCCGCTCCGGCCTCGGCATCGAAGGCTATGAGGATTTCATTCAGACCGACGCCTCGATCAATCCCGGCAATTCGGGCGGCGCGCTGATCAATCTCAAGGGCGAGCTGGTCGGCATCAACACCGCGATCATCGCGCCGGGCGGCGGCAATATCGGCATCGGCTTCGCCATTCCGATCAACATGGCGCGCCAGATCATGGAGCAGTTGATCGCGCACGGCGAGGTTCAGCGCGGCCGCATCGGCGTGCAGATCCAAGATCTGACGCCCGATCTCGCCGAGGCCTTCAAGGTCGAGCCGCAGGACGCCGCGGTGGTCTCCCAGGTGACGCCCGGCTCGCCGGCCGAGCAGGCCGGCATCAAGGCCGGCGACGTGATCACCCAGGTCAACGGCGTGCCGATCAGGGGCTCGTCCGATTTGCGCAACAAGATCGGCCTGATGCGCATCGGCGAGAAGGTCACGCTCAGCATCATCCGCGAGGGTGCGAAGCAGGACGTCGACATGGTGGTCGGCGAGATCAAGGAAACCGTGTCCGAGCAGGCCGCCGCCTCGGTGCCGAAGCTCGAAGGCGCGACCTTCGGGGCGATCGCCGAGGCCTCGCCGCTCTACGGCAAGATCGAGGGCGTGCTGGTGGTCGATGTCGCGACCGACAGCCCGGCCTGGCGCGCGGGGCTGCGCAAGGACGACGTGATCACCTCGGTCAACCGCAAGCCGGTCAAGTCGCCCGAGGAGTTCGCCGCCGCGGCCAGCGCGAGCAGCGGCTCGCTGCTGCTCAACATCATGCGCGGCGACGGTGCGCTCTTCGTGCTGATCCGCTAAAGCCGCCGGTTCGGCTGCCAATCAAGGCCCTGGCGGGCGCCCCGCCAGGGCCTTTTTTTGGTCGCGGTGGTTGCCGCACCGGGTGGCCGTCGCTAACATCCGCTGGCCGCGCGGATCCAACCGCGGCGGCGCGCCTCATTGCGAGCAAGGGAGACTGAGCGTGGCAGGACTTTTGGTTGGCATCGACGTCGGCGGCACCTTCACCGATTTCGTGTCCTACGACCCGAAGACTCGTGCGGTCGACGTGTGGAAGAACCTGACCACGCCGAAGGACCCGAACGAGGGCATCGTCAGCGGCCTCGGCCGGGTCAAGACGCCGGGCGACATCGGCAATATCCGGCTCGGCACCACGATCGCGACCAACGCGATCCTCGAGCGCAAGGGCGCCGTGGTCGCCTACATCACGACCGAAGGCTTCAAGGACGTGCCGTTCATCCAGCGCGGCAACCGGCGCAGCCATTACGACATCACCTGGATCAAGCCGAAGCCGCTGGTGAAACGCCGGCATTGCTACGAGGTGCGCGAGCGCATTTTGGCCAGCGGCGAGGTCTTGACCCCGCTCGACCCCGAGACGGTGCGCGCGGCGGCCAAGGCGATCAAGGCCGACGGCACGATCGAGGCGGTCGCGGTCAATCTCTTGTTCGCCTATGTCTCGCCCGAGCACGAGCGCGAGGTGAAGAAAATCCTCGAGGCCGAGCTGCCCGGCATGCCGGTCTCGATCTCCTACGACGTGCTGCCGAAGTGGAAGGAATATGAGCGCGCCTCGACCACGCTGGCCGACGCTTATGTCAAGCCGATCGTCAGTCGCTACGCGACGACGCTCAAGCAGCGCCTGAAGGACAAGGGCATCACCGACCATGTCGTGCTGATCAAATCGAATGGCGGCGAGATGACGCTGGACGCCGCGGCCAACGCGCCGATTCAGATGACGGTCTCGGGCCCCACGGGCGGCGTGATCGCGGCCAAGCACCTCGCCAAATTGTGCGGCGTCAATCACCTCGTCACGCTCGACATGGGCGGCACCTCGACCGACTGCGCCACCGTGATCAACGGGCGCGAGAACTTCACCACCGATTTCGAGATCGAATTCGGCGTGCCGATCCAGATTCCGATGATCGACATCCGCACCATCGGCGCGGGCGGCGGCAGCCTCGCCTGGATCGACAAGGGCGGCATGTTGCGTGTCGGGCCGCAGAGCGCCGGTGCATCACCCGGGCCCGCTTGTTACAAAATGGGCGGCACCGAGGCGACCGTGACCGACGCCAATGTCGCGCTCGGGCGCATCAGCCCGATCAATTTCCTGGGCGGCGCCATGACGCTCGACGCGGCCGCGGCCAAGACCGCGGTCGAGGCGGTGGCCAAGAAGCTCGGCCGCACGGCGGACGAGATCGCGCTGGCCATGATCCGCATCGCCAACAACAACATGGTCGGCGCGCTGCGCTCGGTTCTGATCGAGCGCGGGCTCGACCCACGCGATTTCGCGCTCTTGGCCTTCGGCGGCGCCGGGCCCTTGCACATCAACGATCTGATGGATGACGCCGGGATTCCGAGCGGCATCGTGCCGAACCATCCGGGCCAGTTCTCGGCCTTCGGCTTCATCATGACCGACGCGCGGGTCGATACCCAGCGCACCGTGCAGATGACCTCCAAGCGCTTCGACCAGGCGCGCGCCAGCGAGGTGATGAAAGCGCTGGTCGATTCCGGCATCGCCGAGCTTGCCGCCCAGGGCTACGTCAAGAACGTCGAGGTCCACCGCTCGGTCGAGCTGCGCTATCTCGGCCAGAACTACGAGCTCGAAGTGCCGATCCCGTTCGACCGCTTCGACGCCACGACCACGCCCAAGGTGTGGGAGCTGTTCCACCAGATGCATCTCGCGCGCTTCGGCTTCAACATTCCGCGCGAGATCATCGAAGCCATCACCTTGAAGGCGACCGTGGTCTCGCTCACCGAGAAGCCGGCGATCGCCAATGTCGCCAAGGGCACGGGCGCCAAGCCGGTCTCGAGCCGCAAGGTGGTGTTCGCCAATGGCGCGCTCGACACGCCGGTCTATGATCGCGCCAAACTCGGCGAGGGCGATGCGATGACCGGGCCCGCCGTGATCGAGGAGCCGGCCTCGGTCACCATTCTCAATCCGGGCCGCAAGCTTAAAGTCGACGCCTATGGTAATTTATTGATCGGCAAGTTGGCCGGGGAGTGACGCACATGAGCAAGGCCCGCGACATGGACATGGTGACGATGAACATCGTCGATTCGACGATGGTGTCGGTCTGCCGCGAAATGGGCATCGTGCTGATGAAGACCTCGTACTCGACGATCTTCAACGAGGCGCTCGATTTCACCTGCGCGCTGGTTTCGCCCGAGGGCGAGATGATCAGCCAGGCCGAGTTCTGCCCCTCGATGATCGGCGGCGTGCCGTTGCTCGCGCGCAGCTGCGTCATGGAGTTCAAGCCCGGCGAGATCGTCGAGGGCGACGTCATCGTGCATAACGATCCCTATCGCGGCGGGCTGCACTGCCCCGAGCACACCATGATCAAGCCGGTCTATGTCGATGGCGAGTTGATGGCCTACGCCATGTCGATCGGGCATCTGGTCGAGATCGGCGGCATGGTGGCGGGCGCGTTCGCCGGCGAGGCGACCGAGATCTTCCAGGAGGGCATCCGCGTGCCGCCGGTCAAGATCAGAAGCCAGGGCCAGGACGTCGAGGAGGTCTGGAAGCTGCTGCTCGCGAACGTGCGCACGCCGCGCTACAATTATGGCGATCTGCGCGCCCTCATCGCCGCGGTCGATCTCGGCGAAAAGCGCATGATCGACCTCATCCGCAAATACGGCAAGGACGTCTTCCGCAAGACCTGCGCCGATCTGATCACCTATTCCGAAGCCCGCATGCGGGCCGAGATCGCCGCTATCCCCGACGGCAAATACCCGTTCTCGGACACGGTCGAGGACGACGGCATCGAGGCCAAGCCCTACACCATCAACGTCACCGTGCACATTCAGGGCGAGGAAGCGGTGATTGACTACACCGGCACCTCGAAACAGGCGCGCGGGCCGATCAACGGCACGCTCGGCGTCTCCTGGTCGGCCGCCTATAACGCCATGCTGCACATGACCGACCAGTCGATCCCCAGGAACTCGGGTTGCTTCAAGCCGATCCGCGTCATCTCGCCGCCCGGCACGGTGGTCAATGTCGACTTTCCCGGCCCCGAGGTCGGCGGCAATACCGAGACCCATTGCAAGATCGCCGGCACCATCATCGGCGCGCTGGCCAAGGCGGTGCCCAACCGCACCATGGCGGCCGAGGGCGCGACCCATACCAATTTCGTGTTCTCCGGCCACGACGCGCAGCAGGACGAGACCTTCGTCTGCTACGCGATCGAGCTCGGCGGCTGGGGCGGGCGCAATTTCGCCGACGGCAATGACGCGACCGACGCGATCAACGGCAATTGCCGCGTCGTGCCGGTCGAGGTCTTCGAGACGCGCTATCCGTGGCAGACCTTGTCTTACGAGCTGGTGCCGGATTCGGGCGGCGCGGGCGAGCATCGCGGCGGCCTCTCGACGCGGCGCACGCTCAAGAATTCGAAGGTCGAGATCACCGGCAGCCAGATGTCGGACCGCCATCAGAAGCGCCCTTGGGGCCTGTTCGGCGGCAAGGAAGGCGGGCTCGCCGGCACCTGGTATCGCAAGGCGAACGCCGAGCGTTGGCAGATGATCAATGAGGCGTTCGGCAAGGTCAGCCCGTCCAAATGGGCCAATATCCGCATTCAGCCGGGCGATTCGATGCGCTTCCAGACGCCCGGCGGCGGCGGCTATGGCGATCCCAAGAAGCGCTCGCGCGAAGCCGTGGTCGAGGATTTGCGCGAGGGCTACATCTCGAAGGAATCCGCGCGCCAGGTTTACGGCCTCGAAGCCGGCGGCGACGATTGAGGATAAGACGCCACGACGCCTGAATATATATTCGTCATTGCCGGGCTTGACCCGGCAATCCATGGTGCCGTAGCTCGGTTCTCAAAGGGAAGTCGACCACGAAGACACAAAGACACCAAGGGAATCCGCCTTTGTATCTTCGTGCCTTTGTGGTGAATTGGACTGGATTGCCGGGTCAAGCCCGGCAATGACGAGGTGTTGTGAGTTCGTTTCTAGGTGTCATTTGACTTGATGGAACAACCATGACCGACACGCCCGCCTACGACATGGTGACGATGAACATCATCGATTCCTCGATGGTGTCGATCTGTCGCGAGATGGGCATCGTCTTGATGAAGACGTCCTATTCGACGATTTTCAACGAGGGCCTCGACTTCACCTGCGCGCTGACCGACACCAAGGGCAATATGATCGCGGTCGCCGAATTCTGCCCGGCGCAGATTGGCGGCATGCCGCTTCTGATCAAGACCTGCGCGCAGGAAATCCCGCTCGCCACGCTCGACGAGGGCGATGTGATCATCCACAACGATCCCTATCGCGGCGGGCTTCACGTGCCCGAGCACACGCTGTTCAAGCCGTTCTATGTCGATGGCGAGTTGATGGGCTTTTGCGTCGCGATCGGCCATATCGCCGAAGTCGGCGGCATGGTGCCGGGCGGCTTCGCCGGCGAGGCGACAGAGATTTTCCACGAAGGCTTCCGCATACCGCCGGTCAAAATCCGGAAGCGCAACAAGGACGTGCCCGAGGTCTGGAAGCTCTGGCTCGCCAATGTCCGCACGCCGCGCCACAACCATGGCGATTTGCGCGCCATGATCGGCGCGCTCGACACCGGCGAGAAGCGCATCGCCGAGTTGGTCAAGAAATATGGCAAGGCGGTGTTCCGCAAAACCTGCGACGACCTCATGGATTACGCCGAACGGCGCATGAGAAGCGAGATCGCCGCCTTCCCGGACGGCCATTATGATTTCGAGGACTGGGTCGAGAATGACGGCATCGAGGACAAGCCCTATCGGCTCTACGTCAAGGTGCATGTCCAGGGCGACGAGATGGTGGTCGATTTCACCGGCTCGGCGCCGCAGGCCAAGGGCCCGATCAACGCGACGCTGGGCGTCGCCTGGTCGTCGACCTACAACGCGGTCTTTCATTTGACCGACCCGACCATCCCGAAGAACTCGGGCTGCTTCCGCCCGGTCCGCGTGCTCGCCGCGCCCGGCACAGTCGCCAACGTCGATTATCCGGCGCCCGAGGTCGCGGGCAACACCGAGACCCATCCGCGCCTCGCCGGCATCGTGATCGGCGCGCTCTCGAAATGCCTGCCCGAGCGTGCCATGGCGGCCGAGAGCGGCACGGGCGGCAATTTCGTGTTCGGCGGCCAGCACCCCGAGCACGACGAATATTATGCCTGCTACGACCTGATGTCGGGCGGCTGGGGCGGTCGTTCCTATGCCGATGGCAATGACGCGGTGATCGCGATCAACGGCAATTGCCGCTTCATCCCGACCGAGGTGTTCGAGACGCGCTTTCCCTTCGTGGTCGAAAATTTCGCGCTGCTGCCGGATTCGGCCGGCGCCGGCAAATTCCGCGGCGGGCTCGGCTTCCAGAAGACGCTGCGCGCGCGCGGCGCCGAGATCACCGCGAGCCAGTGCACCGACCGCCACAGGGTCAAGACCTGGGCGCTGTTCGGCGGTGGCGAGGGCCGCAATGGCGCGACGCTGTTTCAGCAGCAAGGCCGCAATGACTGGCGCACCACGGTCGAGACCTATGGCAAGCGCTCATCGTCGAAATTCTCCAACATCATGCTGCGCAATGGCGACCGCGTGCGGCTCGAAGTCTCGGGCGGCGGCGGCTATGGCGAACCAAAGGCGCGCGAGCGCAAGATGATCGAGGAAGACGTGCGCGAGGGCTATGTCACGCGCGACGCCGCGCGGCGGCTCTATGGCCTTGCCACCGGCGGGGATGACTGAGCGCGTCGCCGCGACGCCCCTCACCCGCTCGCTGCGCTCGCCGCCCTCACCCCCATGGGGAGAGGGAGAAAACGGGCGAATTGACCAACGGTTTCCAGGGTAGCGCACGTCGAAAGAGATCGACTCTCCCTTCCCTCTCCCCCTGTGGGAGAGGGCGGGGCCCGTCGCGCAGCGACGGGAGGGTGAGGGGTCTAACATAGGCGCCCGTCGCACGCCCCGCGTGCGCGCAGCGCGCAGCGCGCAGCAATGGGACGGTGACGGGTCAAGTATCAGCGTGGCGGCGCGTTGAGCACACCCTCGATCATGGCGACAACGCCCTCTGTGTTCGCGAGAACCTCGTTGTTCCAGACCCGGAGCACACGAAATCCCTCGGCCTCGAGAAACGCGGTTCGGCCGACGTCCGCGCCTGACGCGGCGTGCTGCCCGCCGTCGACCTCGACGACGAGCTTCGCCTCTAGGCAAACGAAATCGGCGATATAGCGGCCGATCGGGACCTGTCGGCGGAACTTCGCGCCGGCGATTTGTCGGTCCCGTAAATGCTTCCACAGCCGGCGTTCGGCATCCGTCAAATCGCGGCGTAGTCGGCGGGCTTGTTCACGGCTCGGGCGTTTGGACGTCATACCCCTCACCCTCCCATGGCTTCG
>CAMDDO010000057.1 GCA_945892755.1 Rhizobium sp. Q54 | reverse complement strand
CGTGCCGCCATGAACGAAGTGGCTGACCCGCTTGGTCTCGAGCCCGGCCAATTCGATCGCGTCTAGAATGCCCTTGGTCAAATCACGCGGCGTGCTGAGTGACTTCTCGACCACGAGCTCGCCCTTCGCCTCATCGAAAAAGGCGAGGTCGGTGAAGGTGCCGCCAATATCGCAAGCCAAACGTGCCATGATCAGCCGCCCCGCGCACGCAAACTGGCGGTCACCGCCTGATCGATGCGGCCTTCGGCCGATACCGCGACGCCATAGTCCTCAAGCGCGCGCTCCGGCGTGAGATAGCCATTCCTGACATCGCTGGCGACCTCATCCGGTGGTCGGGTAAAGGGTTCGCCATAGCCGCCGCCACCGCCGGTCACAACCGCGACCCGGTCGCCCTTCTTGAGTGCGACATAGGGCACGCGCGAGAGCTTCTGGCGTGTGCCATTGCTCTGCAGGTCGAGATAATTGTTCGAGCCTTCCTTGCCGCCGGCGAGACCCCAGGGCTTTTCGATCGAACGGCCCATGCCGCAATAGCTGAAGGCCTCATCGCCCAAAATCTCGAACTCGCGGATCGCACCATGGCCGCCGCGATAGCGCCCCGCGCCGACGCCGCCTTCGATGTTGAGCGCGTACTGACGCACGCGAAGCGGGTATTTGGCCTCCATCAACTCGACGGAGTAGTTATAGGTATCGCCATCGGTCGTCGCGATCAGCGCCGCCGTGCCATCGCGATAATCGACCGCGCCCCAGCCGCCGACCGCCGGCTCGATATGCACGAACATTTCGCCGGTCGCCGGATTGCGCCCGCCGATATAGGTGCCGCAGAGGCTCATATAACTGCCGGCGCTGAAGCGCTCGGGCGCGAGCGGCGCCAACGCCTTCCAGACCAGTTCGGAGGCCTGCGCCGAGCCTTCGTAATACCAGCCGGTCGGCGCCGGTGACTGCGCGGTAAAGATCGTGCCGGGTGGGCAGATGATCTTAACCGGACGGAACCAGCCTTCGTTCGACGGCGCCTGAGGATCCACCATGGCCTTGAAGATCGTCTTGGCCGATGACAGCAACGCGCCATAGGCGCAGTTGATCGGGCCCGGTCGTTGCGCACTTGAGCCAGTGAAATCGAAGCTGATCTCATCGCCCTTGATGCGCACCTCGACGCAGACCTTGATCTGCTCATCGGTGATGCCATCGCCGTCGATCCAATCCTCGGCGCGATAGACGCCATCGGGCAGCGCGCGCACCGCAGCGCGGCTCAATCTTTCACTGGATTCGAGAATGTGATGATAGGTCTCGTGTACGACGACGGCGCCATATTTGGCGAATATCTCCTTGAGGCGCGTATCGGCAATGCGCACGGCTGCGAGCTCGGCGTTGAGATCGCCGAGCGCCATGGTCGGCAGGCGCACATTGATGCGGATCAGCTCAACGATATCCTGCTGTAATTTGTCGTCGCGACAAACGCGCACACCGGGAAAGCGAATACCCTCTTGATAGATTTCACGCGCATCGGGCGAGATGCTGCCGGCGACCGAGCCGCCGACTTCAACCCAGTGCGCGACCGCGATCGCAAAGGCCTCGAGCCGGCCGCCGATGAAAATCGGTTTGATCAGCGCGATGTCGCAGGTGTGCGTGCCACCCTCATAGGGGTCATTGGTCATGAACACGTCGCCATCGCGGATCGTGTCGCCGAAGCGGCGACGGATCGAGGCGAGCTGCTCGCCGAACGTACCAGTGAACAGCGTGATGCCATTGGTTTGCACGATGAGCTGGCCTTGGGCATCGAGAATGCCGCAGGCGAAATCGAGCACTTCGTAGATCACCGGGCTCATCGAGGCACGCGCCAGCACGATGCCCATTTCATCCACCGTGGCGAGCAGCTTGCCGCGAATGATCTCGCGCGTGACAGGGTCGTCCGCCCGCGCCGCGCCTGCCGCCGTCTTGGCCATGCTACCTTCTCCTCGGAGCCTGTTCCCGGGCGCCGGGTTTATCGCGCGGCAAGGGTCCGCGCAACCCCGCAAACTGCAGCTTGGCCGTGGGGCCTAAGCCGTCTAACCTTAACCCCAATCCAACGGAGGATCAGGGAAAGAACATGGCTAAAATCGCATCGGTCAAGGCAAGCGCGCATTCCTGCCCCTTCGAGGGCCCGATCGTGCGAATGGGCCTTGGCGGCAATGTGAAGCGTGATTTCGTGCTGGTGCGCGTGCGCACCGAAGACGGCATCGAGGGCATTGGCGAGGCCCATCACGGCCAAAATCTGACCGCGATGGCCGAGATCATCGAAAAAGGCCTTGGCTCGCTGATCATCGGCGAAGACCCATTCGATAGCGAAGGCATCTGGCAGCGGCTCAGCCGCCAGCAGGTGGTCACCCATGGACTTGGCGCCGGCAGCGTGATTGGCCTTTCGGGCATCGACAACGCGCTTTGGGACCTCAAAGGCAAGCTCTTGGGCCAGCCGGTCTATCGCCTGCTCGGCGGCACCAGGCGCAAGACCCGCGCCTATGCCGGCGGGTTGAGCCTCGGCTTCCAGCCGGTCGACACGCTTGAAAAGGAGGTCGCCGCCCTGATCGCCGAGGGCTATACCGCGATCAAGCTCCGGGTCGGCGATACGCCGAAAAAGGATGCCGAACGCGTCGGCCATATTCGTAAAGCGTTTGGTGACGGGCTCGATATCGCGGTCGATGCCGCGACGCGCTACAGCCTGCTCGACATGCCCGAAGTGCTCAATTATTGCGAAGCCAATCGGGTCTATTGGCTTGAGGAGCCGTTCACGCCCGATAATGTCGGCGCCTATGCCGAACTCAGGAAGCGCACCGCAATTCCGATCGCGGCCGGCGAAAACCACTACACGCGTCAAGCCTTCCGAGACTTGTTCGAAGCACGCGCGATTTCGATCTGCCAAGCCGATCCGACCAAGGCGGGCGGGCTATCGGAACTCAAGAAAATTTCCGATATGGCGGGCGCGTGGCATCTCCCAATGGCACCGCACACGAGCCACAGCATTTTGAGCGCGGCGGTAAATGCGCATTTGCTCTCGGTAATTCCCAACGCGCTGATCTATGAGGCCGATGTCGCAAAGGTGAATCCATTCCGCACCGATCTTTCGGCCGAACCATTCGGCGTGGTCAAAGGCTATATCGAGCCGAATGACAAACCGGGCTTCGGGATCGAACTCAACGAAAAAGTACTGAAGGCCTACCCCGCCGTACCGGGTCCCTGCTACATCCCCGGGCGTTGAACGCGGCTCATAGCGCCGCAACGCCAACGCTCGCGCCGCCACAAACATAGAGAGTCTGGCCGGTGACGAAGCTGTTTTCGGTGTTCAAGAAAAACGAAGCGGCATTGGCAATATCAGCGGGTTTCCCGAGACGCCTCATTGGTAACCCCGCGATGATCGCTTTGGTGCGCGGGCTATCGGACGGATTGGCCTTGGCCCACAATTCGGTCTCGATCGGTCCCGGCGCGATTAGATTGACGGCAATGCCATGGGGCGCCAGCTCAAGCGCCCAGGTGCGCGTGAGCCCAACCAACGCAGCCTTGCTCGCCGAATAGGCGCTGCGCAGCTCTTTGCCGAGCGCGGCGCGGCTACCGATGCTGACGACGCGCCCGAAGCGCGCCGCCCTCATGCCGGGCAGCAACGCCTGCGTGCATTGGAGCGCGACGCGCACGTTCAATCGGATGACGGCATCGAAATCTTCAAGTTTTGTATCGCCGAGCTGCGCCGGGCGCACCATGCCGACATTGTTGACGAGGCGGGTGATGGGGCCGTCCCTGAGTGCGGTCGACAGTGCGCTCGCTGTCGCGGCTTCGTCGGCGAGGTCGACCGCTATGAACTGGCCGAGCGCACCATCCATGGGCGACTGCTGGTCGAATATCGTAACCTGATAGCCATCTCGTTTCGCGCGCTCGGCAATGGCGCGGCCAATGCCCCGCGAACCGCCGGTAACCAGAATTCGTTCCATCATCGCAATCCCAATTCGGTTGGCCGTTGCCGACCGCCTTTTGGGCCGGCCGGCAGAGCATGCGTGGCCCCACACAGCGAGCCCCGACGCCGTGCCACGATTAACGAGAGTTATCCACAAAACGCAAGCTCCCGTGAAGATTCGCGGCGCCCAATAGACTCAAGGTGTCAAGGATGCGCCGCGCCAAAGGTCGGCACGGCGGGAGGTTCCGATGGTCCAGGTAAAGATGCGGGCGAGTTGGTTGGCGTTGATCGGCCTTTTCGTCGCCATGCTCGTGAGCTGGAGTCTGACGGTCGCGCCAGTGGCCGCCGCCAGCTCGATGCCTTTTGGCAAGGGCCGCCTGTTCGAAGTGAGCATGCCAGGCACGCCGCCGAATTACGTCTTCGGCACCATGCATGTCGCCGACAAGGAGGTGCTGAAATTGCCGGCGCCGATCGCGCGAGCCTTCAAGGGCAGTCGATTGGTGCTGGTCGAAAACGATGGCGATCCGGCGGAGATGACCACGATCCTTCAAGCCATGCTGCTGCCGAAGGGCCACACCCTGAAGGACCTCCTCAAACCTGCTCTGTACGCGGAAGTGGTCACAGCGGGCGAGGCCATGGGGCTGAACGAAAGCAAGGTCAACCGCCTCAGACCCTGGGCGCTTGCTTTCATGTTGGGCGATCCGGGCGATCGAAATGCCCGTCAGGCGTCGGGGCAGCCGGTGCTCGACGACGCGCTCCAACGCTATGCCGCGAAGCGTGGCGTGCCGGTTGCCGCCCTCGATCGCGCCAATGAAATCGCCAATCTTTTTACAATCCAGCTTTCGGATGCCGAGCAGGCGCTGATGCTCGAGGATTTGCTGCATGATCCGGTGCCTGTCGCGGATCGGATCGAAGCCATTCGGACCGCCTATCTCGCGGGCGATCTCGACATCATGATGCAATCGTTCCACATGAACGACCCGGCCATGTCCGACGCCAAGCGGCGGTTCGCGAAGAAATTCTTGCTCGGTCTTCTCACGGATCGCAACCAGCGCTGGATTCCAAGAATGGCGAGTCATCTCAAATCGGGTGGCGTGTTTGTCGCGGTTGGCGCGGCCCATTTGCCCGGCGAAGAAGGAATCCTCCGCTTGCTCGAGAAGGCTGGCTACAGGGTCGAGCGCGTACTCTAATCGGGGCGGCTCGGCGCCACGGCCTGCCGGGGAGCCGCAGCATTGGCCGCCCCCGTCGCCGGTCGCGGCTCGGGTTCGATCCGCGACGTCACGCGCCGTAGCAGCACGACCGCGATCACACCCGCGAGGATCGAGATGGCTGCGCAAACAGCGGAGGTCAACACGAGGGATTGTGTAAACGCGGCGCGAGCGACGTCGAGTAGTGCCGCGCCGGCCTCATGGGGTAATTGCTCGGCGACTGCGATGGCACCGGCAAGCGTGTCCTTGGCGATTGCCGCGGCATCGCTCGGGAGGCCGTCTGGCAGCGCATCGGCCATATCGATGCGGTAGGCCGCCGTGATGATGCTGCCGAGCACTGCGATGCCGAGCGCGCCGCCAAACTCGAAACTCGTCTCGGAAATTCCCGACGCCATGCCGGCTCGCTCGGGCGGCGCGCTACCAATCACAAGATCGGTCGTCAGCGTGCCGACCGGCGCGATGCCCACGCAGAACAGCAGAAACCCCGCCATGAACAGGCTGAATGTCTCGGTTCCGGCAATTTGAGTGAGCAGGCAAAAGCCGACCGCCGTGACCACGAAACTCGCCCCTATCACGTAATCCCGACGAAACCGTCGCACCAAAAGCGGCGCCAGCATGGACCCGACCGCGAAGGCGACACCTGAGGGTGCGGTCCATAGTCCCGCTTCGAGCGGGCCCATACCGAGTACGAGTTGCAGGTATTGGGCCATGAAGAACAATGAACCAAAGGCGATGAACGTCATGAGGATGTTGAGGACCAACGAGCCGCCGAAGGCGGCGCATCGAAACAGCGAGATGTCGATCAGCGGCTCCGGCAAACGTCGCTGTCGCCATACGAATATGGCGCCGACGGCCAGTCCGCCGACGATCGCGGGAACGCACGGCCAGTCAAAGCCGAACACGACGATCCGCTTGATGCCGTAAATGACCGCGAGCACCGCTACCAACGACAAACCGGCGCTCAATGGATCAAGCCGGCGCGCGTGCGGGTCGCGGTATTCGGGCAGCAGGATCGGTCCGATCACGAGCAGCAACAGCATGATGGGCGCGTTCAACAGGAACACGGAGCCCCACCAGAAATGCTCGAGCAACAGGCCGCCGAGCAGCGGCCCGATAGCGCCGCCCGCCGAGAAACTAGCGACCCAGACCCCGATCGCCAGTCCGCGTTCCCGCGGATCGAGGAACATGTTGCGAATGAGCGAGAGCGTCGATGGGGCAAGCGTCGCCGCGGAAAGGCCGAGCAAGGCACGGGCCGCGATCAGCATCTCGGCCGTGACGGAAAACGCAGCGAGAATCGAAACCAGGCCGAATGCGGCAGCGCCGATCAGCAGCAGCCTGCGCCGACCAATCCGATCGCCCACCGTCCCCATCGTGATCAGCGAGCCGGCGAGCAGGAAGCCGTAGATGTCGAAGATCCACAAGAGCTGCGTCGCGCTTGGCGCAAGGTCGGCGGTGAGATGCGGTACCGCCAGGATCAGCACCGTCAAATCCATGGAATAGAGCAGGCAAGGCAGCGCCAGCACAGCGAGCCCGATCCACTCGCGCTGCGTCGCTTTGGGAGCGTCAGGAGCCATGACGTCAATCATTCGCTAACGCATGCAAGGCGCAAAAGATCACGGTTAGGCATGAGTGAAGACAATACGCTCGTTCTTGACGATTTCGCGATGCACGCCGCCGACGCGGAAGTCTCCGCCGGCGGGCAAGCGCCCAGAAACGGAAAAAACAAAGGCCGGACCCGCACCGCGGGCCCGGCCCAATCTCGTCGCGGCAACGAGGCGCGCGCGCCTATTCCGCCGCCGCGCTCCGCGTCTGACCGATCTTGGCATTGATCAGCGGCATGACTTCCTTGGAAAGGAGCGACATCGACTTTCGGATCTTCGCCTTGTTGGTCCAGTCCTGCGCGGTCAGCATCAGCGTGCCGAAATTGCCAACCTGCTCGCGGAACTCGAGGACCTTGCGCGCCACCGTCTGCGGGCTGCCGTAGATCGTATAGTCATCGCGCATAGACTCGTGGGTGAGCTTGGCGGGATCATCGCCCTTGTGCACGACGAACGGCCCCTTCATCTCGGCACGCTCGAAAATCGTGTAGAGGTACTGGAAATAGAAATCGTAGGAGCCGCCCTTCCGACGCACATAGGCCTCGGCCTCCTTGTCGGTGTCGGCGACGAAGATGTTACGCGCCACGCGCCAGCGATCGGGGTCGGCGACGCGGCCATTCTTCTTGGCCTCGTCGGCATAGACGTCCCAATGCGATTTGACCGACCAATTGCCGATGAAATTGGCCGACACCGGGTCCCAATTGCGCTGCGCGGCCAGCTTCATCGAACCGGAATACGGGCTCATCGCCGAGACGGCCACGGTCGGAAAGGGCTTCTGGAACGGCTTGGCCATATAGCCCATGCCGATATCTTCGTGGATCCACTTCTCGCTTTCGACCTTCCAGTACTTGCCGTCGATCTTGTAGGGCGGGTTGCCGGCCCAAATCTTATGAATGATCTCGATCGACTCGGTCATCATCGCCATACGGTCGGCTTCAAGCGTGCCGAAAATCTCGAAGTCGGAGGGCAGGCCGCCCGGCCCGACACCCATGATGAAACGACCCTTGCACAGATGGTCGAACATGGCCGCCTGCCCGGCCACCGTAATCGGGTTGTATTGGGGCAGACAGATCACGCCGGTCCCGAACTTGATCCGTGGCGCGCGCGAAATGCACGCGGAGAGGAACATCATCGGATTGGTGACCTGCTCGGCGGCCGACGTGTAGTGCTCGCCGACCCACGCCTCGTCATAGCCAAGCTTGTCGGCTAGAACGATCGTCTCCACGTCCTCCATCAGCGTCGTATGGTAGTCGCGTTTGGGGTCGTGAATTGGCATCATGAACAATGCGAGCTTCATGGCAGATGTCTCCTCTCCGAAATCAGGGCTTATGGCCCGTTGCGCGCGCAGGCAGCCGTTCGACAGGGCTTCGCTTTCGCCAAGCTTACGGGCCGTTCATGGCCAAGAATACCCGATTGCGCGCGGTCGTCCATGGTTTTCATGCCACAATTGGCGGGCCGAGCGAACCCGGCCGACGCCTTGAACAACGTCCGCCTCGGGCCCAAATGTGGCGCGGTATCTCTGTTCGCGGCGAAGTCGGGGCTCTCAGGAATTCGCCAGAACCTATCGTGTGGTGGCGAAATCCTGATTTTGCCGTGATCGCTGGCCGGACGTTGGCGGTTTTCGTGGTTTGTTTACGCTTCATTCATGGATGTCCGTCATTCAACATGCTAGCTGAGGGTGGTGCGATTCCGCAGCCGCTCTCGCACGCTCGCGTGCGGGCGCGCGGGACAACCCGTAGTGCTATTGTTTGCGCGGCAGGACGGCAATACCGAGTATGACAGATACCGAATCTCGTGGCCCCTTGCATGGGCTCACCGTGCTCGATCTATCCCGGGTGCGCGCCGGCCCTCATGCCGTGCGCCAGCTGGCGGATTGGGGCGCGCGCTGCATCAAGATCGAGGCACCGCGCACAGCAGCTTTTGGTGACGGCCTCGGCGATGATCGCAACGGGCCTGATTTCCAGAATCTGCACCGCAACAAACTGAGCCTGACGCTTGATCTCAAACAGCCAAAGGGCAAGGAAATCCTGCTCAAACTGGCGGAGACCGCCGACGTTCTGGTCGAGAATTTTCGCCCCAAGGTCAAAACGCGGCTTGGCATCGGTTACGAGACGCTGCGAGCGATCAATCCGCGCCTGGTCTATGCCAGCATCTCAGGCTTCGGACAGACCGGACCCTATGCGGACCGCCCGGGCTTCGACCAGATCGCCCAAGGCATGGGCGGCTTGATGTCGGTAACCGGCTTTCCCGGCCAGGGCCCGGTGCGCGCCGGCATCCCGGTCGCCGACCTATCGGCTGGCCTCTATTGCGCGCTTGGCATCATGATCGCGCTGTTCGAGCGCGCGACGACCGGCAAGGGGCAGTGGGTCCAGACCTCTCTGCTCCAGGCCCAGATCTCGATGCTCGATTTCCAGGCCGTGCGCTGGTTGATGAAACGTGAGCGACCGGCGCAGGCCGGCAACGATCACCCGACAATCATCCCGACCGGCACGTTCCGTTGCAAGGACGGCTATCTCAACATCGGTACGTCGGGCCAGGATATTTTCGACCGACTGTGCCGTACCATCGAGGCGCCCGAGCTCGCGCGCAACCCTGCCTTCGCCACATCGGTCGCGCGCTCGCGCAATCGTACGCTGTTGAACGCCAGCATCTCGGGAAAGCTAGCCGAAAAAACCGTCTCCCATTGGGTCGAATTGCTGAACGCCGCGGGTGTGCCGGCGGGGCCGGTCCTCTCCATCGATCAGGTGTTCGACGATCCGCAGGTCCAGCACCTCGGCATGGCAAAGCCGGTCGAGCACAAGACGCTTGGCCACATCGACTTGCTCGGTCAAGGCTTGGAGCTCAGTGACCACGTCTTCGCGATTCGCCAAGGCAGCCCAGAGGCCGGCGAGCACAGCGAGGCGATCCTGCGCGAGATCGGTTATGACGATGCGGCGATCGGCGAGCTTCGCAGCGCGGGCGTCATTTGATGACGACGCCGGCCGATGGCGCGCCGGTGCGCAACCTACCGACCGGCACGCCAAGGATGCTGGCTCATGTCGAAGGCGCGGTCGGCTGGATTGTCTTCAACAACCCGGAGCGTCACAACGCTCTCTCGCGCGATATGTGGGAGGCGATCCCTCGCCTCGTCGCCGCGCTCTCCGACGAGCCTGAAATCCGCCTCATCGTACTTCGGGGCGCCGGCGACAAGGCGTTCATCTCCGGTGCCGACATATCCGAATTCGAGACCGAGCGCGGGACGCCCGAAGCGGTCGCCCGCTATGACGAATTCGTCGAACAGGCGACCGGTGCACTCACTTCATGCGCGCGTCCGACAATCGCGATGATCCGCGGTCATTGCATGGGCGGTGGGCTGGCTGTCGCCCTTGCCTGCGATCTTCGCTTTGCCTCGGACGATTCGGGCTTTGCCATTCCGGCGGCGAGGCTCGGCGTCGGCTACCGTGCCAGCGGGCTGAAGGCTTTGGTCGATCTGGTCGGCCCGTCATTCGCCAAGGAGATTATCTTTACCGCGCGACGGTTCAGTGCCGAGGAAGCGCGAATCATGGGGCTGGTCAACCGCGTGGTGCCGGTCGAGACGCTTGAAGGCCTTGTCAGGGACTGTGCACGCGGCATTGCCGCAAACGCCCCGCTTACGATCGAGGCGAGCAAGCGGATCATCCATGAACTCATGCGCCACGACGGCCCCGATATGGCGCTCTGCGACGCGCTGATCGAGCGGTGCTTCAAGAGTGTGGACTATGTCGAGGGCCGCCGCGCCTTCATGGCAAAACGGCCGCCTCGCTTTACCGGCAAATAGCGCCTTCACCGTTTGGCAAAGCGCGGCTCGCGTTTCTCAAGAAAGGCCGCGACCGCCTCGGCGTGGTCGGCACCCGAGGCCATCACGCCATAGGTCGTCGAGGCCATGTCGAGGCTGGTCGCGAGATCGCTGTCCGCGCTTTGGCGAAGCAGCCGCTTGATGGCGCGGATCGCCAGGCGCGGCCCTTCGGCCAATCGTTTCGCGAAAGCCTGCGTAAAGGGCATCAATTCGTCGTCGGGTAGAGCGCGGTTGATCAGGCCAATGCGCTCGGCTTCCTGCGCATCGATGAACTCGCCGCCCCAAAACATCTCGAAGGCCTTGGCGAGCCCAACCCGGCGCGGCAGGAAATGCGCGCCGGCGGCGCCGGGTGTCAACGCCATGCGCACATAAGTCTCGGCAAAGCGTGCCGATGTCGCGGCGAAGCGCAAATCGGCCATCAGCGCGAGGTCGAGGCCCGCGCCGGCCGCGACCCCGTTCATCGCCGCGATCACGGGCTTGTCGGTTTGGGCCAGAGCGCGCGGGATGCGGTGGACGTGATCGGCGATCTCGCTCCGCCGCTCGGCCGGCGACGCGCCCGCGCGGGCCCGCATCAACAGGCTAATATCGCCGCCCGAACAAAAGGCCCGCCCGGCACCGGTCATTATGATCACGTCGACATCATCGCGCGCGCAGGCCTCCTCCAATCGATCGGCCCATAAATCGACCATCTCGACGGTGAAGGCATTAAGCTTGTCGGGACGATTCAACGTAATGGTCGCGATGCCATCACCCACCCGAAATAAGATCGATTCTTCCATCACGCCTATCCTATGAATGCCTTGGGCCCCGTCTTCCGCTCGGTGGCCCGCACCAGCCCAGCCAGGCCCCGCGCGATTCCGCCAAGCGTCGTATAGCAAGCGATGCCGGCGTCATCGAGCACCGCAAGATTGTCCAGCGTCGGCACGGTGTAGCTATAAAACAAGATCGGTTTCAGGCGGTTCGCGGCAAACCGCGCGAGATCGTCGCGTTCTTGCTCCAGATGCCCGATATCGGCGAGGCTCGCGACCACGGCGATGGCATCGACCATGGGCGAGCGAAGCAAGGCGTCGATGGCACGGACCCGTCCGCCGACCTCAAGCGCCTGGGCCGTGATATCGACCGGATTGACCGGCGTGCCATAGGACGGAATGATCGCTCGAAGCTCGTCCTGAGTGGCCTGATCGAGTTCGGGCACCAGAAGTCCATCGGCCTCCAGCCGATCGGCGAGCCAAACGCCCCCACCACCCGAAATGGTGATGATACCAACGCGCCGGCCCGCGATTGGCGGGCAAGTCACGCGGGCCGCCGCGAGATCGAGAAGATCGTCTTGATCTTCGCCGCGCAAAATGCCGGTCTCCGCGAATAGCGCCGCATATTCCGCCTCATCGCCGACCAGCGCGCCGGTGTGCGACAAGGCGGCACGCGCCGCGGCCGCCGAGCGACCGAGCTTTGCCACGATCAACGGCACGCCGCGACTTGCCGCATACACCGATAGATCGCGCAGGCGTGCGGCGTCGCGCAGGCCTTCGATGAAAAGAACCACCGCTCCGGTATCGGGCAGACCAAGCGCATAGTCGAGCGCATCGAGAACGGTGACGCCGGCCTCATTGCCTGTCGTCGCCACGAGATTGAATGCCAGCCCGCGCGCGATGCCGCGATTGTAGAGCGCGAAGCCGATGCCGCCACTTTGCGAGGCAATGGCGACCTGGCGCGCGTTCCGAATTCGGCGCGTCGGCGCGGCCAGCCCACCCGGACTGAAGGTCGCCTTGATGCCTAGTGCCATGTTCAAAAAGCCGACCGAATTGGGGCCAAGCAGCGCGACCCCTCGGCTGCGCGCGGTTCGCTCGATTTCGGCCTGCAAGGCGATCCCCCTCGGTCCGATCTCGGCAAAACCCGAGCTCAACACCACCGCGGCGCCAATGCCAGCCGCGGCACATTCGTTGAGCGCACCTGCCACATGCTCGGCCGGAATCGCGATGATCGCGAGATCGATGCCCTCGCCGACCGCGCCGATTCGCGCTACAGCCGGCACGCCTTGCACCTCGGCATAATTCGGATTGACCGGCACGAGCCGACCCGCAAAGCCGCCTGCCTTGAGCGCGGCAAAAATTCGCCCGCGAATTTTTCCGATTTCAGGCGACGCGCCTACGACCGCGATGCCCCGTGGTTCAAACAAACGCGTGAGATCGATCGCCGGGACCACGCTCATGGTGCAGAAAGAAGCGGCCAGACCGCGCCCGCCTCCGGCCGGAGAATGTCTCGACCAAGATGACGCTGCCAATCGGCCTCGGCGCCGAATTCGTCGCGCCATGATAGCAGCCGGCGGGTCAGGCCTTGCACGGCATATTCCTGGGTGAAGCCAATCGCGCCATGAACCCGATGCGCGATAGTTGCGGCATGGCCGGCGGCCTCGCTCACGCGGGCCTTTGCCGCCGCGACCGCGCGCGGGGCGTGCATCGCCTCGACACTGACTGCTTCAGCCGCGGCATCAATCATGGCGGCGGAAGCCGCTACTTCACCCCCCAAGGCCGCGAGCTGATGCTGGATCGCCTGAAACCTTCCAATCGGCCGGCCGAATTGGCTGCGCTCATTGGCATAGCGCACGGACATCGCCAAAGCGGCCTCCATCGCGCCAACCATCTGCGCGCCGCGCAGCAACGCCGCCATGCGGAGGAGCCAGGCTTCATCGGTCCCACGAGGCGCCATGGCAAAGCCCCCAGCTAGCAATTCGGACTTCTCGAAGCCGAGGTCATCACGCGGCTCACCGGCCAAATTGCGGCCGGGCACGAGGCGCGCGACCTCGACGGAAACGAGCACGATGACAGCTTGATCACCCGAGCGAGCCACGGCCGCAACCGCTTTGACATGACGGGCGAACGGCACACGCGTCAAACCGCCGCTCAGGAGTCGGTTCTCGACGGACAAGGAACCCGGCTTGCCCGTGACGCCGATTGTCAGTGGTCCGTCGGGCGGCATCAGGCCGGCGCCAGCGGCAAGCGCGCGCGCCAGCATGGTCTCGGCGAGCGGGATCGGCGCGGCATGACGCCCCGCCGCACGCATGATCGCCAGAGCCTCGCTCAAGCTCACGCCGCTATCGGCTTCAAGCGCGTTGCCAAACCCCGCGTCTTGAACCGCCTGCCAAAGCCTGCTCGGCCACTGGCCTTGCTCGGCCGCGCGCGCGATTGCCGGTGTCGCCAAGTCGGCGAACAAGCGCTCGGCCGCGGCTGCGGCCAGCTCGCCCCCGCTGTTCACCGCAGGCCCAATTCGCGCGCGATGATCGAGCGCATGATCTCGGGCGTACCGCCGCGCAGACTATAGGACGGCACCTGCAGAATGGCGCGGCCGAGCGCGTCGTCGAGATTTTCCGCCGCACCCGGCTCGGGACGCGAGGGCGGGCCCGGCAAGAGATCGCGCGCGACCTCGAGCACGTCGAGCTCGAAGCGCGCGCCCAAGTCCTTGACCAGCGCCGCCGCGACGCCCGGGTCGCGGCCGTCCTGCAGCATGCCGGCGACCGCGAGCGAGAGCGAACGCAACGACAGAAAATGCGCGACCAGCCGGCCAATCGCGCGCTCGGCCGCACCATCGCCGCGTTCGCGCGCCGCTTCGACCGTCGCGAGCAGCAAATGGAACGTGCCGAAGAAGCGCTCCGGCCCACTTCGCTCGAACGCGAGCTCGCTTCGAACCTGGTTCCAGCCCTCGCCTTCATTGCCAATCAAGCGATCGGCCGGGATTTCGATGCCGTCGAATACCATCTCGTTAAACTCGTGATCGCCGAGCAGATTCAAGATCGGGTTGACCCGGACGCCGTCTGTCTTGAGGTCGACCAGAAATTGACTCAGGCCCTCGTGACGACTCTCGCCGGCCGGCCCGGTGCGACACAACACGATGGCGTAATGATTCACATGGGCGTTGCTGGTCCACACCTTGGCGCCGTCGATGCGCCAGCCCTGCACCGTGCGAATCGCGCGGGTGCGTACCGCGGCGAGGTCCGACCCGGCGTCGGGCTCGCTCATGCCGATCGAAAAATAACATTCGCCGCGTGCGATCCTCGGCAGGATATCGCGGCGCTGGGCATCCGTCCCGAAGCGCAGCAGTAGTGGTCCGCTCTGCCGATCCGCCACCCAATGGGCGGCGCACGGCGCCCCGGCCGCAAGCAATTCTTCGGTCACGATATAGCGCTCAAGCGCCGAGCGCGCCTGACCGCCATAGTCCTTCGGCCAAGTCAGGCCAATGTAGCCGCGGGCACCGAGCGCCCGGCTGAACTCGGCCGAGAACACGCCGATGAAGTTCGAGTTCGGCGTCCAACCAAGCGCTCGGCGGCTTTCCGCCAGAAAGGCGCGCAAATCCTCACGCAAGCGCGCGCTGCCCTCGGGCAATTTGGGGGGCGTGAGGTTGGCGAACGTCGTCACCGCTTGGCCTCAATCGTGGAAGCTGACGAATTTCGCCAGTGGCTCACGTTCGGTACGCAACGCATTGGCCGGCTCGCTCGGGTCTTCGTGACCGAGCGCGATGCCGCAAACCACCTTCTCATTGTCGGCCAGCGGAATCGCCGCGCGCACCACGTCGTGGTGATAGGCCCAGGCGGCCTGGGCGCAGCTATGCAGCCCAAGGCCGCGCGCCGCGATCATCAGGGTCTGCACGAACATGCCGCAATCGATCCAGCTGCCGAGCTCCATATCGGCCTCGACGGTGACCATCATGCCGACCGGCGCGCCGAAGAAGTCGTAATTGCGGCCGTGCTGGCGAAACATTCCCTCGGCGTCACCCCTTTCAATACCGCATAGCTGGTAGAGCCCCCAACCGATCTTGCGCCGCCGCCCGACATAGGGTTCGCGCCACTTGACCGGGTAATATTGATATTGCGCGCATTCGGCCTTGGGGTCGCGCGCGCGCAACTCATGCATGGCTTGGGTCAGGCGCTGTTTGGTCGCGCCGGTCAAGACGTGAACATGCCAGGGCTGGATGTTGCTGCCGCTTGGCGCCCGTGCGGCAACCTCAAGCAAGCGGCGCACCGTCTCCATCGGAACCGGGGTCGGCAGGAAGCCGCGCACGGAGCGGCGTGAGGTAATCGCGTCGATGGCATCCATGGCGGCGGGCTGGTCCTGGGTGAAGTGCGGCGCGATTAGAGCGGAGGCCGCCCGGCTTGCCAACCCGCCTCGATCAGGCCGGCCGTGGCGGCCTGGTATGCGGGCTCAGGCGATGCTCGAGAGCCTTGATCGCGCGCGTGATCATGAAGGTGATCACCAAATAGATCGCGCCGGCCATGGCGAACAACTCGATCGGCATATAGGTGCGCGCGATGATCGTGCGCGCCACACCGGTCAAATCGAGCAACGTGATGGTGCTGGCCAGCGCGCTCGCCTTGAGCAGAATAATGATCTCATTGCCATAGGCCGGCAAAGCGAGCCTAAACGCACGCGGCAGAATGATACGGCGGAGCACGAGAAGGCGCGACATGCCGAGCGCGCGTGCCGCTTCGATCTCGCCATGCGGTACGCCTTGAATGCCACCCCGGATGATTTCGGCGGTATAGGCCGCGGTGTTGAGCGTGAAGGCGATGATCGCGCACCAATAGGGCTCGCGCAGGATCGGCCAGAGCGGCCCCTCTCGCACCGTCTCGAATTGCGACAGGCCGTAATAGATTAGGAAGATTTGGACCAAAAGCGGCGTGCCACGAAAGAAGAAGACATAGCCATAGACGGGCCCATTGAGCCACAGGCGGCCCGAAACCCGCGCGAGCGCAAGCGGCACGGCTAGCACGATCCCAATCGCCAGTGCGATCGCGACCAACTCGACGGTCAACGCCGCGCCGTCAAGCAGCTTCGGTATGCTCTCCGCGATGACGTTGCCGCTCATCGAGCCGCTCTCCGCACGCCGCGATTGGCATGCCGCTCCAGCGCGCCGAGCCCGATCATGGAAATAATCGTCATCACGAGATAGATCACGGCGGCTGCGAGGTAAAACGTGAAGGGCTCCTTGGTGAAGCCAACCGCGATCGAGGTCTTGCGCATCAACTCTTCAAGCCCGATCACCGAGACGAGCGAGGTATCTTTGAGCAGCACGAGAAAAATATTGCCGAGACCCGGCAGCGCGAAGCGCCAGACTTGGGGCAAGGCAATCCGTCGAAAGGCGAGGAAACGCGACATGCCAAGCGCCCGCGCCGCCTCGATCTGGCCGCGGGGCAGCGCCTGAAATGCGCCGCGAAACACTTCCGTCGCATAGGCACCGAAGGCCAACCCCAGGGCGAGCGTTCCGGCCAGGAAAGGATGGAGCTCGATCGGTTCCTCGCCGCCAAGCGCGCGCGATAGGCTGGTGAGCGCGATGGTCGCGCCGAAATAAACCAGCAAAACGATGAGGAGCTCGGGCACGCCGCGAAAGATCGTGGTGTAGAGATCGGCAAACCCACGGCCAAGCTTCGAGCGCGATAGCTTGAGAGCGGAGAGCGCGAGGCCGATCAACGTGCCTAAGGCCGCCGAGGCCAGCGCAAGCTCGATGGTCAGCGCCGTCCCAGCGAGCAATTGAGCGCTGAAACCATGGAGGTCGATCATCGATGGGCAGGCGGCTGGGTGCGAGGCAGAGGGTGGCGCGCCAATAGCGGCCCGCCACCTTGCCTACGCCTAGAAAATGCTGAACGGGAAATACTTGGCGTTGATCTTGTCGTAGGTGCCGTCGGCGCGGATCGCCTTGATCGCCTCGTTGAGCTTGTCTTTGAGCGCGTCATCTTCTTTGCGCACGGCGATGCCGACGCCCTCATCGAGGCTCATGCCCTCGCCATAGAATTCGAACTTCTTGCCATCATCCGTCTTGAGTCACTCATACATGACGAGGCCATCGGCGAACATCACGTCGAGCCGGCCATTGACCAGATCGAGATTGGCGTTTTCCTGGGTGTCGTAGAGCTTGATCGTCGCGCTCTTGCCGAGCTTATCCTCGAGATAGCTTGCGGCAACGGTGGCGCGCTGCGCGCCGATCGATTTGCCCTCGAGGCCGGCTTCGGAGGTATCGATGGCCTTGCCCTTCGGGCCGACGTAACGCACCAGATTGCTATAATATCTGTCGGTAAAGCCGACCGCTTGCTTGCGCTCCTCGGTGATCGACATGCTGGCGACAATGGCATCGAATTTCTTGGCGAGCAGCGCGGGGATGATACCGTCCCAATCCTGTTTCACGAACTCGCATTCGGCGCCCATCTTGTCACACAAAGCCTGCGCGATATCGACGTCAAAGCCTTTGAGCACGCCCGATTCATCGATGAAGTTGAACGGCGGGTAGGCCCCTTCGGTGCCGATCTTGAGCTTGGCGCCGGCGGCCGCCTCAAGGGCGAGCACAAGACCCAGCGAAAATACCAGCGTCGCGATGGTTGCTTTCAGCCACGTCATTGGATTGCCTCCTGAATTTTCGGTCGCTCCAGGTTCGGCTTTGGCACGAAGGCCGTCAAGGGGTCAGACCGACGCCCCCGGCCGGATCGCGCTTGGCCTTCCATCCACCGGCCAGGAATTGCCGGCAGCGCTCCGAGCGCGGGGCCTCGAATAATTGCGCCGGCGGCCCCTCCTCTTCGATCAGGCCTTCATGGAGAAAGATCACACGCGAGGACACCTCGCGGGCAAAGGCCATTTCATGCGTCACGATCAACATGGTGCGGCCCTCTTCCGCGATGCCGCGCATGACCTGGAGCACTTCGCCGACGAGCTCGGGATCGAGCGCCGAGGTCGGCTCGTCGAATAGCAGGAGCGCCGGCTCCATGGCCAAGGCGCGGGCGATGGCGGCGCGCTGCTGTTGGCCGCCCGACAAATGACCCGGATAGTAATTGCGCCGCTCATAGAGCCCCACACGCCGCAGCAAGGCATCGGCTCGCTCGGTCGCCTCGGCGCGAGGAAGTTTCAAGACGTGGATCGGCGCTTCGATGACGTTCTCCAGCACGGTCATATGGGTCCACAGATTGAAACTCTGAAACACCATGCCGCAGCGCGCGCGCAGTCGATCGACCTGGCGGGCATCGGCGGGCGCCTGGCCGTGGCGCGTGCGCTTCATCCGAATCAATTCACCGGCGATCGAGACATCGCCCCCATTCGGTATTTCAAGCAGATTAATGCAGCGCAATAACGTGCTCTTACCCGAACCGCTCGCGCCGATGATCGAGATCACGTCGCCTTCGGCCGCCTGCATCGAAATGCCGCGCAGCACCTCGACCGGGCCAAAGCTTTTGCGTAGATCGACCACCTCGAGTGCCAGCGGCCGTCCATTGCCTTGCGTCTTGGTGGCGGGAATGTCGCTCATGCCCCTCGATCCTAGGCGGAAAGCCACGGTGGGAGAAAGCTGCGTCTTGAGGTGCCAGGGTCTCGGGGGCTGAGCCACGGCAGGTGTTCGGCCCGCTGCGATCGTCTAAGATGAGCCATTCGCGACCAGAATTTAGGAGACCGCCCGTGATCGTCGAGCAGATCTGGACTGCCAATGACTACCGCAATTTCAATTATCTGATCGCCTGCCCTGAAACCGGAGAGGCGCTCGCGATCGATCCGCTCGACCATGAGAAGTGCCTGGCCCGCGCCAAGCAACGCGGTTTCACCATCACGCAGATTCTCAACACCCACGAGCATCACGACCATATTGGCGGCAATGACTCCGTCGTAAAGGCCACCCACGCCAAAGTTCTGGCGCATTACAAGGCAGGCGCGCGCATCCCCGGCATGGATCGCGGCCTTAAGGCGGGCGATTTGATCAAGATCGGTAAATCGGTCGAACTCGAGGCGCTCGATACGCCGGGCCACACCATGAGCCATGTCTGTCTGCTCTCGCATACCGACCAGCCGGCGCTTTTTTGCGGCGATACGTTGTTCAACGCTGGGGCCGGCAATTGCCATGGCGGCGGCCATCCCGAGGCGCTCTATGCGACCTTCGCCACTCAGCTCGCGCGCCTACCCGATCGTACGCTGATCTATCCCGGGCACGACTACATCGCGAATAATCTGGGTTTCACGCTCGATCGCGAGCCTGACAATGCTCGCGCCAAGGCGCTTATTGGCAATATCAAGAACCAGGATCCTGCACACGCGATGGTGACGACACTGGCGCTCGAAAAGGAGATCAATACGTTTTTCCGTCTGCACAGCCCGAGTGTGCACAAGCGCCTGCGCGAGGCGTTTCCCGACCTGCCTGATGAGTTCGACGACAGGACTGTGTTCATCAAACTGCGCGAGCTCAGGAACCGTTGGTAACAGACCCGGATAAAGGCAACCGCATAAACGGCACTGGCTCGGTGAAGCCTCGAAGCATCGCGCTTCCTGGTTCCGTCTTGCGGCCCGACAGCACGGTCATGACGCCAGGATCATTGGCGAAATTGGTCGAAATCACGATATCGTCACCCTGGCTCTGCGCTTCGAGGCGGGCCGTCAAATTGACCGCGCCGCCAAAATAATCGAGCGCGCCGCCCGTGGTCACCGCGATGCAGCGGCCGGCGTGAAGGCCAAGCTTAAGCGTGATGCGTTGGGCCGGACGGCTGGCATTGTGCGCCGTGACGCGTGCGGCGATCGCGAGCGCGGCGCGTGCCGCATCGGCCGGTTCGTAAAAGGCCGCCATCACGGCGTCGCCCATCGTCTTCACCAGCACGCCGCGGTGCTCGCGAATGATCTCAGAGAGCATCGCGAAATGCTCGCGCACCATGGCATAGGCGGCGCTGTCGCCGATCCGCTCATAGAGCTCGGTCGAGCCCTTGAGGTCGGAAAACAGAAGCGCGACGCGGCCGATCTCGACCTCGTCGCCCAGGCGCAGCACCTGATCAGGGCAAAGTTCGCGGAACACCGGCATCGCGATGACGCGTTCACCCGTCAGCGCATCCAGCGCCCAGGAACGATCTTCGAGCACGACGTGAAGCATGCGCCGGCTGCCATTGTGGAACGCGAGAGTCCCGGGCGGCTGATGCGGTCCCCCGGTAAGGCCGGTCTCAGTCGCGCTGACCGATGGCAAGGCGTCACCTTGTCCGTGCAGGTCGACATCGATCGATCCGCCGGGTTCGACGGTGCGAATGCGGTACGCGCCCGCATCAAGTTGCAGCGGCAAGGTGAGCGTGGTGCCCGGCTCGACGCGCCGCTGGACCATCACATGCGGGGTCGACCCGGCGGCCTGCATGCAGAACTCGCCCTCGGGCAGTTCCCGTAGCCAGCGCTCGGGCCGAAAGCTCAATTCGACATTGCGCGCGAAATCCCGATCATAATCGACATTGCATGACGAGCAATGCGCTTGATTGGGCAGATGATCGAGGGACGCGACCCTGAGCTTGGCGCCACGGCAACGCGGACAAAGCAGGTCCCAGCCAAGCGCGAGCAAACCCACCCGATGGGCCTCAAGGCAAAGCCCGACGGCCACCATGTCATCAATGCCCCAGTCACGCGCCAGACCGAGCGGACGAACGCGCCGTGCGATATCAAAAGGCGTTGATTGAACATAGTCGATCAATTGCGCGACCAAGGTGGGTGACTGGCCGCGTGCCTGAAGCGTCGCGCGATATTCCTCGAGCCGGGCGTGAGCCTCGGCTGACAAAGGCGTGGGCTCGACCAGCGACCATTCCTCGCGCCCTGCTTTTATTTGCTCCGCGGCTTGCTTGATGGCGCGCTCTCTTTTGTCGAACTCCTTATCAAGTATGCCGAATGCGTTGGCGATACTCATGGGCCACCAATCCCATTTAGCGCGCATCGTGGCGCGGGCCTGGGTTTGCGTGCCATTGGGTGTCAGCGCAAGATCGAGGACGAGCTGTTTTATTGGCCCCTTCGTAAAAGTACGTGTCTGGCTGATCTGCCGTGGCATCACCCACTCGCCGAACGCTTCGTCCCATTCGCATTGAAACGGCGGTAAGAAACGACCCCGTCCCGTGCGACGGACGGAGCCATCGGCTTGGGCCTGCTCGGTCACCCTGTATTCGGTGCCGCCGACGGCTTGATTGGCGCGGTCGGTGTGCGCGATCGCCGCCCAGGCGGCCTCGATCGGCGCCTCGATGACAAAGTCCCGTATGACCACCCGTTCGCGCATCATTCGGGGAAATCCTTTCTGCGGCGCCGCTCGGCGGCCTCGACGCCCTATCACATAGTCTTCGACCGCGCGCAATCCATCGGACCGAGCCGTCGAGACACGCGGGGGCGATCAGCGGGGCGACGACCGGGATGGCACCGCGACGCCGATCATGCAGTCGCGCGTGACGAGTTCGGCGAGCGCGGCTTCCGAAAGGCGCTCCGTGCCCTTCGGCCGCTCGGGCAGCACCATATAGCGCATGTCGGCCGTCGAATCGTGGACCCGTACAATGGTGTCGTTGGGCAGCTCGAGCCCGAATTCGGCGAGCACCGTGCGCGGCTCACGCACGACGCGCGAGCGATAGGGCCTCGACTTATACCAATCGGGCGGCAGGCCAAGCAGCACGCGCGGATAGCAGGAGCACAGCGTGCAGACGATCACATTATGGACGCCTGGAGTGTTCTCAACCACGACAAGGCGTGTCGGCCCCATCGCGATACCGAGCGATTCACAAGCCGCGCTACCATCCGCCAAGAGCCGCGCCTTGAACGCCGGATCGCGCCAGGCATGCGCCACAACCGCGGCACCACGTGCCGGCGTACGCGCGTGCATGGCCTCGACCTCGCGCCGCACATCCTCGGCGCCGAAGACGCCCTTCTCGATCAAGAGCTCAGTCAACGCGATCTGCATGGTCTCGTAGTAGCCAAGCGCCTCCGCACCATGGTCGACGTGGGAATGATCGTGCGCGTGATCGTGGGGATCGGTCATGGCGACTCCAACCAATGTTCATAAAGCTCGATGTCGAGCGTATCGTGCGCTGGGCCGGCATAGTCGGGCCAGAGCTCGCGCTGAACGAAGCGCACGCGATAGAGCGGCTGCTTCGGCTCACCATTCCGGCCGAAGGCAAGCTCCTCTGGGTTGCGGAACGCGCCACACAGGCGCTCGACCACGCCAGCTTTGCCGCGGGCATAATAGGGCGTGCGCACATGCCCGGGCGGAAAGGCGCGCCGTACCCTAACCGGCTCGCCGGGTGCGAAACGCGCGCTCAAGGTGTCGCCTCGAAGCGCGCTTTGACCGTCGCCATGCGCCGGCCGAGTTCATCGGTCGTGACCACGCCTTTCTCCTGCAGCGCGGCGGTGATGGAGGCGATCCAGCGTTCGTAATAGCTCATCCGGTCATAAGCGTCGGGACCAAGCTGCTCTATACCGCGGCGCAATTCGTCGACGGTAATGACCGCACGATCTCTTCGCGTCAGCAACATCATGAGCGCGTCGACTTTGCGCTCCCATTCGGCGTAATCGTGCTCGGTCTTGGCCACCGGCCCGGCCCCCAAGCCGCCCATATCGTGTACACCGCGCCCCGGCTCTTGC
>CAMDDO010000056.1 GCA_945892755.1 Rhizobium sp. Q54 | reverse complement strand
AGACCGAGCCCCTGATGCGCGAGGTCTGGCGCGTGCTGCGACCCGGCGGGCATTTGCTCGCGCTGGTGCCGAACCGGCGGAGCCTGTGGGCGCGGGTCGAGCGCACGCCTTTCGGCCATGGCCGGCCGTTCAGCGGCTCGCAGCTGACGCGCCTCTTGCGCGACAGCCATTTCGACCCGGTGCGCCAGGAAGGCGCGCTCTATTTGCCGCCGGTGCAGGCGCGCCTGATCTTGCGCACCAATCAGCTCTGGCAGCGTCTGGGACAGGTTCTCGGCAAGCCCTTTGGCGGCGTGGTGCTGGTCGAGGCGACCAAGCAGGTCTATGGCGCGCGCCCGGTGGCACGGCGCGTGCGTCGGCGCGTGCTTGTGCCCATGCCCGGCCCGGCGATCGCCGCCGGGGCACGCACGACGTTGAACAACCGCGCGCCCGAGCCCGAGCCGCGCTGACTATTCCATTTGATGGTGCTGGTCCATTTTCACCTCGACGCCGCGCTCGACCGCGATGTCGACGGTGATGTCATCGCCTTTCTCGAATTTGAGGGTGAGTGGAAAGCGCTCGCCCTCTTTCAACGGCGCGGTCAGTTTGATCAACATGAGGTGGAGGCCGCCGGTCTCGAAGGTGACGCTCTCATTTGGCGGCAGGTCGACGGCTTCGCGCTGGCGCATCGACATCACGTCGTCGGTCATTTCATGACCGTGGATTTCAACCTTTGCCGCGCGCGGCGTCACCGCGCCGATCAACCGGTCGGGCGTCGCGCCCTTGTTCTCGATCACCAAATAGGCCGCGCCATTGGGTGAACCGGGCGGCGTGAAGCGCGCCCAAGGGTGCGTGATCTTGAAATTTCCTTCGGTATAGTCATGGGCCCAGCCCAGCATGGGGTAGAACAGCGCGAGACCAATCAAAAACGAGACGACAAGTCGTTTCATGATCATGTTTCTTTGTCGTGATTGATCTAGTGACGGCCAACCGTATCGAGCAAGAAGCGGCCGCCGATCTCGAGGCCATCGGGCGCGATGCCATGACCGATATCCGCGCTGACATGCCACTGCGCCGGAATCTCGGCACTGCCCAACGCTTGCGCCGCCTCGAAGATCGCACCGACCGGCACGACCTCGTCGGCATCGCCGTGAATGAGCAGCGTCGGCGGCTTGGCCAAGGCTTCCTCGGCCAGGCGCTCGCCGCCGATCATCCTGCCGGAATAGCCGAGCACGGCGCCGACGCCCTTCGGCCGGCGATAGGCGACATAGAGCGAGGTCATGGTGCCCTGGCTGAAGCCGACCAGCGCCAGCGCGCGCTCGCTCAAGCCGAGCGCTGCGAGCTTGGCATCGAGATAAGCATTGAGCATCGGTGCCGCGCGCTTGACGCCCTCGAGCAGCGCGGCGGGCTCTCGCGTACGCAGCGAGAACCATTGCCGGCCCATGGGCGCCATGTCGCACGGCTCGGGCGCGTGCGGCGAGGCGAAATGCGCGTTCGGCATGAGCGCGGCCCAATGATCGGCGAGACCGATCAGATCATTGCCGTCGGCGCCGAGGCCATGCAGGAACACGATCAACTGACGCGCTTTTCCCCCGCTCCTGGGTGGCAGCTCGGGGCCGTCGAGGCGAACGCCGGTCATTGTGCTTTTGGTTCCGATCAAGAGTGGACGCGCCGGGATGATGGTGCCTCGCCGTCGTTGCATCAAGGCTTGGCGCGATGACGCGACAAACCGTCACGCGCTTCGCGCCGAGTCCGACCGGCCTCCTCCACCTGGGGCACGCCTTCGCGGCCTTCACCGCGCGGAACCTGGCGGAAGACGCGGCCGGACGCTTTCTGCTCCGGATCGAGGACATCGACGCGGCGCGCTGCCGGCCCGAATTCGACGCCGCGATCCTGGAAGACCTCACCTGGCTCGGCCTCGATTGGGACGGCCTGGTGCGCCGCCAATCCGCGCACATGGCGGATTACGCGGCGGCGCTCGCGCGGCTCGAACAGGCGGACCTGATCTATCCCTGCTTCTGCACGCGCGCGGCGATCAAGGCCGAGATCGCGCGCGCCGGTGCTGCGCCGCATCTTTCTGCCGATGCCGCCGAGCCGATCTATCCCGGCCTGTGCCGAACGCTATCGACAACCGAACGCGAGGATCGCAAGGCAGAGGGCCAGGCCTATGCGCTCAGGCTCGACATGGCCGCGGCGCTGGCGCGCACCGGCGTGCTCGAATGGCATGACCGCGCCAAGGGTCGCGTCGCGGCGCGGCCAGAGCGCTTTGGCGATGTCGTCATCGCGCGCAAGGAAATGCCGACGAGCTATCATCTGGCCGCGACGCTCGACGATCATTTGCAAGGCGTTACGCTGGTCACACGCGGCGAGGATTTATTCGACGCCACCCATGTTCACCGCCTGCTCCAGGCGCTGCTCGGGCTTGAGACGCCCGATTACGCGCACCACAGGCTGGTCACCGATGCCAGCGGTCGCCGCTTCGCCAAGCGCGACAAGGCGCTGACCTTGGCCGCGCTGCGGGCGCGCGGCGTGACACCGCAAGCGATCATCGCGGCGCTTGATGCCGGCGCGTTTGACGCCTTATTCGCCGCTTGATCGGCTCAATCGTTACCCATGGCCTGCTCCCTGGTCAGCACCGCGCGCACGCCGACCACGGCGCCGAGCTTGCGCGCGATCGCGGCTGCGGCGTCGGGCGACAGGTCGGCGACCTGGATGTCGACATTGAGGCAGTGCGACGCGGCGTGATCGTCAGGGGCAGCGTCGAGCACGCTATGAAAGTGCGCCGGCATGACCTCGCGCAGGGCGAAGACTTCGAGAACGCGTGCAAGCGTGGTCGGCTCGGCCTCGGTCAGAACCGAAAAGCACGTGACGGCGTTGGGGTGGGATGATCGGGTGGGGTCAGAATATGACATGGCGGAGCAGCTCCGATGCAGCATGGGAAACGGGGCGAATCGCGACGGCCCGGCGCTCGGAAAGCGCCGGGTCCATAATTCGCACCGCGCACAGGCTGCGGATCGGTTGCTCCAGGACCATGAGGCCAAAATAGGTGAAGCGGCCTTCGCCCGCAAGCGCCGAGCGCCCCCTCGGGGTTTGACTTGACCACGGCGAGGCGCAATGTCACGCCTTTGTCCGAGTGGGCCGGCCGGTGTCGACCAAGAAAACGGATGTGGCCGTGAGCGATGCGCTGAGCACGATCGTTGAAATATTGGTTTACGTCGCCATGGCCGCGACGGTCGTCGTGTTGTTCATGGGGCTCGGCACGATCGGCAAGGGTGGCAAAGACAAGATGCGCGGCAATCGGCTGATGCGCTGGCGCGTCGGCCTGCAATTCGCCGCCATCGCGCTGCTCGCGCTCCTGGTCTTCGTGTTCAAGAAATAGCGCGGCCATGGTTCGTCTGACGCGCATCTACACGCGAGGCGGCGATCAGGGCGAGACCTCGCTCGGCGACGGCTCGCGCACGCCCAAGGATGATCTGAGGGTCGAGGCCTTCGGCACGGTTGACGAGGCCAACGCCGCGATCGGGCTCGCCCGGTTGCACACCCAAGGGCCCGCCGATGCCATGCTCGGGCGCATACAGAATGATCTGTTCGACCTCGGCGCCGATTTGTGCAACCCGAAGCCCAAGCGGGGCGCGCTGCAAATCGTGCAGGCTCAGATCGACCGGCTCGAACATGAAATCGACGCCATGAACGCCGAATTGAAGCCGCTCGACTCCTTCATCCTGCCGGGCGGTACGGCGAGCGCGGCCTATCTCCATCTGGCGCGCACCACGGTACGCCGGGCGGAACGGCTCGCTGTTCGTCTCGCCCGTGATCAAGCGGTCAACCCGCTCGCGATCGTCTATCTCAATCGCCTGTCGGACCACCTTTTTGTGCTGGGCCGACACGTTAACGACAAGGGCGCGCGTGACGTGCTCTGGATCCCCGGGGCCAATCGTTAACCCGCCGTGCCAGCGTTGACTTAGCCGAGGACACCCGACTATGGTGCACTTGCGAAATTTGCGCGTCGGATTTGTTGCAAGTGCGAACGACGCCGCCGTGAGGCGCCTGGAACAACGAGGCGGCGCGTACCGCGCTGCGGCCAAGACGATGTTTGGACCAGCGAAGGACGTACCACCATGAAGGTGATGGTCGCGGTAAAGCGCACCATCGACGCCAACGTCAAGGTCCGCGTCAAGGCGGATGGGAGCGGCGTCGAAACGGCGAACGTCAAGATGGCGATGAACCCGTTTTGCGAGATCGCGGTCGAAGCGGCCGTGCGGTTGCGCGAAGCCAATGTCGCGACCGAAGTGATCGCGGTCTCGGCCGGGCCGCAGGCCGCGCAGGAAACGCTGCGCTCCGCGCTCGCGATCGGCGCCGATCGCGCGATCCATGTCGTCACCGACGTCTTGTTGCAGCCGCTCGCGATCGCCAAGCTCTTGAAGGCGGTCGCGCTCAAGGAACAACCGAAGCTCGTCATCCTCGGCAAACAAGCGATCGATGACGACAACAATCAAACCGGCCAGATGCTCGCCGCGCTGCTCGATTGGCCGCAAGCCACATTCGCCTCCAAGCTCAAGATCGAGGGCGAAGGCGCCGAGGTCACGCGCGAGGTCGATGGCGGGCTCGAGACGGTCGCGATCAAGCTGCCGGCGATCGTCACCACCGACCTTCGATTGAACGAGCCGCGCTATGCCTCGCTGCCCAACATCATGAAGGCGAAGAAGAAGACGATCGACGTATTGAAGCCCGAAGACCTTGGCGTCGACGTGACGCCGCGTCTCAAGGTTTTGAAGGTGGAGGAGCCGGCGCGTCGCAAGGGTGGCGTCAAGGTCGCCGACGTCGCCGAACTGATCAACAAGCTCCGCTCGGAAGCGAAGGTGATCGGATGAGCGCGCTGGTCATCGCCGAACACGACAACCAGGCGCTGAAGCGCGCCACGTTGCACGCCGTGACCGCCGCAAAGGCGCTTGGCGGCGAGGTCGACCTTCTGGTCGCTGGCGCAGGCGCTGAAGCCGTCGCGATGCAAGCCACCAAGGTCGCCGGTGTGCGCAAGGTGCTGCACGCCGACGATGCGGCTTTGGGTCATAGCCTGGCCGAGAATCTCGCGCCGCTCGTGGTTGGCCTCGCCGGCGGCTATACGCACCTGCTGGTGACCGCGACGACGTTTGGCAAGAACTTGATGCCGCGCGTCGCCGCGCTCTTGGACGTCGCGCAGATTTCCGAGATCACCCAGATTCTCTCGGCCGACACTTTCGTACGGCCGACCTATGCCGGCAATGCGATGGCGACGGTGCAGAGCCTCGATGCCAAGCGCGTCATCACAGTGCGCGCAACGGCCTTCGAGCCTGCCGCGGCGGAAGGCGGCCATGGCGCGATCGAGGCGGTCGGCGGTGCCGTCGACAAGGGCCTCTCACGTTTCGTCAAGGCCGAGCTTGCCGATTCCGGCCGACCCGAATTGACCAGCGCACGGATCATCGTTTCGGGCGGGCGCGGCATGCAGAGTGGTGAAAACTTCAAGCTGATCGAAGCGGTGGCCGACCGGCTCGGCGCCGGCGTTGGCGCCTCGCGCGCCGCGGTCGATGCCGGCTTCGTACCAAATGACTATCAGGTCGGCCAAACCGGCAAGGTCGTGGCGCCCGACCTCTATGTGGCGGTCGGCATTTCAGGCGCGATCCAGCATCTGGCCGGCATGAAGGATTCCAAGGTCATCGTCGCCATCAACAAGGACGCCGAGGCGCCGATCTTCCAGGTCGCCGATTACGGCCTGGTCGCCGATCTGTTCAAGGTGCTGCCCGAGCTCGCCGCCGAGCTCGACAAGCAGGGTCTCTCAAAAACCAAGCGCGCGAACTGAGAAGAGGAGGCGCCGCGCCCGATCCGGGTACGGTGATGAAATCCCATGATCAAGACGGTCTGTGTGATCGGCGCCGGGCAGATGGGCAATGGCATCGCCCACGTCTTCGCGCTCAAAGGCTTCGAGGTGCTGCTCTCCGACATATCGCAGGAGCAGATCAAGAAGGGCCTCACGACCATCGAGCAAAATCTCGATCGTCAGCTCGGCAAAGGCTCCATCACGGCCGAGCAGAAGAGCGCCGCGCTTGCCTTGATCAAGCCGGCGCTGGACTACGGTGCGCTTAAGGACGTCGATCTCGTGATCGAGGCGGCGGCCGAGAACGAGGTGATCAAGAAGGCGATCTACGCCAAGCTGAAGGGCGTATTGAAGCCGGATACGATCATCTGCTCGAATACCTCGTCGATCTCGATCACGCGGCTCGCCGCGGCGACCGACCGGCCCGAGCGCTTCATGGGCATGCACTTCATGAACCCGGTGCCGCGCATGGAATTGGTCGAGCTGGTACGCGGCATCGCGACCGACGAGACAGTCTACAAGATAATCCACGAGCTGAGCTTGAAGCTGGGCAAGACGCCGGCGACCGCCGAGGATTTTCCGGCCTTCATCGTCAACCGCATTCTATTGCCGATGATCAACGAGGCGATCTACGCGCTCTATGAGGGCGTCGGCTCGGTGCAGAACATCGACACCGCGATGAAGCTCGGCGCGCATCACCCGATGGGCCCCTTGGAGCTCGCCGATTTCATCGGGCTCGATACCTGCCATGCGATCATGCAGGTGCTCTATGAGGGCCTCGCCGACAGCAAATACCGCCCCTGCCCGCTGCTCGCCAAATATGTCGAGGCCGGCTGGCTCGGCCGCAAGACCGGTAAGGGATTCTACAACTATTCGGGGCCGGTGCCCGTGCCGACAAGATAGAGCTTGCGCCTTAGTTCTTGATCAACCCCGCCGTCAACAGCCGGTCTTCGATCAGTTCCATCACCGCATGGCCGATCGCGATGTGGGCCTCCTGAATGCGGCCGGTCTCCTTCGATGGCACGACGAGCGCGAGATCGCATTCGGCCAGCGCCGGCCCGCCATCATTGCCCAAGAGCCCGATCGTCCTGATGCCCTTTTTCCGGGCGGCCTGAAGCGCGCGCACGATATTGGGCGAGCGCCCGGACGTGGTGATGCCGATCAAAACGTCGCCCTCGCGTCCGAGCGTCTCGGCCATACGGGCGTAGTAGGTCTCGAAGTCGTAGTCGTTGGCGCAAGCGGTGAGCGAGGACGAATCGGTCGCGAGCGCGAGCGCCGGCAGGCCCTGGCGATTGACCTCCGAGCGCAGCCGGATCAGAAGCTCGGCCGCCAGATGCTGGGCGTCCGCCGCCGAGCCGCCATTGCCGCAGAACATCAGCTTGCCGCCCGCCGCGAGCGAGGCCGCGCACAGCTCGGCGATCTTGACCACGTGCTCGGCATGGCTGGCGATCAGGCTTTCCTTGACCGCGATCGAGCGACGCAACAACGCGCGCACCTGTTCGGCGGCGGCCTCGTGAGCATCAGCCGCCATGCCGGGGAGCGTTGCGTGCGATGACATATGGATCGTCTCGTCTCAATTGCAGCAAGGAAGGGGTAGCCAGGCTTTCAGGGAACTTCTCGATCTTTTTCGTCTTTCCGGTGATCGAGATCAAGGTGCTTGTGGCGGAAGCCGACTCTCCGTGCGCCGGGCTCAGAAGTGCTTCCTCGCAAATGCGCGCCCAGAACCGGACTTCAGATATCTCTCAAATGCGAATGCCTTCGCCTTGTCTTCGAAACCAATCTGGACGATCAGCTTCCACGGACCATACATCGAAGAATGACTCGACTGAGATTCCGAGTGGCCTGCATTGTGCTTTCTTAGACGATCAGCGACGTCAATCGTGCAGCCCGTATAATATTTGTCCGGATATTTCAGGCTATGCAGGACATAGACGTATTGCATGGTTTGGTCTGTCCGCCTACGCCAATGCTTCGGCGGGACAGCCTCCGCTTGCTTCGCCGCAAATTCTGAGACTTGGCTTGCCCAGCCGTAGCTTGCGAAGCAAGCGGAGGCTGGTTGGGGCGCCAGGATTCGAACCTGGGATCACGGTACCAAAAACCGTTGCCTTACCGCTTGGCCACGCCCCAATGGCGCCGCCTCTCTAACATGGGCCTTGTCACTCCGCCAGCGCGTACCAAGCGCGGCCGAGCCACTCGTGGACGAGGCGCGCATTCGTGCTCATGCCGCCGCCCGAGGGGATGAAGTCGGCCGGCGCAAGGTCGCGCGGCCTGGGTAGGATTGTCGGCGCCGGCACGACCATGAGCCCGGTACGCTCGAACGCCTCGACCGCGCGGCGCATGTGCTGGGCGTGCGTGACCAGATAGATTTTCTTGATGCCGGCCTTGTCGAGAATGGCGCGGCTCAGCGTCGCGTTTTCGGCGGTGTTGAGGGAGGCCGCCTCGACCCAGGCGACCGCGACCCCGAATTCGCTTTCAAGCGCGCGTTTCATCAAAGTGGCCTCGGGCGTGCCGGCCAGGTCAGGGTCGCCGCCGCTGACCAGGATCGGCCGACCAGTCTTGTGGTACAGCCAGGCGCCATAGCGCACCCGCTCCAGCCCGTTGCCGCTGATCGTATCGCCACCATATTCGGGCGCCTTGGCATAGCGCCCGGCGCCAAGGATCACGATGGCGCCGACATCATCTTCGAAACGCGCCGGCTCGAGAACCGGCGCGTTGGCGAGCGGCGCGCCGATCACGCGCGCCAGTGCCGGCGTCGAGAACGCATAGAGCAAAACCAGCGCGAGCACGCAAAGAAACGTGCCGCCGCGCACGCGGAAAACAAGGAGCAGGAGCCCGAGCGCGCCCAGAATAAACAGGCTGGTCGGCGGCAGCACGACGATCTCGACGAACTCTCTCATTTGCCTGTCACTGCCCCGCTAGCCGGGCGAGCGTTCCGCCATTTTGCGCAGTGCCACCGCAACACGCGCGATCACGCCGTCCCAATCGGCGAACCTCGTCTGACGGAACAGCCGCGCGGTAGGATACCACGGGCTGTCGTCGCGCCCGGACAACCAGCGCCAGTCCGGCGCCTCGGACAGCATGATCCAGACCGGCTTACCGAGCGCGCCGGCGAGGTGGGCGACTGAGGTATCGACCGTAATGACGAGATCGAGAGCCTCGACCAGGGCCGCCGTGTCAGCGAAATCCGCGAGCTCTTCGGTCCAATCTTCGAACCGGCCATGTGCCGCGAGCGTCTTGAGGTCGCCGGCGCGCGGCGCCTTCTGCAGGCTGATCAGGTGGACGCCATCGAGCCCAAACAACGGCTTCAGCAAAGCCGGGTCGAGCGAGCGCGTGCCGTCCTTGAAATGCGCTGGGTTGCCGCGCCAGGCCAAGCCAACCGCGAAGTCGCCGCGGCCGAGCCGCGCACGCCAGCGCGCCGCCGCTCCGGCGTCGGCTGAAAGATAGGGCACCTTGGCGGGGATGGTTTCAAGCGTCGTCCCGAACGCTCCGGGCAGGCTCAGAAGCGAGATCTGGCGATCGACCCTGATCGATTCTTGGCCGCGCGCGATGACCTCCGTGCCGGGCAGGCCGGTCAGCAGCCTTGCCAACGGCTCTGTTGCCTCGAGCATGACGCGATGCCCCTTGGCCGCGACCAATGGAGCGTAGCGCGCGAATTGGATCGAATCGCCGAAGCCCTGTTCCGTCGAGAGCAGGACCGCTCCGGGCGGCGCATCGAGCGTCCAGAGTGGCGCCACGACCGGTGGCGGCTTCAGAGTGTCGAGCTTCCAGCGCCACTCATATTCACGCCAGCCTTCGGCAAAACGGCCGCACGCGAGAAGTGTCGAGGCGAGGCTCATATGCGCCTCCGCCGAAGCGGGCCTCAGTGTTACAACGCGGCGCTTCGCCGATTCGGCGGCGTCGATTCGACCGAGAGACTGCAAGAACACTCCGAGATTGTTCCAGGCATCGGCGAATCCCGGATCGAGGGCGGTGGCGCGCTCCAAGGCGGCAATCGCTTGGTCGAGCCGCCCCAAGCGGTGCAATACGACACCGAGGGTGCTCCAGCCGACCGCGAAGCCGGGCCGCACCGCGAGCGCATGCTCGATCAGCCCGCTTGCCTCTTCGAGACGTCCCAATTCGGCCAAGATGCCGCCGAGATTGTTGAGCGCATCGACATGAGTCGGATCGCGCGCCAGGACGCGTTCGAGCAGCGCCTTGGCCTCGCCGCTCCGCGCCGTCCGGGCGCAGATCGCACCGAGATTGTTGAGCGTATCGACATGGTTCGGCTCGCTTGCCAGGATCTCGCGATAGAGACGTTCGGCTTCGACCAGTTCGCCACGCAGGTAGGCCGCTTCGGCGCGGGCTAGGAATGAGGCGCGGCGCTGCGCCGCGGTTTCGACCAGGCTTGGCGCCTGCGCGCTTGCGAAGGTTCGCGCGCGTTCGCGCACGGCCGCGACGACGCGGGCCATCACATCGGCCCAGTCGCCCGATTGTTTCTGTCGAAACAATCGCGCCGTCGGGTACCACGGACTGTCTTCGCGGTCGAGCAGCCAGCGCCAGTCGGGAACGAAGGGCACGAGAACCCAAAGCGGCTTGCCAAGCGCGCCCGCCAGATGCGCGACCGAGGTATCGACCGAGATCACCAGATCGAGCGCCCCGATCAACGCCGCGGTATCGGCGAAGTCGCCGAGTTCGTCCGTCAGGTCGTCGAGCGCGCCGAAGCCGCGCAATGTCTCGACGTCGCCAGCGCGCGGTTCCTTTTGCAGACTGACGAAACGGACGCCCGGTATGTCGAACAGCGGCTTCAGCAGGGCAGGATCGAGCGAGCGGCTGAGGTCGTTCTTGTGTTTGGGATTGCCACGCCAGACCAGGCCGACCTTGAAGCCCTCGCGCAGTCGTGCACGAAACTTCGCCATGGCCTCGTCCGGCACGTGGAGATAGGGCACCTCGGCCGGAATGCTGTCGAGCGTCGTGCCAAACACAAGCGGCAGGCTGAGAAACGGCACCTGAAAGTCGATCCCGCTACGCGCGGCGACGACGCTGACCACCTCGACATCGGGCTGCATGGCAAGCAAGCGGCGCAGCGCTTTGGGCGCGCCAAGTTTGACCCGATGACCACGGGCCACGAGGCGCGGCACGTAGCGCAGCATTTGAATGGTGTCGCCAAAACCCTGTTCGGCGTGAACCAGAACCGCGCTGCCGCTCGGCGCTTCGGGGTGCCACAGCGGCTGCTTGAAACTATGCGGTTTGACGCCGATGCGCCGCCAGCGCCATTCGTGCTCCTTCCAGCCCTCCGCATAGGCGCCGAGCGTAAGCAGCACTAGAGACAGATTGAAGTGTGCGTCGACCAGCGCGGGCGCCTTCGCCAAGATCGCGCGGTAGCTCTCGACCACGCGCTCCAAATTGCCCAGTTCGATGTCGATATTGGCGCGGTTGAGCTCCGCCTCGACAAAGCTCGGGCGGCTCGCGATGGCCCGCGCATAGGCGGCGTCGGCGTCGTCAAAGCGCCCGAGCAGCTTCAGTAGATTGCCGAGATTGTTGTACGCCTCGGGATAATCCGCTCTGAGCTCGATTGCGCGCTGATAGGCCGCAAGCGCTTCGTCGCGCCGGTCGAGCGCGGCGAGGGTAATGCCGAGATTGTTATAGGCCGAGCTATAGTCCGGTCGAAGCGCCAGCGCTTTCTGGTATTGGGCGACAGCCTCCTCGACCCGCTCGGCGCCGCGCAAGGCATTACCGTAATTGATCAAGAGCTCCGGCGAGTCCGGCATCAATGCCAGGCTACGCTCCAAACTGGCGATTGCCTCGTCGTAGCGGCCAAGCTCCTTGAGCGCCACGCCAAGATTGCCATGCGCCTCGCGGTAGTCCGGCTTCAACTCGATCGCGCGGCGATAACTATCAATCGCCTCGTCATAGCGCCGCATCTCGTAAAAGGTGTTGGCTCGCCCAAGCTGCGCGATCGGGTTCGCTGGTTGAAGCTCGATTGAGCGGCCAAAGTCCGCGAGCGCGTCTTCGTGGCGCCCGAGATCCTTGTACGAGGCCCCGCGCGTGTTGAGCAGCTTGACGTCATTCGGATCGAGCGCAAGCGCCCGATCGCAAATCCCTACCACGGTGTCGTGCCGCTTCAGTTTGCGATTCGCGAGAGCGAGATTGAGCAGGAGGTTGGTTGACTGCGGCCGCAGCGCCACGGTTCTATCGAAGGCGGCGATCGCCTCCTCCAAACTCCCGCGCTTTTCATGGATCACGCCAAGACCGTTGTGGGCGTCGGCATTGTTTGGATCGAGCGCGGCGGCCCGCCCGATCAGCGTTTCGGCGCTTGCCAAGTCGCCACGCTGAAAATGGATGAAGCCGAGATTGAGCAAGGCGCCGACGTGATCGGGCGTGCGTGCCAGGATCGCCTCATAGAGCGCGGTTGCCGCCGCGATGCGACCCGCCTCCTGATGCGCGACCGCGGTCTCGAATTGATCGGCGGGTGCCGGGCGCCGCACGACACCGAGCGAGATCGCGCCTTCACCCTCGCGCAATGCCGCGGCGACGCGCGCGATCACGCCCGGCCAATCGCCCCGCGTTGTTTGTCGGAACAGACGCGCGGACGGATACCAGGGGCTATCCTCGCGATCCAACAGCCAACGCCAATCGGGACCGACCGGCAGCATGATCCAGACCGGCTTGCCCAGCGCGCCGGCCAAATGAGCGACCGAGGTGTCGACCGTGATCACCAGATCGAGCGCCTCGATCAGAGCGGCGGTCGAGGCGAAATCCGCGAGTTCGGCGCTCCAGTCATCGATCGGGCCAAAGGCCCGCAGCAAATCGAGCTCGCCCGGCCGCGCCTCCTTCTGAAGACTGGCAAATCGAGTGCCGGCGATGGCGAACAGTGGTTCTAACAGCCGAGGATCGATCGAACGATAGCGATCGTTCTTGTGCTTGGGGTTGCCGCGCCAGACCAGCCCGATCTTGCGCCCAGCGCCCTCTAGCCGCGCGCGGAAGCGCGCCACGTCATCGGCCGGTGCCGTCACATAGGGAATTTCGGCGGGAACGCTGTCGAGCCTGGTGCCGAAGGCGTGCGGGAGACTCGCGAGTGAAATCTGATAATCGACCGGTGGTTTCGCGTCGCGTGGGCCGATGATTGACGCGGCGCCAACACCCGACAGCAGGCGATGCAGCGAGCCGGAAATGTCGAGCACGACCTTGTGCCCGCGCGCCTCGATCAAGCGGACATAGCGCGCGAACTGGATCGCATCGCCCTGGCCTTGATCACTGTAGACGAGCACCGAGGTGCCTGGCCGCACCCCGAGGCTCCAGAGCGGCGCCAGCTTCAAGCGTCGCGTCGCCTCTTTGTGGCTTGGCCGCGCCTCATAGGCCTCGAAGCCCTCCTCGAACGCGCCATTCAGAAGCAGCGCATGCGACAGGTTGAAGCGCGACGGCAGATGCTCGGGCGCTATCTCGACCGCGCGCCGGCCGGCCGCCAATGCGCCGCCAATGTCGCCCGCCGCGATTAGCGCCGCGCAAAGATTCTGGTGGGCTTCAATGTTGTCGGGCTGAAGTACAATGGCCTTTCGGTAGCAGGCGGCCGCTTCGTCGAAGCGTTCCTGCTCGGCGCGGAGCACACCCAAATTGGCGTAGGCGGCGCCGAAATTTGGCTTTAAGGCGATCGCGCGGTCGAGCGCCGCCTCGGACTCGGACAAGCGTCCGAGCAGTTGCAACGCGACGCCGTAGTTGCTCAGCGCCTCGTGAAAATCGGGGCGAACCTCAATCGCGCGTCCATACCAGGTCAGCGCCTCGTCGAGCTTGCCCTGTTCCTTCAGGGCATTGGCGAGATTGCACATGATCTCGGCATGGCTTGGGCGAAGCTCGAGGCCATGACGATAGGCCGCAGTGGCCGCGTCGAGTTCGCCCGTCGCCAGCAGCGCGCCGCCGAGCGCGAAATGCGCTTCGAAATGATCCGGCTTGACGGCGATGATGCCGCGATAGGCCTCGATCGCGTCTTGGTAACGCTTCAAGTCCGCCAGCACATGGGCGCGCCCGAGTCGTGCCTCGATAAGCGCGGGCTTGAGCGCCAACGCTTGGTCGAAGGCGGCGAGCGCCTCGTCGCGACGCTTCGACTGACGCAAGGCGATCCCAAGATTGACGTGGCCCTCCGCGTGGTCGGCGCGCAGCTGAATTGCCGCGCGAAGCGCCGCGATCGCCGCGTCAAGACGGCCGGCATCCTTGAGCACGAGGCCAAGATTGAAATGCGCGTCGGGCGAATTCGGCTTCAGGCGAACGACCTCGCTCATCGCCTCGATCGCTTCTTCGCGCCGGCCCAGACTGCGCAATGCGAGCCCCAAATTGCCGTAGGCATCGACATAGGACGGATCGAGCTCCAGCGCTCGCCTGTAATATCCGACGGCGTCCTCGGCGCGCCCTTTTCGCTTGAGCACGATACCGAGGCTGTTATGCGCCGCCGCAAGATCTGGCTTGGCGGCCAAGGCGCGCCGGATCAGGCCCTCGGCTTCCTCGAGGCGCCCAGCCTGGGCACAGATCACGCCCAGATTGTGCAACGCGTCGGCCTCGTTCGGCGCCAAGGCCAAGACATCGCGATAGGCGCGTTCCGCCGCCTCGGTCGCGCCCTTCTGATGCAAGGCGGTGGCCTCGGCAAGGCGACCTGCCGATGCCACGTCGCGCTTCGCCGCGGTGCGTCTTACCTTGGTTCGGGCCATTGTTGTCCGTGTCGCGATGCGTCGCCGCCATTGGCGCCCGTCCGTCAGACGGTCCCCGAAGGACGATTTTGGCTGAGATTTGCTAAGAAATCTTGCGGTCGATGAACCGCCTGGGCGACCTGAACGCTCTGGGCGTTCTAGGAATGTACGCGAGCGCACAGCGCCTCGGCGACGCGGTCCAGCACGCCGTGCCAGTCGCCCGGCGCGGTCTGCCTGAAAAGGCGCGCGGTCGGGTACCACGGGCTATCCGGCCGCGCCATCATCCAGCGCCAATCCGGCACGAACGGCAGCAGGAGCCAAACCGGCGCGGCGAGCGCGCCTGCCAGGTGGGCGACTGCGGTGTCGACCGTGATCACCAGGTCGAGCGAGGCGATCAGCGCGGCGGTATCGGCGAAATCGCCGATTTCATCCATCGGATCGTCAAGCGCACCGAATTGCCGCAGCTGATCGAGATCGCCGGCTCGCGGCGGCATTTGCAGGCTGATCAAGCGAACGCCGCTGAGCTCGAAAAGCGGCCTTAGGGCGCTCGGCGCCAATGAGCGCCGCGCATCGCCCGGCTTTTCGGGATTGCCACGCCACACCAGCCCAACCTTGAACTCCGGCGCCTCGAATCGGGCGCGGAACTTCTCGGCCGCGCGCGGTTCCGCCCGCAAATAGGGCACCGCCGCCGGGATCGTCTCGAGCCGCGTGCCGAAGGCGAGCGGCAAACTGAGGAGCGGACAGTGATAGCCCTCCCAGCGACCGCTCGGCAATTGAGTGACGACCTCGACATTGGGCAGCGTCTCGAACAGGCGAAGCAAGGGCGGCCTGACCAGAAGGGTCGCGCTGTGCCCGCGCGCGGCGATCAGCGGCACATAGCGGGCGAACTGGATGGCGTCGCCAAAGCCCTGTTCGGCGTGGACCACGACCTTGGCGCCCGGCGCCGCCGCGCTATCCCAGCGCGGCCCGCTGAAGCCATGGTCACCCATGGCCGGCAATCGCCAGCGCCATTCATACTCGATGAAGCCATCTTCGAGATGCCCAGCCAAAAGCAGCGCATGGGACAGGTTCCAATGGGACTCGGCGTGTGTTGGGTCGAAGCGGAGCGCCTCCCTATAGGTGGCGATCGCGGCGTCCAGGCGGCCGCGATCCTTATGCGCGTTGCCGAGATTGTATCGCGCGACGACGAGCCGGGGGTTGAGCCGTAGCGCCGCATCGAGTTCGGCCTCGGCTTCATCCAGCCGACCCTGATCACGCAGCAGTGTGCCGAGATTGCAGTGCGCCTCGGCATACCCGGCGTCGCGCTCGATGGACCGACGATAGGCGGCCTCGGCCTCGCCGAAACGGCCGAGCTCATTGAGCGCGTTGCCGAGATTGAGCTGGGCCGAGGGCAGCGCGGGCTGTAGCGCGGCGGCTCGCTCGAAGAGCGGCAGCGCTTCCTCGTGCCGGCCAAGCGCACGCAACGCAAGACCAAGATTGCCGAGCGTTGCTGCGTTGTCAGGTTCGACCTTGAGCGCCGCGCGATAGTGCGTGAGCGCTTCGTCGGCGCGGCCGAGGCGCTTGAGCACGATAGCCAGCGTGTTGAGCGCCGAGGCAAAATCCGGTCTCAACGCGAGCGCGCGCTGGCATAGGCTCACGGCCTCGTCCAGACGCCCGTTCTGCGCGCAGAGCGCGGCCAGGTTGCCAAGCGCTTCGACATGGTCAGGCCTAAGGCCAAGCGCCGCACGGTAGAGCGCCTCGGCCTCGTGGCTTCGGCCCTCGGCATGGCAGGTCAAGGCGTCCGCGAAGCGTGCAGCGGCCAATTGATCGGACGCTCCAGTGGCTTTGGTCATAGGGCGCCCTTCGTCCCGGCTGCCACGCTGAGGCTAGACGCCGTGATAGGCCTTGAACCAGGCCACGAAGCGCGGCACGCCTAGCTCGATGCTGGTGCGCGGCTGGAAACCGAAATCGCGTTGAATGGCTGTAATGTCCGCATAGGTTTCTTTGACATCACCCGGCTGCATCGGGGCAAACTCGACAATTGCCTTCTTGCCGATCGCCGCTTCAAGCAACGCGACATAGCGCGTCAGTTCTTCCGGGCGGTGATTGCCGATGTTGTAGAGCCGCTCGGGCGGCGCACCGTCGCGCGCGACCGGCGGGCCGTTGAGCACGCGCAGGACCCCGTCGACGATGTCGTCGATGTAGGTGAAGTCGCGCCGCATGTCGCCGCCGTTGAAGAGCGTGATCGGGCGGCCGGCGAAGATCGCATCGGTGAACAGATAGGCCGACATGTCGGGCCGGCCCCAGGGGCCGTAAACCGTGAAAAAGCGAAGACCGGTGGTCGGAATACCGTGAAGCCCTGCATAGACATGGCTCATCAGTTCGGCCGATTTCTTGGTCGCCGCATAGAGCGAAACCGGATCGTCGACCCGGTCGTCCTCGGAGAAGGGCAGCTTCTGGTTGCCACCATAGACCGAGCTGGTCGAGGCATAAACGAGATGCTTCAGCGCGCGCAGCCGGCGGCATAGTTCGAGGACCGACAGCTGGCCCGCGACATTGGTGCGAACATAAACGTCGGGATGTTCGAACGAATAGCGCACCCCGGCCTGCGCCGCCATGTGAACCACCGCGGTGATCGAGGCCTTGTCGGGCAGCGCGTCGGCGAAGGCCTCGCGCTCGGCAATGTCCGCCTTCACGAAACGGAAGGCCTTGTGCAGCCTGAGCCGATTGAGCCGGCTTTCCTTGAGCTTTACCGAGTAATAGTCGTTCAGATCGTCAACGCCGATCACGGCGTCGCCGCGCGCGAGCAACGCTTCGGACAAGTGATAACCGATGAAGCCGGCCGCGCCGGTGACGAGGGTGGACATGGTGGGGCCCGGCTATAGACGGCCGCGCGCCGGTCTGCAAGCGCGCTCGATGGGCAAAGGCGGCAGGCCGGTTGACAAGCCGGCTTTTTGAGGCGATTAGCACGGCATTCCCACGTCCTTGAAACGGCCCGCCACCCTGCCCGTCATGTCACGCCGATACACCGTCGCGATCATCGGCCTGGGCTATGTCGGCCTGCCGCTTGCCGTCGCCGCGGCGCGGCACCATCAGGTGATCGGCTTCGACATCGACAGCACGCGCATCGCTGAATTGCGCGAAGGTCATGATCGCACGCGCGAAGTCGAGCCGAGCGTGCTTGCCGCCAGCGCGCTTGAATTGACCGACGATCACAACGCCATTCGGGGTATCGACATCTACATCGTTACCGTCCCGACCCCGGTTGACGAACAGAACCGACCCGATCTTTCGGCGTTGATCGCCGCGTCCGAAACGGTCGGAGGCGCGCTCGCCAAGGGCGCCATCGTGGTATTCGAAAGCACGGTCTGGCCGGGCGCGACGGAGGAGGTCTGCGCGCCGGTCATGGCGCGCGCCTCGGGCCTGCGCGCCGGCATCGATTTCGAGCTCGGTTATTCGCCCGAACGCATCAACCCCGGCGATCGCGAGCACCGGGTCGAGACCATCACGAAGGTGATCGCCGCCCAGAAGCCCGACGTCGCGGCGACGCTCGCCGAACTCTACGGCTCGATCACCTCGGGCGGCGTGTTCATCGCGCGCGACATCAAAACCGCCGAGGCGGCCAAGGTGATCGAAAACGCGCAGCGCGACATCAACATCGCGTTCATCAACGAGGTCGCGCAGATTTTCCACAAGCTCGGCATCGCGACGCACGACGTGCTTGCGGCAGCGCGCACGAAATGGAATTTCCTCGACTTCAAGCCCGGCCTGGTCGGCGGCCATTGCATCGGCGTCGATCCCTATTATTTGGCGCACCGCGCGGTCGAGGTCGGTCACAACCCGGAGATTATTCTTGCCGGGCGACGGTTGAACGACGCCATGGGCGGCTTCATCGCCGACGCGCTCGCCGATTCGCTCGGCCTGCCGTCGGAACGAACCATCCTGGTGCTTGGCCTGACGTTCAAAGAAAACGTGCCCGACCTGCGCAATACCCGGGTTGTCGATATCGTCACGCGGCTGACCGAGCGCGGCTACCGCGTCGACGTGCACGATCCTTCGGCCGACCCCGACGAGGCGGCCCGCCTCTATGGCCTGACGTTGCTCCGCGGTCTCGACGGCATTGGCGGCTATGGCTGCGTGATCGGCGCAGTCGCGCATCGGCTTTACACGACGTTCGAGACCGCGACCTTTCGACGCTTGCTTGGACCGAGCGGCCTAGTCGCCGACCTCAAGGGCATCTGGCGCGGAGTCGCGCTGCCGCCCGGCATGCGTCGCTGGGAGCTTTAGAGCGGCGTCAGATGTTCGTCCGTGCCGAGCAGGCGTCCCGGCGCGATCCACCAGCGTGGATGACGGGCCGCGAGTTCAGCCGCCGCGCGGTGCGCGCCGGCCTCGTCGTCGAACAGGCCGAAGCAGGTCGCGCCCGAGCCCGACATGCGGGCGAGCAGGCAACCCTCGACCTGCCCGAGCGCCGCCAAAACCTCATCGATCGCGGGCAGCAAGGCGCGCGCCGGCGCTTCGAGATCGTTGCGCGTCGTGCGCAGCGCCGCGATCAAGGCGCTTGCATCGTTCGGCGCGCCATCAACGCGCGCGGCATCCGAAAACGCGCCCTGCCGTGCCTTGAAGACCGTGGCCGTTGCCAGTGGCAGGTTCGGATTGACCAGAACGAGGCCGAGCGCCGGCAGCGCCCCGAGCCGGACGATCCGCTCGCCGATGCCACCGACACGCGCGGCGCGTCCCGTCAAGCAGACCGGCACGTCGGCGCCGAGTGAGAGCGCGAGTTTCGCGAGCCCATCGGGTGTGACGTCGAGGCGCCAGAGCGCGACGAGCGCCTTGAGTGCGGCCGCCGCATCGGCGCTGCCGCCGCCGATGCCCGAAGCGACCGGCAGGCGCTTCGTCAGTGTGAGCGCAGCCTTGGCCGGTTGGCCGGTCGCCTCGGCCAACGCGCGCGCGGCTTTGAGCACGAGATTGTTCTCGCCGGCCTCGTTCAGCGCAGCCGCGAACGGCCCCTCAAGCGTGAGCGTGAGCCGCTCGGAAGGGGCCGCGACCAAGGTATCGTGCACCGAGGCAAAGGCGATCAGGCTGTCGAGCAGGTGATAGCCGTCCGGCCGGCGCCCGACGATGTGGAGAAAGAGATTGAGCTTGGCGGGCGCGGCGACTCGGATGACGCCGGCTTCGAGCGCACCGCTCACTCGGTCTTGGTCTGACCGGCGGCGCCGGTCTCGGCCTCGGCGGCCAAGCCGCGCGTCAGCTTGAGCCGAATCTTGGCCGCGGCTTCGTCCTCGGGCTTAAAGCTGAGCGCCCGTTCCCATTGGAAACGCGCCTCCGCCTTGCGCCCGGTGCGCCAATAGGCGTCGCCCAGATGATCGTTGATCACGGGGTCGCTCGAGAGCAGTTCGACCGATTTCTCTAGATTGCGCACCGCACCGTCATAGTCGCGGATCTGGTAGAGCGCCCAGCCGAGGCTGTCGATGATGTAGGGATCGTTCGGCCGCAGCTCGACCGCGCGCTCGATCATGTCGAGCGCATCTTCAAGCTTAGTGCCCTGCTCGACCCAGGAATAGCCGAGATAGTTGAGCACCAGCGGTTGCTCGGGCTCAAGCTCGAGCGCCTTGAGAAAATCCGCTTCGGCGCGCGACCAGTTCTTGATCCGCTCGAAGGTGATGCCACGCACGTAATAGAGCGACCAATGGCGCGGCTCGATCTTGGCAATGCGTGAAAAGGCCAGATCATAGGCCTCGGCGGCCTCGCCATAACGTTCGGCCTGACGCAGCACGTCGCCCAGCGTGATCGCGCCATCCGGCCTGGCGGGCCGCTCTTGGGCCGCAACGCGAAGCTCGGCGACCGCCTCGTCGACCCGCTTCATCTCGGCCAGATTGGCGGCGGCGCGGAGCCGCGCCGTCCACGAGAACGCCGATTTGGCATCGACCGAGCGATAGATCGCGACGGCGTCGTCGGGCCGCTTCAGCGCCTCGAAGGTCTCGCCGATCAACATGCGGGCAACATCGAAATTCGGCCGGATGTCGAGCGCAAGCCGAGCATAGAGCAGGCCGGCGTCGTTGCCGCTCTCCTGGGGTACCGCGCTCGCGGCGTCGAACAGGGCCTCGGCGATGCCGTGCAGCGGATTGGTCAGCGCCGGCCCCGGCTTCTCGTTGCGTGCCAGTCGGGCCATCACGGTCTCGAGCCAGACCGATTCCACGTTCTCGGCAAGATAAGCGTCGTAGATTTTTTTCGCGTCGTCGAGCCGGCCGGCACGCTCCAACAGCGCGCCATAGGCCTCAACCGTACGCAGCGAGCCCCCAGGCGTGGTCTCCAAGGCCTTCTTGAAATGGCTCTCCGCGGTCTTGATATCGCCAGAGGCATCGGCGATGAGACCGGCCTGAAAATTGTAATAGCCGCTATAGGCTTGGCGTTTTGAGATCGGCTCAAGCGCCTCGAGCGCCTTCTTTTCATCGGCCTCGGCCAGACCGACCCAGGCCTCGATCGCCGGCACCAAGAGAACATAGACGCCGTCGCGCGGAATGCTTTTCAAATGTTCCGACGCGGAGCCCCATCGATCGTTCCGGACATCGTCGAGCGCGACCAGCAGGCGCGCGATGCGGGACGATGGGTCGGCCTCGATCAGGCGCGGCGCAAGCCCCACGGCATCTTGAATGCGGCCGGCCGCGACCAGGAGCGTTACCGTGCGCTGAAGCAGGGTGCGGTCGCCTGGATCGTCATCCAACGCGCGCAGCATGTATTCGGCGGCCGATCCAAGATCTTGGCTGGCATAGGCGAAGCGACCGGCGAGGTAATTGCCAAAGCCGGATTGCGCTTCATAGGCCGCAACCTCGACCGGCTTATCGGCCGCCGCCTGCTTGTCGTCCGCCGTGTCGCTTGGCGCGCAGGCCCCGATGATCGCGATCAGCGCGGCGGCGCAGATCGCCGCGCGGCCGGTGAGACGCGTCAGCTGCGACCAGCTTTGGCCCACTCGGATAGCGTTTGGAGACTGCGCTTGGTTCACACCCATGATCCTAGGTCACCCCGCGACAAAGGCAACGGCCTCCCTCAGGCCGCCATCCTAGCCGGAGGTCGTTACCGAAATCCGGTTTACATATTGGGATAATTTGGCCCGCCGCCACCCTCGGGCACGACCCAATTGATATTTTGGCTCGGGTCCTTGATGTCGCAGGTTTTGCAGTGGACGCAATTTTGCGCGTTGATCTGCAGCCTTGGCTCGCCTGAGGCGTCGTTCACGATTTCGTAAACCCCGGCCGGGCAGTAGCGTTGCTCCGGCGCCTCATACACCCGCAGGTTGAGCCGGATCGCCACGCTTGGATCGCGCAGCTTCAGGTGCACCGGCTGGTCTTCCTCATGATTGGTGTTCGAAATGAACACCGACGAGAGCTTGTCGAAGCTGACCACGCCGTCGGGCTTTGGGTAGTCGATCCTGCGGCTGCGCGCCGCCGGCTTGAGCGCGCGGTGGTCTTCGTGGTGCCGGAGCGTCCAGGGCAGGAGACCGCGCGTCCATAATTCAAGGCCGCTTAGAAGCGTGCCAGGCACCAGGCCCCAGCGATAGGCCGGGCGGCAATTGCGGACCTGCCGGAGTTCGCGGCCGACCCACGAACGGCGCACCGACTTCGAGAAATCGGCAAGCTCGTCATGACCTTCGCGACCGGCCTGAAGCGCGGCGAATACCGCCTCGGCCGCCAACATGCCGGTCTTCATCGCATTGTGGCTGCCCTTGATCTTTGGGACGTTGACGAAGCCGGCCGCGCAGCCGATCAAGGCGCCGCCAGGAAAGCTCAGTTTCGGGATCGACTGCCAACCGCCTTCGTTGATCGCACGCGCGCCATAGGCGATGCGCTTGCCGCCCTCGAAGACCGGACGGATCGCCGGATGGGTCTTGAAGCGCTGAAATTCGTCGAACGGCGAGAGATAGGGGTTCTCGTAATCGAGCGCGACCACGAACCCGACCGAAATTAGGTTGGTGTCGAAGTGATAGAGAAAGCTGCCGCCATAGGTGCGCGAATCGAGCGGCCAGCCGAAGCTGTGCTGGATCAGCCCGGGTCGATGCTTGGCCGGGTCGATCTCCCACAGCTCCTTGATCCCGATGCCATAGGTCTGAGGCTGGGCACCATCACGCAGGCCGAAGCGCTCGATCAGTTCTTTCGACAGCGACCCGCGCACGCCTTCAGCGAACAATGTGTATTTGGCGTGAAGCTCCATGCCGGGCTGGTAGCTCGGCTTGTGCTCGCCATTGCGCCCGACGCCCATGTCACCGGTCGCAACGCCCTTGACGCTGCCATCCTGGTGATAGAGCACCTCGGCGGCGGCGAAGCCGGGATAGATTTCGACGCCGAGCGCCTCGGCCTCCTTGCCGAGCCAGCGGCAGAGCTCGCCCAGGCTGATGATGTAATTGCCATGATTGCGCAGCTGAGGCGGCAGCAGCCAAGCCGGAAAATCAAAGCGACGCTTTGCGGTCAAAACGCTGAACTGCTCGGCGTTGACCGGCGTCTTGAGCGGTGCGCCCCGCTCTTTCCAATCGGGGATCAGCTCGTCGAGGGCCTTGGTCTCGAAAACCGCGCCCGAAAGAATATGGGCGCCGATCTCCGAGCCTTTCTCGACGATGGTGACGCCGATCTCGCGCCCGGCCGCCTGGGCCAATTTTTTGAGCTTGATCGCGGCCGCGAGGCCTGCCGGCCCGCCGCCGACCACGACCACGTCACAGCTCATCGACTCGCGGCTCATCCCTGCCCCTCGCGGCGCTCAAGCCTGTGCGGCGGAACGACGAGCGTCCCAGCGCGCGCACTTATGGTCCGATTGCCGAGTCCGGTCAATCGAGCGTATCAAGGGGCCATGAAGGCCCCGATTGTGCCACGAGGCTGCAGGCCATGAACAATTCGGAGGAGCTCCGCGCGCTGCTCGCCTTCTACATCGAGGCGGGCGTCGATGTCGCAGTCGCCGAAGCACCGGTCGACTGGTTGAACGCGCCCCTCGCGCGAACCCGCGCGGCTGAGCCACT
>CAMDDO010000055.1 GCA_945892755.1 Rhizobium sp. Q54 | reverse complement strand
CGTACCGGAAGTTTGGCTTCTAGGTTCTAGCGATCAAAGTGCCGCGCTCGCCGCTCATTTTGGTTGCGCGTTTTCGTTCGCCCATTTCATTTCTGACCACATGGGGCCGGAGATCATGGCGGCCTATCGGCAAGCCTATCAACCATCGGCGAACGAACCCGAACCGCGCGGCAGCATCGGCGTGTTCGTGATCTGCGCCGATACCGAGGCCGAGGCCGAGCGCCTTGCGCTCAGCCGCGATCTCTGGCGGCTGCGCTTGGATCGCGGCTATCTCGGCCCCTATCCCTCGATCGAGACCGCGCTGGCGCATCCCTATGACGAGCGCGAGCGCGCGATCATCAAAGCCAATCGGCGGCGCCAGGTGGTCGGCTCGCCCGAACAATGCCGCGATCGGCTGACCGAGCTGGCGGCGCGCTATGGCGTCGCCGAAGTGGTCGTTGTGACCATCACTTATGACTTCAAGGCGCGTCTGCGTTCCCACGAGCTATTGGCCCAAGCGTTCAACCTGACCCCCCGTTGACACCAGGCGTTTTGCGGACGCTGGGGCGGACCTGTTGGGAAACCGAGCCGACAGCGCTATACTTTCTCTTGCCAGCCCGTCCAGGCCGTCCTCATGGCAAGCCCGGTCGGGTCTGGCGTGGACATGGTGCCGGGAGGGGAGGCCATGCTCGACGAAAAAACCGCCGCCAGGAAGGCCGCTGCCGCTACGCGTGGCGAGGATGAAGAGAGCGCCCCAGCGCGCCTGGAATCGCCGCAAGACGCCGTGTCGCTGGCCGACCGGCGCCACCACACGCTCGAAATGTCGCTCGGGCGCGAAATCCGTCAGCTTCGCAAGCAATATGGCATGACCGTGATCGCGCTGGCCCATCAGGCCGGGCTCTCGTCCGGCATGCTCTCGAAAATCGAAAACGGGCTGACCTCGCCTTCGCTCGCGACCATTCAGGCGCTCGCCTCGGCGCTGAACGTCTCGATCACCGCGCTGTTCCGCCGGCACGAGCAGCGCCGCGACGCCACCCTGGTGAAGGCCGGTCAAGGCCTGATCATTCACCGGCGTGGCAGTCTCGCCGGCCATGAATACCGCCTGCTCGGTCATTCGATCGGCAAGAACGTGACCATGGAGCCCTATCTGATCACCCTGACCGACAAGTCCGAGGTGTTTCCCTCCTTTCAGCATAGCGGCACCGAATTGCTCTATGTCCTGGAAGGGCGCATCGATTACCACCATAGCGGCGTGACCTATGAGCTTGGGCCGGGCGATTCGCTGTTCTTCGACGGCGAGGCGCCGCATGGCCCCGAACGACTGATTCAAACGCCGATCCGTTTCATCTGCTGTATCGCCCATAGCGAGGACGAGCACGAAGAATGAAACGTCGGCCTCGCCCGGCGCGGGGCGCGGGGCGCACCCCATCCCTCATTTCGTGCGTGACGGGAGCGTGCTTTTTGCGATGATGGGGGATCGGCGGACCGCCTTAGAGCGGCGGGCGCGTGATTAGGCCTTCGGGCCGCCGGCGCGCCGACTCTCTCGGCCCCCGCCAGAATTTGAATCAAGCGGCGCCATCAGCCGCGCCACAGCAGGAGGAACGCGCATGCCCCAGGGGTCAATTTCGTCGAGCGAGGATGCCGTCGGCGTCGCCGTCGTCAATTATCAGGTGCCGATTGTCGAAACCAAGAAAGAGGTGGAGAAGAATTGCAAGCGCATCGCCCAGTTCGTCGAGGGCATGAAGCGCGGCTATCCCGGGCTCGACCTGATCGTTTTTCCCGAATATTCGACGCAAGGCTTCCACCCGCAAAAATGGGCGGATCTCACGACCACGATCGGCGGCAATGAGACGCAGATTTTCGCCGAAGCCTGCAAAAAGAACAAAGTGTGGGGCATCTTTTCGCTGACCGGCGAAGAGCACCCGGAAGGGCTCAATCCTTACAACACGCTGATCATGATCGATGACAAGGGCAAGGTCGTGCTCGAATATCGCAAGATCTTCCCGTGGTGCCCGCAAGAGCCGTGGACGGCGGGGCACGAGACCGCCGTCGCGGAAGGCCCGAAGGGCCTGATGGTCGGCGGCACCATCTGCTATGACTGCAACATGCCCGAGATCGTGCGCGACACGGTCATGAAGGGCGCCGAACTGGTCGTCCGTATCCAGGGCTATATGTACCCCTCCAAAGAGCAGCAGCGCATGATCGCGCAGGTGCGCGCGTGGGAAAATCTCGCCTATGTCGCGGTCGCCAACATGGCCGGTCGCGATTTGGTCTATTCCTATTTCGGTCATTCCAACATCGTCGATTTCGATGGCAGCGTGCTGGCTGAATGCGGCACGGGGCCCGACGAAGCGACCTATGCGACGCTCTCGCTCACCACGCTGCGCGATGCGCGGCGCAATTGGACGGCCGAGAACCATCTCTACAATCTCGTCCATCGCGGCTTCACCTCGGAGCCCGGCGGACACGCCAAGAACCCGTTCAGCTTCTATCATTCGTGGGTCAACGACCCCGAAGGCACGCGCGATCACGTCGAAGGGCTGACGCGCGACCATGATCGGCCCGAAAAAGCCAAGACCGCGAAGGTGCCCTCGCCGCCGAAGCGGGCCAAAATCAAACCGCTGAAGATGTAGTCGGCAGGATCAAGCGGGGCGGCGCAACGATCGCGCCGTCCCATCCTTTCACCGATGTCCAAACGCGCTACCAAGCCGCGACGCGATGAGACACTCCTCGTCGTCAAGGCAACGTGCCGATCGAGGAACGCCTATGACCTCAAGGTGGTCGCGCTTGGCGTTGGTGAGGGCGATGCGGTCGAGGCGGGGCAGCTTTTGGTGACGCTTGAATATTACAAAATCGCGACCGAAATCATCGCGCCCACCGCAGGCCGCGTCGCCCGCCTCTATGTCAAGCTCGACGACGAAGTCCAAGTCGGCGATCCATTGATCGACCTTGCGCCGGCCTAATCACCACGAGCCCGATACTGATGTACACGCCTGGCGCCGATGCCCTACGCAAATCCATTGATCGGATGTTGACCGAGGCAAATGCGCGCCTCTCGGTCGGCAAAACAACCGAGGCCTCACGGTCCTACGAAAAAGCCTGGCAGTTCGCCGATCAATTGATCGAGATGCTCGACGATCCCGAGGAACGTCGCGCGCTCACGATCCGCGCCAATGAATTCCGGCAACGCTCGCGCGCGCTGCACCTCAAGGGCCACATGGATATGGGCCGGGTCAAGCCGAGCGAGGAGATCGAGGCGGACGACAAGGTCTATACCGACGAAGAGGCCGACGCGCAGGAGCAGCAAATCCTGATGCTGATCGATGATCGGCCGCGCTCGATCGATTGGCAGTCGATCGGCGGTCTCGCGCCGCTGAAAGAGGAGCTTAAATTCCACTATGGCCTCGCCATGGCCAAATTGCCGGATGGGCTGCAAATCGAAGGCTGGCAGAACATCATGTTCTACGGCCCACCCGGCACCGGAAAAACGCTGCTCGCCTGCGCCATCGCCAATAAGCTGAGCGCGACCTTCTTCAACGTGAAATCAAGCCAGATCGTCTCGAAATGGGTGGGTGAATCCGGCAAGCTGATTTCGACGCTTTATCGGGTCGCGCGCAAGATGACGCGCGATGGCCGACCCTCGATCGTGTTCATCGATGAGTTCGATGCGCTGTGCAAAAGCCGCGGCCAGGAGAGCCAGCTCTACCATCAGCAAATGCTGGCAGCGATCCTGGCCGAGATCGATGGCTTCGCCGGCAAAGGCCGCCGAAATTTGGTGATGACCATTGGCGCGACCAACCGGCCCTGGGATCTCGACGCCGCCGTGCTCTCGCGCTTCGAGCGGCGTATTCTAATTTCGCTGCCCGATGAAGCGGCACGCGCGGCTATCTTCCAGATTCATTTGGGTGGCAAAGGCATTCCGCTCGACGAGCGCTCCATGCCCTATAAGCGCTTGGCCAAGGCATCCGAGCGGCTCACCGGGCGCGAGATCGCGCGGCTGTGCAAAGAGGTCACGGCGCGCATGGTGTCCGAGATGAACCCGGAAATCCCCGAGCTCGTCGATCAAAGCCTGAGCGCGATCCAGAATTACACGATCCGCGTGCGGCCCTTGAAGCGCACCGATTTCGAACCGGTATTGGCGCGATTGGTGGCCGATACCTCGCTCGAAGCCGAAGCGCATTACACGGCCTGGGGTCAGGCGCTGAGCGAAGGGCGCGTGCCGGTGGAATAGCCGGGGTGGTCGGGTCTTCGCCCGGTCATGACGACAAAAAACCTATCGCGATTTGACGCCGAGCAACGTCTCGGTCGCCCGCATCAGAATCGCGGCGGCCTCGACAAGCTGATCGATCGCGAGCCACTCATTGGCGGCATGTCCGGCCGCGCCATCGCCGGGCCCGAAATTGATGATCTCGATGCCATCGCGCGCGAAATAGCGCCCATCGCCGACACCCATGGCATTGAGAAACTGCACGGGTCGTCCCGTCTCGGTTTCGATCGCGGATGAGAACGCCCTTACGCCCGCTCCTTCCGCGCCAGCTTTGAACCCTTGCGTGCCGGTTAGGAGTTCAAACGCGATCAAACCATCGGGCTCGTTGGCGCTGAGCGCTGCAAGACGCAATTCCTCAAACGCGCCCTCGACCGTTTCCGATGGCAGCAAGCGCCGATCGATCTCGATCGCGCATAGATCGGGCACGACGTTGGTATTATGGCCGCCCGTGATGCGACCGATATTGAGCGTCGCCTGCATCGCGCCATCGCGCCGCGCCGCGAGTCTTGGTCCAAGCGCCTCCTCGATCGCCGCGATGACCCTGATCATGCGGAGGATCGCATTGTCGCCGGCGCCCGGCTCGCCGGCATGGGCGGTGCGGCCGCGCGCGGTTACACGTGCCCACATCACGCCCCGTTCGGCGATCACCAATTGATTCGCGGTCGGCCCGCCAATCACCAAAATATCGGGCGTCACGACACCGCGCTCGCGCAAGAATGCCAGACCATCGGGGCCAAGCCGCTCCTCATCACCGACAAAGGCGAAGACGAGTTCGCCCTGACGCGGGCCACCGGCCTTGGCAATTTCTTCGGCGAGCCAAAGCTGCGCCGCTACCGAACCCTTGGCATTGGCGGCGCCGAGGCCATAAACCTTGCCGTCCGCGATGCGCGCGTTGAATGGATCGCTCGTCCACGCCTCGGGCGTGCCAACCCCGACCGTATCGACATGGGTCGAGATCACGAGTCGCGGCCGTCCGGCGCCGAGGCGTGCCACGACATTGTCGACATTGGCTTGCCGGCTCAACGTTTCGACCCGATAACCCATCGCCTTCAAGCGATCGGCAAGATAGCGGCCGATCTTGCTGCAATCGCCGGGTGGAACGGTCGAGCCGATCTCGATCAGCCGGCCAAGCGTGGCGACGAGCGCGTCCGTGTCGGGCTTGGTCATCCGCCCTTCGGCGTGAAGAACGGCGCCGGGACCAGGATCTTGCTTTTCTGGTTCACGATCAGCGGACGGATTTTCCCGATATAGGCCATCCACTCGGCATTGGCGAACAGCTCCTTCCGCCGGCGCAAGCGATCCTCGAAGCTTTCATAGCCCCACAAATGGATCACCTGATTAAGCGGCCCGGCCTCGGTCGTGTAGTAGCCGACCATCATGCCAAGGATCCGTTTCTGGACCGCCATGCCCTCTTTTTCATAGAGCGAGAGATATTCGCCCTGCTTGCCCACATGCAGCGTGTAAATGCGTTCTTCGACGATCATGCCTTCCCCCATTGATGCACGTTGTGGCGTTGATAAGAATATTATGGGGCATTTGACTCAATAACACTCGGATTCAGCGTCTTCCCTTTTCGTCATTGCCGGGCTTGACTCGCCAATCCAGAGGCGGGGGCGCCAAGTTATCCGGCCGAAGGCTGGATGCCCGGGTCTTCGCCCGGGCATGACAACAAAAAATGGGGTTGCGCACTGGATACGGAACCGACACAACACGAACCGTTCGGGCGCAGCGAGGCGACACGATGATCACCACGGGATACAAGGCGCTGGTCGCGGCGGCCGAGGCAGAGATCGAGACGATTTCGGTCGAGGACGCCCAAAAGCTCATCGGCGCGCCGGGCGTGCAGTTCATCGATATCCGCGATGTTCGCGAGGTTTGGCGTGAGGGCACGGTGCCTGGCGCCTTCCTCGCCTCGCGCGGCATGCTTGAATTCTGGGTCGACCCTGAAAGCCCCTATTACAAAGAGCTGTTCGGCTCGGGCAAGAAATTCGTGTTCTTTTGTGCCGTTGGCTGGCGCTCGGCGCTGGCGACTCAGACCGTGCAACACATGGGGCTGAGGCCGGTCGCGCACATCGCCGGCGGCTTCGGTGCCTGGGTCAAGGCCGGCGGGCCGGTCGAGCGGCGCGATCCAAAGCCCGAGAAACCGGCTCAGACAAGTGGCGCGTCGAGTTCGTAGCTGCCGTCGCGGTCCTCGATTTCGATGACCCAAAGGTCGGGATCGCGCTTGATTTCGCGCGCCAGATAGAACTCGGCCTCCGCCTCGCCGGCCGGCTCCGCTAGCGGAACCCGGCGCCAGGCTCGGGCGCCATCCATCCGCCGGGTCTGGGCATAGAGCGCGAGAGCGCCATCGCGCCCGAGCACTTTGAGCATGACGGCGCCGGCATCTCGGTCGCCGCGCCGCAATACCATCATGGAGTGCCCCTTGATGTCGCAGAGCCGGAGCTGGGCCTGGAACCAGATCTCGGTCTTGAGGCGGGGCTCCGTCACGGCACGACCACCATCGAGAAGGCCATTGTCTTTCTCCGATGCGCGTCCGAGGATCGCCATAGCAACATCATCAAATTGGGAGGGTTCGCGCCATGGATTTGGGTCTTAAAGGTACCAAAGCAATCGTCACGGGCGGCTCCAAAGGAATCGGCCGCGCCATCGCCATGATGTTGGCCGATGAGGGCGCCCATGTCTCGATCTGCGCGCGGACCGAGGCCGATGTCGAGGCTGCCGTGAAGGCGCTGAAGGCCAAGGGCGTCAATGCGCACGGTGGCGCGCTCGATGTCGCCGATGGCGCGGCCGTCAAAACCTGGGTCGACGGCGCCGCCAAGGCGCTCGGCGGCATCGACATCGTGGTGCCGAATGTCAGTGCGCTCGCGATCGAAAACACGCCGGCCGGCTGGCGCAAGGCGTTCGAGGTCGACTTGATGCATACGGTCTATACGGTCGAAGCCGCCATGCCCTATCTCGAAAAATCGAAATCGGGCTCGATCGTGATCATTTCCAGCATTTCGGGGGTCGAGATCGATTTCGCGGCCGGGCCCTATGGCGCGACCAAAGCGCAGCTCATCCACTATGCCAAGGGGCTCGCCTGCCAGCTCGCGCCGAAGGGCATACGCTGCAACGCGGTCTCGCCCGGCAATACCTATTTCGAGGGCGGCGTTTGGCCGATGATCGAGAAGAACATGCCCGATTTGTTCAAACTCGCCCTTTCAAAGAACAAGACGGGACGCATGGCGACCGCCGAGGAAGTGGCCAACGGCGCCGTGTTCTTGGCCAGCCCGCGCGCGACCTTCATCACCGGCACCAATCTGGTGATCGACGGCGCCGTGACCAACAGAGTGGCGTGAGGGGGCTATGGAACTTGGCTTGAAAGGTTGCTCGGCTCTCGTCACAGGCGGCACCAAGGGCATCGGGCGCGCGATCGCGCTCATGCTCGCCGACGAGGGCGCCAACGTCTCGATCTGCGCCCGCACGAAGAATGGCGTCGACGCCACGGTCGGCGTGCTCGAGGCCAAGGGTGTAAAGGGCCATGGCGCGTCGCTTGACCTTGCTGATGCGGACGCGCTCAAAGCCTGGATCGATGATGCGGCCACGGCGTTCGGCGGCATTGACATCGTGGTGGCGAACGCCAGCGCCCTCGCGATCGAGAACACGCCGGACAACTGGAAGCGCGAGTTCGAGGTCGACCTGATGGGCACGGTCCATGCCTGCGAGCACGCCATGTCGTATCTGGAGAAATCGAAATCAGGCTCGATCGTGGTGATCTCGAGCGTATCGGGTGTCGAGGCCGATGTGGTGGCCGGCCCTTATGGTTCGACAAAATGCGCGCTGATCCACTATGCCAAGGGCCTCTCCTGTCGGCTTGCGCCCAAGGGAATTCGTGTCAACACCGTCTCGCCCGGCACGACCTATTTCGAGGGCGGCGTCTGGCACATGATTGAGCAGCACAACCCGGCGCTGTTCCGCCAAGGCATGGCGATGAACAAGATGGGCCGCATGGCGACCGCCGAGGAAGTGGCCAATGCCGTGACTTTTCTCGCCAGCCCGCGCGCCAGCTTCATCACCGGCACGAACCTACTGGTCGACGGCGCGCTGACAAATAGGGTGGCATAGCGTACGCTTACAAACGGACTATCCTCGCCCTTTCAAGCGAGAGCGTTGTCTTATTTGCCTTCGAATCTCGCGTCCCGTCTCTCTCTGAACGCCGCCGTGCCCTCCGCAAGGTCCTTGGTGTTCGCGAGATCGCGGAACGAGCGCGATTCAAGCCGGAGCGCATCGGCTATTGGTAGGTCAAGGGATTTCAGGATCACATCCTTGGCGAAGCGCTGGGCCAACGGCGCGCGGCTTGCCAACAATGCCGCGTAATCCAACGCTTTAGCCCTGAGCTCGGCCTGCGGATAGACCCGGTTCAGGAGGCCAATACGAAACGCATGATCGGCGCCGATGCGCTCGCCGGAAAGAATCATCTCCATCGCATTGCCAAGGCCAACGATCAGCGGCAAGCGTACGCAGCCGCCATCGCACGGGTGAAAACCCCATTTCACGTCCTGGAAAGCGAACGCCGCATTGGGCGAGCCGAAGCGAATATCCGCGGCAAGCGCGATCTCGAGCCCGCCCGACATGGCATAGCCATTGATCGCGGCGATGATCGGCTTGTTGACCTTAAGCCCGCGCGTGATGCCGCCGAGGCCATAGCCGTCGGTGAATTTTTCACGAAATTCGGGCACGGGTGTGGTCGCGAACGCCATGGTGTAGGTCTTGAGATCGGCGCCCGCGCAGAACGCCTGATCGCCCGCGCCTGTGATCACGGCGACGCGCGCGTCGGCATCGCGTTTGAAATCCTCGAACGCTTCGACCAGGCGATCATTCGCCGCAAAATCGAGCGAGTTCATTTTGCCCGGGCGATTGATCGTGATCAGCCTGACATTTCCGTGGCTCTCGTAAAGGATATCGTCGCTCATCACATCGCCCCTCAACTACTCGATGCCCTGTTTTCCATCGGTCATGGCCGGGGGATTGACCCAGCTGTCCAGGCGTATCCGTAAGACTAGACGCGCCGATCACGTCGGGGCATGACGAAAAGAAACGACGTTGCGGCCTTTACCGCGCCGTGTAGCCGCCATCGATGACAAGCTCCGAACCGGTCATGAATGATGATTCGTCAGAGGCCAGAAACACGACGCCCGCCGCGATCTCCTCCGGCTGGCCGACGCGCCCGATTGGATGCAGCGCACTGACCTTTTTCATTTTGGCATCGAAGCTGCCATAGGCGGCAATATCGGTTTCGAACATCGAGGTATGGATATAGCCCGGGTGGAGGGAATTGACGCGAATGCCATTGCCGGCCTCGCCGCATTCGAGCGCGACCGATTTGGTGAAAAGCCGAACGCCACCCTTCGACGCGCAATAGGCCGCTGCGGTTGCCGCGCCATCGATACCGAGGATCGAAGAAATGTTGATGATCGAGCCGCCCTTGCCGGCCCCCTCCTTGCCGGTCATGGCGCGGATTGCGTGCTTGGTGCCTAGGAACACGCTGTCGAGGTTGACCGCCAACATGCGCCGCCAATCGGCGAGCGTGGTCTCCGCGGTCGGGCCGACGAAAGCGATGGCGGCATTGTTGACCAACACGTCGAGTCGGCCGAAACGCGACAATGCGGCGGCCATCACCGCCTCCCAGTCCCTCTCATCGCTGACGTCATGGTGCACGCCGATGGCCGCATGGCCGTTCCGCTCAAGCTCGGCGACAAGCGATTTGACGCCATTGTCGTTGATGTCAGTGAGCACAAGCTGAGCGCCCTCGCGGCCGAGCGCGCGTGCGCTCTCGGCGCCAATGCCCTCCGCCGCACCGGTGATCAGCGCTACCTTGCCCGCCACGCGTCCCGCCATTTGCCGGTCTCCTTTGCCAAGGCTGTCGGCATAGCATTTGGGCACCCGACGCGCCAGCGTTCGGGCGGTGGACATGCTCCTCCCGCCATGCCAAACATCGGCCCCGATGCCTGAGGCCGACCGTCTTTCCGAGGCGCCGCCGCGTCGCGTCGTTTGGCGCCGCGTTTTGCGCCATGCGTGGTTCGCCGCCTATGGCCTTCTCGTGCTGCTGCCGATCGCGCTCTTGGCGATCTATCGCTATGTGCCGCCGCCGGGGACACCCTTAATGCTGATTCGCTTGGTCCAAGGCGAAGGCCTCGCCAAGGATTGGACGCCGCTTGAGGACATTGGCCGCGCCGCGCCACGCTCGGTGGTCGCCGCCGAAGACAATTTGTTTTGCGGCCATCTGGGCTTCGACTGGGATTCGCTTAACAAGGTGCTCGACGAGGCCGATGACGGCCGGCCCTCGCGCGGCGGCTCGACGATCAGCCAACAGACCGCGAAGAACCTCTTCCTTTGGCCTGGTCGCAGCTATGTGCGGAAGGCGCTCGAAGCCTATCTCACGGTGTTGCTCGAGCTCTCGCTCGACAAGCGACGTATCTTGGAGCTCTACATGAACATCGCCGAATGGGGCCCCGGCCTATACGGCATCGAGGCGGCGGCGCAGCATCACTTCAAGAAGCCGGCCGCTAAGCTCAGTCCGCGCGAGGCCGGCTTGCTCGCCGCGGTCTTGCCCAATCCGCGCAAACTATCGGCCAGCGCGCCGGGGGCCAGAACCTCGCGCAAGGCCGATACGATCCGACGGCGCACCGACCAGCTTGGCGAGCTCTATGATTGCGTGCCGGAAATCGCCTGGTCCAAGAACTGACCTAAGGGAGAACGCCCATGTCTCACGCCGTCACTTTGCCGTTTGTCGTGGAAGCCACGGGCGGCCCTAAGCCGCTGGTCGCGACGATCGAGACCGCGGTGATCGCGGGCTGGACCGGGCGCGACAAGGCCGCGATGGAGCATCACATGGTCGAGCTCGAGGCGATCGGCATCAAACGGCCGTCGTCGACACCGGTCTATTACCGCGTCGGTTGCGCACGCCTGACCAGCCGCGATGCGATCGAGGCCTCGGGCGAGGACTCCAGCGGCGAGGTCGAGGCGGTGTTGATCCAGGCGGGCGGCGAAACCTATGTCGGACTCGGTTCCGATCACACCGATCGCAAGGTCGAGGCCTATGGCATCGCGGTCTCGAAACAGATGTGTGACAAGCCGATTGGGCGCAACGTCTGGCCGTTCGCCGAAGTGGCGCCGCATTGGGACGAGCTCAAGCTACGCTCCTACGCCCAGGGGCCAGGGCCGAAGCGGCTCTATCAAGAGGGCAAGGTCTCGGCCATGCTGCCGACTGCCGATTTGATCAAGGGCTTCACCAAGGGCGTGAACCGACTCCCTGAGGGCACGCTGATGTTTTGCGGCACATTGCCGGCGATCGGCGGCATCAAGTCGGCGCAATCATTCACGCTCGAGCTCGAAGACCCGATTCTGAAACGCACGCTGCGCCACACCTATCGCGTGCTGCCGCTACCGATCGCGGGATAGGCCCCCTCACTCCGCCGCGGCGCGGCCGGTGCTTGCCTTTGCGATGCGCGCAATCATGTCGTCGAGCGAGATCACATTGGCGAAGAGCAGGCCGAGCGTCGCGTGGGTGACGCGCTTGATTTCATCGACACTGACATTGCCGATCGGGAAGGTCTCGGTCGCGTCATTCAGAAAGAACACGTGATAGTCGCGCATGCCGGCCTCGCGCGCGGTGGTCTCGCAGCAGACATTGGTGCAGATGCCGGTGATGATGATGGTATCGCGGCCATTCGCGCGTAGGATCTGGTCGAGATCGGTGCCCGAAAAGGCGCCATAACGCGGCTTGTAGAGCAGGATATCGCCCTTCTCGACCTTGATTCCGCGGTGCAGCTTCGCGCTCTCCGACCCCTCGCGAATCCAGCCCGCGCGCACCGGCTCGCAAAGCTCGCCCATGGTGCCTTCATTCGAGCCATCGGCGCGCGTGACATGCAGCGTATGAATCACCATCACACCGGCCTTGCGGCAGGTTTCGGCCAGGCGATTGATCGGCTCGATGATGCGCGGGCCGTTTGGTGCAGCGAGCGGCGTGCCTTCAACGAAGGCGTTTTGCATGTCGATATTAACCAGCGCCATGCGCGAGGGGATGACGGGATATTGGGTCATGACGGCCTCCTAGGCGGGATCGTAATAGTGAACCTCAAGCAGCACGCAGCCGCTATCCGATTTGAAGGGTCCATGCGGCGTGCCGGGCGGCCGGCAGGCATAAGTCGAGGGCGTGAATTTCTCGCCGCCCTTGCCCTTCGCGTCATTGCCGACGATCAGATCGCCCGAGAGAAGATAGACCTCCTCCCAATAGGTGTGAATAAAGGGTGCGGTGGTGTAGACGCCCGGCTTGAAGCGCAACAGGCGCGTGCGGCTGCCGCGCTTTTTTGCTTCGTCAAGGCTGCCGGAGAGGATTTTTTCATCGATCCCGTTCGGATATCCGGGCGGCGTCGACCAGCCCGACGCCATGTCGAGCGGATGAAATTCGCGATGTTCTTTCTGAACCGCCATGAACTGCCCCTCAGCGCCGCTTCAATTCGTCTTCGAGCGTGTAACCGCCCGATAGTTTTTCGACCATGGCGCGAGAACGCGACCAATCGAACGTGCGATAGGCATTGTTCTTGGTCACGAACGTGGCGCCGGCATAAAACATCTCATATTGCGTATGGCGCGACGCGAATTCCGAGCCGACTGCGTCCCACGCCAGTTTGAACAACTTGACGCGGCCCTCGGAGTCAGTCGTCGGTGATTTCTGCGTGCGCCCGATGTAATCGCGCAGGATTGGATTGGCGAAATCATCGATGCTGGAGGGCAGCATGACCATGCCGCCGCCGGCGAGATCGCGCAGCGTGTTGATCACCTTCGGGTAGAGCCTCTGAGTCAGAACCTGCGCGGCATAGACCTTGTGCGTATCGGGCACGAAATAGGGCCCCACTTGCTTACCCGAAACCTCGATCGAATCGACGAACGCCTCGACCATGGCGGCCTCGGCGGCGAGCTCGCCCAGCGTCTCGCGCACCGATGGGAAATTCCCAATGCCATTGGTGTCGACGATGTAGGACGCGAGCCCAACCAGAAAGCGCAGCTTCACCATGAGCCGGATCTGGCATTGATAATTCTGATAGATGTGGCTTGGCGTGCCATGGAACTGGCGGTTCGACATGGCGACGTCGCCCGCCACGAAGACGCGCTCCCACGGCACCTTGACCTCATCGAAATAGAGCACCGCGTCATTCTCGTCATAACGGCTCGAAAGCGGGTTGTCATAAACCGATTCCGCCGCTTCTTCGTAGGACTTGCGCGACATCACTTTGAGGCCCTTGGCGTTCATCGGCACGCAGAAGGAGAGCGCATAGGCCTCCTCGCCCTCTTTCAAGGGCTGGATGCTCGCGACCAGGACCTCATTCGCCATGATGCTTGATGTGCCGAGCATCTTGGCGCCCTTGACGATGATGCCGTCATGATCGCGCTCGACCTCGCGCACGACCAGGAACGGGTCGGCTTGCTCGCCGATCGCCTTCGCCTTATCCGCCTGCGGGTTGACGATGACATAGGTCAGGAACAAATCATTGTCGCGTGCGAAACGATAGTAATCAAGTAACGCGCCCGCGCGCTTCTTGTCATAGGCCTCGAACACCGGAAGCCCCATCACCATGCCGGCGATGCAGCTCGCGACGTGATCGGGCGAGCGGCCCATGAAGCCATAATGGGTCGAGGCCCAGGCATCCAGCGCGCCCCGACGCTGGCGCAACTCGGCATAGGAGGTCGGCAATTGCCATGATCGGCTGACGCGGACATTGCGATCCGGCGAAGCATAGGTCATCAGCTCGGCGTTCTCGGGCGCCGCCTGGTAGTCATAGAGATAGGCGGCGGAGGCGACCGAATTGCGAAACGCCTTGTGCGTGGTCACGTCGTCGATGCGCCGGCCGCGCAAATAGACCTCACGCCCGTCACGCAGCGACTCCAAATGGCGTGCGGCGGTCTTGATCATCGACTCTCCTACAATCCCATCTCGTCGAGCAGAGGCGGCCATTGATCGGCCCAGGGACGTGCGGCCTCGAAGCACGCGGAGGCGCGCAAGACCGTCGGGTCATCCAAATGTCGCCCGACGATCTGCAAGCCGATCGGGAGACCGTCCTTGGTGAAGCCGGCCGGAATCGAAGCCGCCGGCTGGCCGGTCATGTTCATGATGTAGGTGAAGTTGATCCATTCGAAGCGATCGACCATGCGGCCCTGGATCTTCTCCGGCCCTTGAACATGAAGCTGGAAGGGCGCGCAGGCCAAAGTCGGCGTCAACAACAGATCGTATTTCTGCATGAACGCGGCCATCTTGTTGACCACGCCCTTGCGCACCATGATCGCGTTGGTGAAATCCTCGGCCTGCCAGGGGCGCATGATGAATTCGACCAGATGCGGCGTCATCTTGGCGCCATGCTTCGCCACCATGGCGCGCATGCCCTTCAAATCGGACTCGCACGCGACCAGACTCCAGAACGCGCCGTAGGGATTCTCGAAGCCCGGATGCGCGATCTCGACCTTGCAGCCAAGCTCCTTCTCGAACACCTTGACCGCATCGCCCACCACCTTGCGCACCTCTGGGTCGACCGCGGCATAGCCCCAATCCGGGCTATAGGCGACCTTCAGCCCCTTGATGCCGCCCTTGATCGTCTTCATCCACGGCATTTCAAGCGCCGGCAGCGAGCGCTGGTCGCGCATGTCGGGCCCCGCCATGATCGACATCATGAAGGCGGCATCGGCCACCGTGCGTGTCATCGGGCCGATGCATTCGAGCGCTTCCCAGCTCGAGACGCCCGGATAGCGTTCATCGCGCGTGCCGGGCCAAAGCGGCACGCGGCCCATCGAACCCTTCAAACCATAAAGGCCGCTGAAGGAAGAGGGAATTCGCACCGAGCCGCCGCCGTCCGAGCCCAAGGCCCAGGGCCCCATGCCGGCGGCGACAGCGGCGCCCGAACCCGCGCTCGAGCCGCCCGACGTCTTCTCCAGATTCCACGGATTGCGCGTGGTCTCGAAGATCGGGTTATGCCCGGCGCCGGAATAGCCGAACTCCGGCACATTGGTCTTGCCGATGATGATGGCGCCGGCCGCGCGCAGCCGCTCGACGACGATATCATCGACGTCGGAAACGAAATCCTTATAGGCGATCGAGCCCGAAGTGGTCAGGCTATCCTTGGTGCAGATCAAATCCTTCACGCCGAGCGGCACGCCGGCGCAGGGGCCAACGTCCTTCTTCGCCATGATCGCCTTTTCGATTTGCTTCGCCGCTTTGCGCGCGAGGTCGGGCGTGGGCACGTTGAAAGCGTGAATCTTGGGCTCGAGCTTGTCCATGCGATCGAGCACCGCATCGGTCACCTCGACCGGCGATAATTTCTTGGTGCGAATCAATTTCGCCAGCGTGACCGCGCTCATGCGGCAAATTTCGTTCGCGCCTGCCATGTCTCGTCTCCCTGCTTACCTTCTTGTGATCATCTCTATTCCGCCGCCTCGCCGAGATCATCGGCGATGACGACGCTATAATCGCGCAGCGCGGCCTCGCGGCTGACGAAGCCCTCCGCGACGTCACGCGCAATCTTGTCCCGCTTCCGGCGCTTCGGATCACCAAAGCCGCCGCCACCCGGCTGGCGCAGCGTCAAACGATCGCCCGGCGCCAGAACATTCTGACCCTTTGGATGGATCGGTCCGCCATTGATCATGTGCGCGCGCCGCGCGCCATCGCGCCCCTCATGAAAGCCGAGCGGGGGGAATTCAGTGCGGTTCGCCATCGAGAACACGGTAAGCGGATGACCGGTATCGTTGCGAAACACGACCTCCTGACCGAGCCCGCCGCGCGCCTCGCCCGCGCCAGCCGAATCGGCCAGCAATGTTTTCCGCTCGATCAACGTGCCTGTCACGTCCTCCCAGATCTCAACCGGCACGACCGCCATGTTGGAGGGACCGGGTGTCACATTCGGCCCGTCATGGCCATTGACTGCGCCGAAGCCACCGGCCGAGAACCACATGGTCGAAAATTCGCCGCCATCGCGGCGCATGCCGCGGAAATTCAAAATATCGATCATGCCGGTGTCCGACTGCACCAGATCGGGCGCGGCATCCTTCATGGCGCCAAACACGAGCGGCGAGACGAAATGCCCCGTGCTATGTCGCCCGCCGGTCGGGAATGGCGGTTGCGCGTTCAGAATGCAGCCTTCCGGCGCGATCACCTTGATCGGTGCGGTCGCGCCTTCATTGTTCGGCAAATCCCACGAGGTTAGGCACTTCATCGAATAGAGCGACATGGCGTTGGTGTAGCAATAGGGCACGTTGATGCCACGCGGCACGCAGGCACCCGTGCCGGTGAAATCGATCGTGACGCCATCGCCCGCGATCTCGACGGCGCAAGCGAGCGTGATCGGCGCGTCGATGCCTTCGATCTCGATCCGGTTGGTATAACGACCCGGGCGCATGGCGCGTATCCGCTCGCGCGTGACGCGCTCGGCCTGGCCGCGAATGGCTGCCGAGAGCGTGCCGAGATCGTCCTGGCCATATTCGTCCATGAACTCGGTCAACATGCGCCCGCCAACCTCGTTGGCGGTCAAATTGGCCATGACGTCGCCAATCACCTGCTCGGGCACGCGAACATTGGCACGGATCAAATCAAGGAGCGATTCATCGAGCACGCCGGCGGAGACGATCTTGCGCAAGGGAATGCGTAGGCCCTCGTGATAGATCTCGGCCGCGCTGGCGCCGAAGCCGACACCGCCAATATCGGGCAAATGCGTGATGCTCAGTGTAAAGCCGGCGATGCGGCCTTTGCGGAACACCGGGCGCACCACATTGACGTCGAACAAATGCCCCGTGCCTTGCCACGGATCATTGGTAATGATCACGTCGCCCGGCGCGAGCGTCTCGGGCGGGAAGCGTTTGAGAACGTGCTTCATCGTGAGCGGTGCCGTGCCGATGAACGGCGGCGCGCTGATCGAGCCTTGCGCCATCAGCCGCCCTTGTGCATCGACCACCACGACGGTCAGATCGTAGCTTTCGCGCACGATGGTCGAGAACGACGTGCGCACCAGGGTCGAGACGATCTCGTCGGTCAACGCAACGAGACGGTCCCACATGATGGCGAGACCGATTGCATCAAGCGTTTCCGTGCTCTTCGCCATAGGTTCAACCCTTCAGCTCGGCAATCAAATTGAGCGCCGCATCGACCTGGACGAGATCATGGGGACCGATCACGACCGTCGACTCCCGCTCTTCGACCAGCGCCGGCCCGGCGATCGTCTCGCCTGGCTTCAGCGCATAGCGATCATAGACCGGGCAATCCACATAGTCGCCAGCCTCGGCGAAGTAGGCACGCCGCCGCCCCTTGAGCGTGGCGGTTCCGGCTCGCCCGACGGCCTCTATTTTCAATCGCTCGCCGAGCGAAGGCTCGGGCCCGACCGCCTCGGCCTTCCAGCCCAGAATTTCGAGCGGTTCGTCGAGCACGCCAAGCGGAAAGGTCTTGGCATATTCGGTCCTGAACAGCGCCGGCAGCGCCACCGTCAAGGCCGCCCAATCATCCGATCGCGGCAAGGGCACCTCGATTTCATAACCCTGGCCGACATAGCGCATGTCGAGCTTGAGGTGGATGGCAATGCGGTCGGAAGGTACCTCGGCGCGTTCAAGAAAGCCCCGGGTCTGCGCGATCAGCGGCGCGAAATTCTCGGCCATGATCGTTGGCGACAAATCCGAAAGCGCGATGCGCTTGGTCCGCGCGGTCTCGAAGCCGAGCGGGCTGACCAGAAGCCCGAACGCCGACATCACGCCCGCGCCCATCGGAAAAACCACGCGCGGGACCTTGAGCTTCTTCGCGATGCCAAGCGCATGCAACGGGCCCGAGCCGCCGAACGCCACCATGCTGCATTGACGATAGTCGAAGCCACGTTCGGAGGCGTGAATGCGGAACGCGCGTGCGACATCTTCGTTGACAATGGCATGAATGCCCGACGCCGCACGCAAGAGATCGAGACCAAGTGGCGTCGCGACGGACTCGGCGATCGCACGCTCGGCGGCCGGAAGATCGAGCGCCATGGCACCGCCGAGGAATGACCCCGCGCCAAGATACCCAAGCACCAGATTGGCATCGGTCAAAGTTGCCGCCGTGCCGCCTAGCGCGTAGCAAGCTGGCCCTGGCCGCGCGCCCGCGCTCCGCGGTCCGACACGGATCAGGCCACGCGAATCGATCTCAGCGATCGAACCCCCACCGGCGCCGATTTCGATCATGTCGATGACTGGGATTCGCGCCGGCAGGCCGCTGCCGCGCTTGAACTCGTGCACGCGCCCGACCTCAAGCTCATAGGCCTTGAGCGGCGCGCCATTGCGCACCAGCGCACCCTTCGCCGTGGTGCCGCCCATGTCGAAGGAAAGTAGTTGGGCGAGGCCAAGCGTTCGGCCATGATGCGCCGACATCAGCGCGCCGGCGGCGGGCCCCGATTCCAGCATGCGTACCGGATAATGCCGAGCCGCACTGGCTTCGAGCGTGCCGCCGCTCGAGGTCATGATATAGAGCCGTCCGCGAAAGCCCGATGCCCCGAGCCCCGATTCCAAGCGCGCCAAATAGCGCTCGGCCATGGGTTGGACATAGGCGTTCATGGTCGTCGTGGTCCAACGCTCGAACTCACGCGCGTTGGGGAAAATATCGGCCGAGGTCGAAACCAAGAGCGCCGGAAATTCCGCCTCGACCAGCCGACGCGCGGCGTCTTCATGCGCCGGGTTGGTGAACGAATGCAGGAAACAAATCGCCAACGCCTCAATCCGTTCGCGCTCGATCAGCTCGGTGACCGCCGTGCGTGTGCCATTCAGATCGAGCGGTTCAATGACCGTGCCGTCATGGCGCAGCCGTTCCTTGACTTCGCGTCGCAAGCGGCGCGCGATCAGCGGGTCGGGGAAGGCAAGGCGCAAATCGAACACGTCATAACGCCGCTCCAGCCCCATATCGAGAACGTCTCGAAATCCGGCCGTCACCAGCATGCCGGCGCGCGCGCCCTTGCGCTCGATCAGCGCGTTGGTGACCAGCGTCGTGCCGTGCGAGACGGCCTCGACCGCATCGAGCCTAAGGCCCGCGCTGCCGATCAACGTGCCAATGCCATCCAACACGGCGCGCGAGGGGTCATCGGGGGTGGTGAGCTGCTTGTGCACGCTAAGGCGCCCGCCTGCTTCGTCAAACAACGCGAAGTCGGTAAAGGTGCCGCCAATGTCAACGCCGATGCGATAGGTCAAGATTTCCCCCCGTGACGCGCCATCCTAGGCGGCGCGCTCGAGGGCGACAACCGCCCTAGTGGCACCGCCCTTTACCACCGTGCGCCGACGTGAAAATCTCTGGCCCTCATCGAATGCTGGGAGACCGTCATGACGCTCGCCGCGCCCACTAGCCTTACCCATGTCGCCGTAATCGGCGCGGGCACGGTCGGCTCGAGCTGGGCGACATTTTTCCTCGCGCGCGGCCTTGGTGTGACGGTGTGGGACCCCGCTCCCGGGTTCGAGGCGCGCGTCAACGTCTATGTCGAGCGCGCCTGGCCGGTCATGCAACGCCTTGGGCTCGCGGCTGGCGCCGACCCGGCTCGCCTGCGTTTCGCCGCAACCGCCGCCGAGGCCGTGACGGGCGCCCCGTTCGTACAGGAAAGCGCGCCCGAGGATACCGTCATCAAGCGTGCGCTCTACGCCGAGCTCGATCGCGCGCTCGGGCCCGACGCGGTGTTGGCCTCAAGTTCGTCCGGCCTCCTGATCAGCGAACTGCAAAAAGGCTGGACAAGCGCGCCGCGCATGGTGATCGGCCACCCCTTCAACCCGCCCCATCTGATCCCGCTGGTCGAGGTGGTTGGCGGCCCCGAGACCGACCCGGCGGTGATCGATTGGGCGATCGCGTTTTACCAATCGCTTGGCAAACCCGCGATCCGGCTCAATCGCGAGGTCACCGGCCATGTCGCCAATCGTCTTCAATCGGCGCTCTGGCGCGAGGCGGTGCATCTGATCACGACCGGCGTCGCGAGCGCGGCCGATGTCGATACCGCCATCGCCTATGGCCCTGGCCTGCGCTGGTCCTTGATGGGCCAGACCATGGTCTGGCATTTGGGCGGCGGCGAGGGCGGCCTCGCGCGCATGTTCGAAATCCTGGGGCCCGCCATTCAAAGTTGGTGGGATGATCTTGGCGCACCGGATCTGACACCGGAGGTCAAGGCCAAGATGGTCGAGCAAGCCAATGCGTCGGCAGCCGGCCAATCGATCGCCGAAATCGCGCGCCGGCGCGATGAGCTATTGATCGGGCTGATCGAAACGCTCGGCACGATTCGTGGCCGTCTTGGCCCCGGCGTGCCGTGACGCGTAATACCGCCCCTAGCCTTGAGGCCGCGGGCGCCGCGCACGTCTTGCTGCTCGATGGCGCCTATGGCACGCAATTTCGCGCGCTCAATCTGCCGGAACTTGCCTTTCGCGATGCCTCGCTCGCACGCCATTCGATCCCACTTGCCGGCAATTACGAGGTCTTGAACCTCAGCCGCCCCCAAATCGTGCGCGGCTTGCACGATGCGTATTTGACCGCGGGCGCTGACATCATCGAGACCAATACCTTCAATGCGAATGCGATCATCCAGGCCGATTTCGGCCTTGAGGCGCGGGCCGCCGATATGGTGCGCGCCGGCGCGTCGCTCGCGCGGGCCGCCGCCAATGCCGCGATGATGGCGGATCCAGCGCGTCCGCGCTTTGTCGCCGGGGCGCTCGGCGTGACGCGGCGTGACCCGGCGCGCCAAGGCGCCGACAGTCCGCCCGGGATCGCCGAGGCCGACGATGACGAACTCCGCGTGGCATGCGCGGATGCCGCCGGCGCCTTGATCGAGGGCGGTGTCGATCTGCTGTTGATCGAAACGCTGACCAGTACGCGGAACGCGCGTCTCGCGATCGAGGCCGCGCGTCAAGCCATGAAGGCGACGCGCGTCGATCTGCCGATTGTTGTCTCGGGCACGATTGGCGCCGATGGCAGGTTTGAAACCGGCGAGACCATCGAAGCCTTCGCCGATGCGCTGGCCGAATTCGATCTCCATGCGCTCGGGCTCAATTGCGCGCTGAGCGCGCGCGACCTCGCGCCTCATATCGCGACCCTGGCGCGCTACACAAAACGCGGCCTGTGGCTCTATCCGAATGCCGGCTATCCCGATGAAGCGGGCCGCTATCACGAGACCGCGGCCGAAACCGCCGCCGCGCTTCACGCCATCGCCGCCCAAGGCCTGCTCAATGCGGTCGGCGCCTGCTGCGGCTCGACGCCCGCGCACATCGAGACCTTGAGGCACGCCGTCGCCGGCCTCAAGCCGCGCACCCTGGTCTAGACCAGCCTAATCGCCGCCGTGATGCAGCTCTTGGCCGGTGTTCGCCTTGAGCGCCGCGTGTTTGGCGCGCCGACGTTTGGCCATGATGTTGAGGCCCTCGACAATGGCTGAAAACGCGATCGCGACATAGAGATATTCGCGCGGTATATGGATATGGAGACCATCCGCGACCAGCGCGATGCCGACCAGTATGATGAAGCAAATCGCCAACATCTTGACCGTCGGGTGGCGGCCAACAAAACGCGATGTCGGCCCCGAGGCGAACAACATGAACGCCATGGCGATGACGACGGCGGCGATCATGACAACAATCTGATTCGACATGCCAACCGCGGTGATCACCGAATCAAACGAGAACACAAAATCCAGCAAAACGATTTGCCCGACGCCAAGGGCGAAGCGTCGCGCCGCCTGGGTTTTGTTGATTGGCTCCTCATGCTCCGCCTCATCGTGCATGACCGCGTGATAGATTTCGAGCGCACCTTTAACCAGCAGAAATAAACCGCCGAGTAGGAGCACGAGGTCACGCGATGACACGATATGTTCGCCAATCGAGAACAGTGGGTCTTTGAGACTGGCGAGCCACGTTATGCCGAGCAAAAAGCCGACGCGCATGCCGAGCGCGAGGCTGAGACCGATCTGGCGCGCGCGCCGCTGCTGCTCGCGCGGCATGCGCGACACCACCAGCGCGATGAAAATCAGATTGTCGATGCCAAGAACCAGCTCGAGCGCGGTCAGCGTCAGCAGGCTCGCCCAGAACTGTACGGTCGTGGGGTCGAAGGCGGTGATCATGAGGGGGGCTCTGGGCGGGCTGACGATGTTTCGCGACGCAGTCTAGGCATGAGTACCATCGAGGCTAATAAGATTGCCATAAAGGTCGGGCCGGCGGTCGCGAAAGACACCCCAGCCGATACGGTAGCGCCGAATCGCTTCGAAATCGAAGCGCGCGATCATGACCGCTTCCTCGTCTCTGCCTGCTTCGGCGATCTTGGCGCCGAACTGGTCAGCGATGAAGGAAGAGCCGTAGAAGGTGAGCGTGCACGAGGCGCCTACTTCGCCGCCAATGCGGTTGGAGGCGACGATGGGCATGATGTTGGCGGCGGCGTGGCCCTGCATCACGCGCTGCCAGTGATCGCGGGTGTCGGCCGCGGGGTCGAGCGGCTCGGAGCCAATCGCGGTCGGGTAGCACAGCAGATCGGCACCGTTCAACGCCATGATGCGCGCGGCTTCGGGGAACCATTGATCCCAGCAGACCGCGGCACCGAGCTTGCCATAGCGCGTCGGCCAAACCTTGAAGCCGGTATCGCCGGGGCTGAAATAGAACTTCTCCAAATACCCCGGCCCATCCGGGATATGCGATTTGCGATAGGCGCCGAGTAATGTCCCGTCCGCATCGATGATCGCCAGCGTGTTGAAGAACGCGTTGTTGGCGCGTTCGAACACGCTGACCGGCAACACCACGCCAAGCTCGGCCGCGACCGCTTTCATACGCTTGATCGCGGGGTTCTCTTCCAGCGGTGAAGCCAGCGCCATGTGTTTGGGCTCGAGGTCCTTGCAGAAATAAGGAGTTTCGAACAATTCCTGGAGGAGAATGATCTGCGCGCCCCGGGCAGCGGCTTGGCGCACCAGGCGCTCGGCCCGCGCGATGTTATCGCCGCGATCCCAGCTGCATGCCATCTGGGTGGCGGCTACCGTGACTTCGCTCATTCCCTGACGCCTTGATCCCCGAATCGAGAGAGCCTATCACGGTGCCGACCGATTGCCGAAGAGGCCTTGCATTGAGAGCCGCCTTGCCGAGCACCCCGAAAGCCGACAATTACCGTCTGGCGGCCGAGTTCGAGCCGCACGTGGTCTGCTGGATGCTGTGGCCCGAGCGGCGCGACAATTGGCGCGACGATGCCAGGCCGGCGCAGGCCGCCTTCGCCGCTCTTGCCGCCTCGATCGCGCCCTTCGAGCGCGTCACGATTGGCGCCTCGGCCGGCCAATTGGAGAATGCGCGGGCGCTGCTGCCTCCGAGCGTGCGCATCGTCGAGTTGGCGAGCGATGACGCTTGGATGCGCGACGTTGCGCCTGCCTTCGTGGTCAATGACTCC
>CAMDDO010000054.1 GCA_945892755.1 Rhizobium sp. Q54 | reverse complement strand
ACGCCCAGTGGTTCGACGACCCCGGGCGAGAGCTGTCGGAACCGATGGCGTCGAGCGCCGCGGCGATCACCACAGACTTTGCTTGTGATGGGGCTCTTGTTGTGGGCAGCGGCGCGGCGGCGGTCCTCGCGGCGTTCGAGCCGGGGTGGGGCGGCATGCGGCGCTCCGGCGCGCCGGATTGGCCGGATGCCGCGACGATCGGGCGCCTGGTCGCATCGCGCGGCGCGCACGCCGGTGGCATCCAGAGGCTCGCGGCACATTCCGCCACGCCGCTCTATTTGCGCGAGGCCGGAGCAAAGCCGCTTGAAGGCGCCGTGCTTCCGGCGCGTTCGCCATGAGCCTCGGCGGACCGCGGCGGGCAAACCGCTGGACGATTTTGCCGGCCTTGAGCGGCGATGCGCCGGTGCTCGCCGCCCTCCATACGGCTTGTTTCGAAGACCCTTGGCAAGCCGAGTTGATTGGCCGCGTGCTTGGCACGCCCGGCGGCTTTGGTATGGTCGCGCGTGATCGCGACGAGATCGTCGGGTTTGCCTTGTGTCGTTCGGCGGCCGGCGAAGGCGAGGTGCTGACACTTTGTGTCCGGCAGGCCTCGCGCCGACATGGCATAGGCCGGGCGCTGGTCCGGGCGGCGCTCGACCTCGCCAAAGCACGCGGTCTGGCCAGCCTCTTCCTTGAAGTCGCGGAAAACAACGCAGCCGCGCGCGGGCTCTACGCCGACGCCGGCTTCGAAGCGGTGGGCCGGCGCTCGGGCTATTACCGCAATGCTTCAGGTATTGCCGTAGATGCACTGACGCTGCATTGCAGCCTGGTGCAGGGAACCCCGAGGGCTATTTCCGACATATCTCAATAGCGCAAAGAATAATTTGGTGATCCTTTATAACGTGCTTGCGCGCAGCATAGATTTCGTTATAACGGCGTCCTAACATTGCTCCAACAGTCGGTTACCTAGTCCAACCCAATACGAAAGAGCTCGCCACAATGAACGACAAGCCCAATTCGGGGGACCTGCTCAATCTCACCGCCGAGATCGTCGCGTCGCACGTTTCACACAATCCGGTGTCGATGGACGATTTGCCGCAACTGATCCGCCAGGTCTACGCGTCGCTTGCTGGCGTTTCCGAAGGGCCAGGGGGCGGGCTCGGCGAGCGGCCAGAGCCGGCGGTTCCGATCAAGAAGTCGATCACGCCGGATTTTGTCATTTGTCTTGAGGACGGTAAGAAGCTCAAGATGCTGAAGCGTCACCTGATGACCTCCTACAAGATGACGCCTGATCAGTACCGGATGCGCTGGGGCCTGCCGCCCGACTATCCGATGGTGGCGCCCAATTATGCGTCCCAGCGCAGCGCCCTCGCCAAGAAGATCGGCCTGGGGACCAAACGCCGCCGCCGCCGGGCATAGAGAGGCTCAAGCGACCACCACAGGCTTCATGCGGCATGGAAATTCCTGAGCCGCGCGCTATTCTATTGCCACGAAAAAGCGCCCTGGGCAGCCGGCCGATTGGACGGTGACGGCGGTCGCGGCGGGATGGAGCCATGAAGTCGACCGACCTCGAGCAGCGTTGCGTCGAGCTTGGCCTGAAGATGACGGACCAACGGCGCATCATTGCCCGTGTGTTGAGCGACGCCTCAGACCATCCTGATGTCGAGGAATTGCACCAGCGAGCGGCCGCGATCGATTCGCGCATCAGCTTGGCGACCGTTTATCGGACGCTCCGCCTGTTTGCCGAGGTCAATCTGCTCGAGCGACATGATTTTCGCGGCGGCCGCTCGCGCTATGAGCAGATTTCCGACGAGCACCATGACCATTTGATCGATCTTGAGAACGGCCGCGTGATCGAGTTTCAGAGTGCCGACATCGAAGCGTTGCAGCGGGTCGTGGCGGAGCGCCTTGGCTACAGGCTGATCGACCATCGGCTTGAGCTCTATGCCGTACCGCTGGATTCGAAAAAAGCACGAAAGGGTTCGAAGTCGGAGGGTTAATGTCGCTTGGGGGCGGCGTTTGCGCCCCAACCGGCGCGGGACGGCAAAACGGAACAATGCTTTCGGAAAATTTCATGACCGGCATCCGGGCGGGCAGCCTGGAGGTGCGGCTTGCCCGATCCGAGGCCGAGATCGAAGCCGCGCAGGCGTTGCGCTATCGGGTGTTCTACGACGAAATGCACGCCGAGCCCTCGCCCGAGATGGCGGCGGTACGGCGTGATTTCGACCGCTTTGATGCCTATTTCGACCATTTGCTGGTGGTCGATCACGATCGCGGCGACGGGCCGGAGGGCATTGTCGGCACCTATAGGCTGCTGCGCCGGTCCGTCGCGCTGCGCCATGGCGGCTTCTACTCGGTATCGGAGTACGACATCGGCCCGTTGCTCGCCCCGGAAGGCGAAATCCTCGAACTTGGGCGGAGCTGTGTCGACGCGGCCTATCGAACCGGCGCGACCATGCAATTGCTGTGGCGCGGCAACGCGGCCTACGTCCTGCATTTCAACATCACGCTGATGTTCGGCTGCGCCAGCCTGCACGGCAGCGATCCCAAAGCCTTCGCGCTACCGCTCTCCTACCTCTACCACTATCATCTGGCGCCCCCGGCACTTCGGATGCGGGCACTGCCGGAGCACTATGTCAGCATGAATCTGATGCCAAAGGAGGCGATCGACGTGAAGGCTGCGATGCGCGAGGTGCCGCCCTTGATCAAGGGCTATCTCAGGCTCGGCGGCTTTGTCGGAGACGGCGCGGTGATCGACCTTCAATGGAACAGCGTCGACGTTGGTATCGTGGTCAAGACCGATCGCGTCACGCAACGGTACCGCGAGCGCCTGGCGACCAACCCGGCGGCGCCGGAAGGACCGGCCGCGTCGTGATCGCTGCTTGGCGCTTGCTTCGTCTGTTCAGCTGGATTGCGGTTTGCGCCCCTTTTCAAGCGGCGCTGCTCAGCCTTGGTGCCGGGTTTGGGAAACGCTTGCCGCATATGTTTCATCGCGGTGCTTGCCGCATCGTTGGCCTTGATGTCGAGCTATGGGGCGAGCGCTCGCGCGAACGGCCGACGCTATTCGTCTGCAACCATACCTCTTATCTGGACATCGTCGCGCTTGGCGGCGTGTTGCCGGGCTCATTCGTCGCCAAGCTCGAAGTGCGGAGCTGGCCCCTGTTCGGCATGATGGCGCGCCTGCAGCGCACGGTTTTCGTCGAGCGCCGGCGTGACGCGACCGCCAAACATCGCGACGAGATGGTCGAGCGTCTGGAGGCTGGCGACAGCCTGATCCTGTTTCCCGAGGGCACGAGCAGCGACGGCAATCGCGTTCTGCCGTTCAAGAGCGCGTTCTTCGGCGTTGCCGAGAAGCCGATCAAAGGCAGGCCGCTCACCGTGCAGCCGGTCTCGATCTCCTACACAAAGCTGAACGGTATCCCAATGGGGCGACGCTTTCGGCCCTATTACGCCTGGTACGGCGATATGGACCTCGCCGGTCACCTCTATGAAATGGCGGGTCTCGGCCGCGCCACCGTGGTGGTCGAATGCCACCCGCCGGTCACGATCGAGCAATTCAAGAACCGAAAGGAGCTGGCCGCCCATTGCGAACGGGCCATCGCTGAGGGCGTCTCCAAGGCGATCAGCGGCAGGCTCGAAGGCCGTGCGATCCGCGGACGCGGCATGCGTCGCCTCGCCGCCGCCGCCCGCAGGCGCGCCCGTGCCTCGGCCGGGGGCTTGCTTGACAGGATGGGAAGCGCGGTGGGTAATGTTCCACCGCGCGGTCATGGCGAAATCCTCCGCGCCTCGTCGGCCGAGGCGCAGACGCCCGGATCGAGCGAGCCCGACAAGGGGTGATCTTGCCTAAGCGCCTATATGTTAAGACTTATGGCTGCCAAATGAATGTCTATGACTCCGCCCGAATGGCGGAAGTTTTGGCACCGCTCGGTTTCGCCCCGACATCGGAACCGGAAACGGCCGACATGGTCGTCCTCAACACCTGCCATATCCGTGAAAAGGCGGCCGAGAAGGTCTACTCCGAGCTCGGCCGGTTGGCGCGGCTGAAACGGGCACGCGCGGAGGAAGGGCGGCGCCTCACGATCGCGGTCGCCGGCTGTGTCGCCCAGGCCGAAGGCGAGGAGGTTCTGCGCCGTGCGCCAGCGGTCGATATCGTGCTCGGGCCGCAGACCTATCATCGTTTGCCCGAGCTGGTGGCGCGCATCGTGCGCTCGACGGGTGGCTCGATCGACACGGATTTTCCCGCCGAGTCGAAATTCGACCATCTGCCCGAGGAAACGCTGACCAATGTCGATGGCCGCGGTGTCTCTTCGTTCCTGACCGTCCAGGAGGGCTGCGACCGGTTCTGCACCTTTTGCGTCGTGCCCTATACGCGCGGCGCCGAAAGCTCGCGCCCGGTCGCATCGATCGAAGCCGAGGCGCGCCGTCTGGTTGCGCTCGGCGCGCGCGAGATCACGCTGCTCGGGCAGAACGTCAACGCCTATCACGGCCTTGAGGAGTCCGGCGAGGTCTGCTCGCTTGCCGGTCTGCTGCGCCGCCTCGCGCCGATCGCTGGTCTTTGGCGCTTGCGCTACACGACCTCTCATCCGCTTGACCTGGCCGATGACCTGATCGAGGCGCATCGCGCGCTTCCGGCTCTCATGCCCTTCCTGCATCTTCCGGTGCAATCGGGCTCTGACCGCGTGTTGGCCGCGATGAATCGCCGCCATGGCGCCGATGACTATCGGAGTCTGATCGAACGGCTGAGGGCGGCACGGCCCGACATCGCGCTCTCGAGCGATTTCATCGTCGGCTACCCCGGCGAAAGCGAGAAGGATTTCGAAGCGACGCTTGGCTTGGTTCAAGCCGTTGGCTTCGCGCAGGCCTATTCGTTCAAATTTAGCTCGCGCCCCGGTACGCCGGCGGCCGCGTTGCCTGGCCAAGTGCCCGATGCGGTCAAGGCCGAACGTCTGGCACGGCTTCAGGCCGTTCTGAATGCCCAGATGCTGGCGTTCAACAGCGCACTCCAGGGGCGGCGCATGGCCGTGCTGTTCGAGCGCGCGGGCCGGCGGCCCGGCCAGCTCGTCGGGCGCACGCCCTATGGCCAATGGGCGCATGTCGCGGCGCCCAACGATCTGATCGGCACGCTTGCTGAGGTCGAGATCGTCGACGCCGCCTTGAACAGTCTGCGCGGGCGCCTGGTCGTGCCCAAGACCGTGGCTCGGTTCGCCGAAGTCGGCGCATGAAACGAACGCCTCGCGCCGAAACCAAGACCGAGACCGCGCACATGAGGTTTCGTGACAACAGCCTGCTACCCGCGCTGTTCGGCGCCCACGATCGCAATCTCGCGCGCATCGAACAGGCGCTCGGCGTGATGGTGGGTTCGCGCGGCAATGAGGTCGCGATCGACGGCCCGTCCGAACAGGTGGCCATGGCACAACGCGTGCTGAGCGCACTTTATGACGGCCTCGTTCGTGGCGGCCATGCCGGCAGTGGCGAAGTGGATGCCGCGCTCCGTCAGGCCGGCCTCTCGCTGCCGGGTGACGCCAAGAGCGCCGCGCGTGGCGCCGCGCCGCGTTCCGTCGAAGACGGCGTTGCCGTGATCGAAACACGCAAACGCGCGATCACCACGCGCTCACTCGCCCAAGCGCGCTATGTCGAGGCCCTGCGCGAGCATGAGCTGGTCTTCGGGCTCGGCCCCGCTGGTACGGGCAAGACCTATTTGGCGGTCGCTGTCGCGGTCTCGATGTATCTGTCGGGTCAAGTCGATCGTATCGTGCTGTCGCGCCCCGCGGTCGAAGCGGGCGAAAGGCTTGGCTTCTTGCCCGGCGACATTCGCGAGAAAGTTGATCCGTATCTGAGGCCGCTCTACGACGCGCTCTACGACATGATGCCGGCCGACGCAGTGGCGAAGCGCATCGAGGCGCAGGATATCGAGATCGCGCCGCTCGCCTTCATGCGCGGTCGGACGCTCGCCAACGCATTCATCATTCTTGACGAAGCGCAGAATACGACGCCCGTGCAAATGAAGATGTTCCTGACCCGCATGGGCGAAAACGCGCGCATGGTGGTGACGGGTGATCTGTCTCAGGTCGATTTGCCGATCGGTGCGGTATCCGGGCTTAGGGATGCTTTGACCACGCTCCATGGCATGCCCGGCGCCGCCTTCATCGAGTTCACCGACGCCGACGTGGTACGCAATCCGATGGTTACCCGCATCGTGCGCGCCTATCAGGTGCGCGAACGGGCCGCGGGCTCGGCCGACGAAGCGCCGAAGCGGCGCGGTGGGCGATGAGCGCGAAATCCGCCAGAAGCCAAAAGCCTGCGGTCGGGACGAGGCCGCGCGTCGCGCGCGTCGTGGCGCGCAAGAAAACCGATCGTCGCATCAAGATCGAAACGCGCGTTACGGCCGCCGCCTGGCGCGCCGCGCTGCCTAATTTGACCCGAGGCGCAAGTCGGGCGGTCAGGGCCGCGCTTGACGTGGCGCCGCCGCTGCCTGACGAGGCCGCTGCGGAACTTGCGTTGATCTTCGCTGACGACAACGCGATCAGCACGCTCAATCGCGAGTGGCGCGGCAAGAACGGGCCAACCAACGTGCTCGCCTTTGCCGCTCAGGAGAGCAAGGGCGGCGCACGTCGACAAGCCGCCGCGCCCGGCGCCGGCCCACTATTGCTCGGTGACGTGGTGCTTGCCTTTGAGACGATCGCGCGCGAGGCCAAGGCGGGTGACGTGACGCTCGGCGCGCACCTCAGCCATTTGATCGTGCACGGCGTGCTGCATCTTCTCGGCTATGATCACCGACGCCCGCGCGAGGCGCGCCTCATGGAGACGCTCGAAGCGCGGGCCCTGGCGACACTCGGCCTTGCCAACCCTTATGAGGCGCCGCCTCGAGAGGCCCGCATGATTTGGGCCAGGCGCGCGATGGAGCGATGAGCGACACCAACGGACGACAATCGAACGACGAAGAGCGCGACGAATCCGCGTTGTCGCGTACGATCGGCACACTGTTTCGAGCGGTCGGCATCGGACGCGAGGAGGTGACAAATTGGCGTGAGGCGCTCAAGGAAGTCATCGCCGAAGAAGAGGACATCGCCGAGAACATCAACCCCGAGGAACGTCGCCTCCTGCTCCGGCTGATCCGTTTCTCCGGCCGCACGGTCGAGGACGCGATGGTGCCCCGACCCGACATCATTGGGCTCGAGGAAAGCGCCGTGCTCGACGAGGTATTGGCTGCGATCCGGGCGCACGGCCACACGAGGGTGCCAGTCTATCGCGGCTCGCTCGATGAAATCGTCGGCATGGTGCACATGCGCGATGTCATTGCCTTTTGGGGCAGCGACGGCGCCTTCTCGCTCAAGGACGTCGTACGCAAGATCCTGTTCGTGCCGTCCTCGATGCCGGCGATTCACCTGCTCGCGCAGATGCGCGCGACGCGTACTCACATGGCGATCGTCGTGGATGAATATGGCGGCACCGACGGCTTGGTTACGATCACTGACCTGGTCGAGGAAATTGTCGGCTCGATCGAAGATGAGCACGATGAAGTGACGCCGCCGCAAATGGTGCAGGCGCCTGACGGCAGCATCGAGGCGGACGCCCGCGCCGCCCTTGAGGCGCTCGAGGAAAAACTTGGCATCGAGCTTCTCGCTGGAGAAGACGATGAAGATATCGAGACGATCGGTGGGCTGGTTACCGATCTTGCCGGCCGCGTGCCGCGACGCGGCGAGCGCATTGCCCATCCGAGCGGCCTGATCTTCGAAGTGCTGGATGCCGATCCGCGGCGCGTCAAGCGGCTGTGCATTCGACGCGGTGACGCCCAAGGCCCGACCACGGCGTGAGGCTGGAGCCTGCGCTCGCGCGCGCCACCCCTAATCTGGAATCCCTTGCGCGATCGACCGGCGCGCTGCGCGGCATCAAGCGCGTCGTGCTTGCCCTCGGTCTCGGCGTTGGTCTGGCTTCGACGCTTCCGCCGGTTCATGCGCTGCCGCTATTCCCGATCGCGCTTGGCGGTCTGATTTGGCTGATCGCGGGCGCGCGCTCGCCAGGGTCCGCCTTCGCCACCGGTTTCTGGTTTGGCTTCGGTTTCTTCCTCGCGGGTCTCTACTGGCTTGGTTTCGCGCTGATGACCGATGCCGAGCGCTATGGCTGGCTGGTCGCCCCGGCCGTGATCGGCATCGCCGGCGGTCTTGCGCTGTTCCATGCCGTCGGTGCCCTGCTGCTCTATCTCTTGAGGCTCGATGGCCTGTGGCGGGTCCTCGCTTTCGCACTGATTTGGAGCGGGCTCGAATGGCTGCGCGGCCACATTCTGACGGGCTTCCCTTGGAACCTGGCCGGCTCAACATTTGCCCTGTCGGACGCGATGGTGCAGCTCAGCGCGCTGCTCGGCGCCTATGGCCAAAGCTTGGTCATGGTCTTTGCCGGCGCGCTGGCTGCGCTGCTCGGCGAATCGCGGTCGCGGCGGCGCGCTCTTGCCGTGCCGGGGCTATTGGTGATCCTTGTCGCGGTCTGGCTGGGCGGAACGGTACGCCTTGCGCTCGCACCGCCGCCCGATATCAAGGCGGATGGGCCCTACCTTCGCATCGTGCAGCCCAATATTGCGCAGAGCGTCAAATGGCGGAGTGACAGGCGCGACGAGATCGTCGCGCGCCACATCGCGCTCAGCCTGCAACCAAGCACGCGGCCGCTCGATCTGGTGGTTTGGCCCGAGGCCGCGATGCCCTTCGTGATCGATGAAGACCCGTCGGTACTGAGCTTCCTGACTCGTGAGTTGCCCGCCGGAGCGACTCTCATCACCGGCGCGCCGCGTCGCGCGCAGGATAGCGCCGGCGCCTGGCAGGTCTGGAACAGCTTGCAAGTGGTCTCCGCCGAAAGGGGCTTGATCGCTACCTATGACAAGCATCACCTGGTGCCGTTTGGCGAATACGTGCCGCTCCGCTCGCTGCTCGACCTCGACAAGATCACCCCAGGGTCGCTCGACTTCAGCGCCGGGCCAGGGCCGCGCACTCTGGCGTTTGATGGCCTCCCGCCGGTCTCGCCAAGCATTTGCTATGAAGCGATCTTTCCTGACGGTGTGGTCGCGCCCGAGGGCCCCCGCCCGGCCTGGCTACTCAACTTGACGAACGATGGCTGGTTCGGCGTCAGCTCCGGGCCCTATCAGCATCTGGCGAGCGCCAGGCTGCGGGCCGTGGAACAGGGCATTCCGCTGGTTCGAGCAGCAAACACCGGCGTCTCGGCCGTGATCGATTCCTACGGCCGAATCGTTCACCGCTTGCCACTCGGCGCCGAGGGCGTGATCGACGCGAATTTGCCCGAGCCGGCCGTGAGCGCCCCGCCTTTTGCTCGGTTCGGCGGTTGGCCGTGGTCCGCCATGATGATCGCCGGCACCGCTATGATATTGTTTCGTCGTATTCGTTACCGTTTGGAAAGGAAGCGAACGATGTCACTGTGACATCGCCAATCATGACTCATTCCCAATTTCACACGTTCATGCGCCGCGCTATGTCGATTGCGCCGTCTCGGCGGCGCTGCCAAAATAAATAGAGCAATAGGACTACCTCGGTTCTCCCGAGGAGTCTTGGACAGACGTTTCCGTGGGTTCGCATGGCGGCGGGCTCGGATGCAGGCGAGAGTCCGTGGCGATCAGTCCTAATCCCGTAGACCTCCATGTCGGCAAGCGGCTCCGTCTGCGCCGCACCTTGCTCGGCATGAGCCAGGAAAAACTCGGAGAGCTCCTGGATCTGACGTTTCAGCAGGTTCAGAAATATGAGCGCGGCGTCAACCGGATCGGCTCGAGCCGGCTCTATCAGCTCGCCCGTGTTCTCGATGTGCCCGTCGCCTATTTCTTTGATGGATTGGACGATGCGCCGAAGCCCGCGCCGCCCAATGGTGACAGCAACGCGAGTGGCGCGCTGGCCGATTCCCATCCATTGGAACGGCGCGAGACGCTCGAATTGGTGCGGGCCTATTACAGGATCGAAGAACCTGAGATTCGTCGTCGCGTCTATGACTTGATCAAGACGCTTGCCGCGATGCGCGGAGCGGCGTCGAAGGAGCGGGGCGGCGACCCATCCTGACGCCGAAGGCCCATGCGCCGCGGGCCGCTCCGATGCTTGACCCGGGAGCGGCGCCCCGCTCATAGTGCGACCCTCCAAATTCGGCCGACGGCTGGCGCGGCATGACGCGCGCGCCAAGGCGCAGCCGCTGGTGCTTCATAGGAGATGGGCGTGGCGCTTAAGAACTACCTTTTCACCAGCGAGTCGGTCGCCGAGGGGCACCCCGACAAGGTGTGCGACAGGATTTCCGATGCGGTCGTCGACACCTATTTGACGGCCGATCCATTTTCGCGCGTCGCGTGCGAGACCTTGGTGACGACAAACCGGATCGTGCTCGCCGGCGAGACGCGCGGACCGGCAAGCATCACCAAGGATAAGCTCGAGGACGTCGCGCGCGAATGCGTGCGCCAGATCGGCTATGAGCAAGAGGGCTTCCACTGGGCGCGTGCCCATGTCGAAGTCCATATCCATGCGCAGTCCGCCGACATTGCGATGGGCGTCGATGCGGCCGGCAACAAGGACGAAGGCGCGGGCGATCAGGGCATCATGTTCGGCTATGCCTGTCGCGAGACCGAGGCGTTCATGCCGGCGCCGATCCATTATGCGCACGGTATTCTGCGCTCGCTGGCCGAGGCGCGCCACTCCGGCGCCGAGCCCGGACTCGGCCCCGATGCGAAGAGCCAAGTCACGCTTGAGTACCGCGACAAAAAGCCGATGCGCGCCACCTCCATCGTGGTCTCGACCCAGCACGCCGCCCACCTTTCGCAGGACGACGTGCGCGAGATCGTGCGCCCTCACGTGCTCAACGTGTTGCCCAAGGGTTGGATGTGCCCGGAGAAGGAGTTCTACGTCAACCCGACCGGTCGTTTCGTGATCGGCGGACCTGATGGCGACGCGGGCCTGACCGGGCGCAAGATCATCGTCGACACCTATGGCGGCGCGGCGCCTCATGGCGGCGGCGCCTTCTCGGGCAAGGACCCGACCAAGGTCGACCGCTCGGCCGCCTACGCCGCGCGCTATCTGGCCAAGAATGTCGTCGCCGGCGGCTATGCCGACCGCTGTACGATCCAGCTCGCCTACGCGATCGGCGTGGCCAAGCCGCTCTCGGTCTATGTCGATACCCATGACACCGGGAAGCTCGATGAAGAGCGGCTGTCGAAGGCGCTGACCAAGGTCATGGATCTCTCGCCGCGCGGCATTCGCGAGCATCTCAATCTTAATCGACCGATCTATGCGCGGACCTCGGCCTATGGCCATTTTGGACGCGCGCCCGACCCTGATGGCGGCTTCTCGTGGGAGCGCACGGACTTGATCGACCGGCTGCGCGCCGAGCTCGGCTGAGCCCCGCCGCGCAATTCTCCATCGCCGCGCCGCGGCGATGAGCGAGGTCCAGCGCTTCGTCTATGGCCGGCGCCGGGGTCATAAGCTCCGGGCCGGCCGCAAGGCACTGCTTGAGACGGAACTGCCCCGGCTCCAACTCGTCTTGCCCGAAGAAGGGCGGACAAGGCTCGAGCCGCGCATGCTGTTTCCCGCCGGGATCACCGAAGTTTGGCTCGAAATCGGCTTTGGCGGGGGCGAGCACCTCGCGGCCCAAGCCTTGGCCCATCCGGAGATCGGTTTCATCGGCTGCGAGCCGTTTGTCGACGGTGTCGCCGGCCTCCTGAGCCGGGTCGAGGCCGAACGGCTCGGCAATGTTCGAATTTTTGTCGATGATGCCCGGCTCTTGCTGGCTCGGCTGGACGACGCCTCGATCGGGCGGCTTTTCGTGCTTTACCCCGATCCCTGGCCCAAGAGACGCCACAATAAGCGGCGCATCGTCGGGCCCGGTACGCTCGACCGTTTCGCCGCGATCCTGAAGGACGGCGCCGAGCTCCGCCTAGCCACCGACCACGCCGACTATGCCCGCTGGATGCTATTTCACCTCACCCGGCATCCGGCCTTCGCTTGGACCGCGCGTGGAGCGGCCGATTGGCGGACCCGGCCGGATGATTGGCCGGCCACGCGCTACGAAGCCAAGGCGCTGCGCCAGGGCCGCCGACCCTTTTATTTTTGCTTCCGGCGGCTTGCGCGGGGATCAGACCAGGGCCGGCCGGGGTTGGCCGAGACGCCAGATTCGCCTTGAAAGCACGGGGGGCGCCGCGTATTTTCTCGGCTACGTGAAGAGTTCGGGCGGTTGGTCACGGGGTGGGCGGTTGCCCACTTTTTTGTTTTCCTGTGGTTCCGCCCAAGCAGGATCGATGCGACCGACGCAAAGGATTGAGGAATTGATCAGCCCGAGCCTCGCCGCTATGGGTTACGAGCTCGTCAGGGCTCGGCTCTCAGGGCGGGATAGGCCGATATTGCAGGTGATGATCGAGCGTGCCGATCGGGGCCCGCTGACGGTCGATTCGTGCGCCGAAGTGAGCCGCACGATCTCGGCGATCCTCGATGTCGAAGACCCGATCAAGAGCGCCTATATGCTCGAAGTAAGCTCGCCCGGAATCGACCGGCCGCTGGTGCGCCTGACTGATTATGACCGCTTCGCCGGCCATATCGCCAGGCTCGAACTGGTAGCGCCGATCGAAGGGCGGCGTCGCTTCCATGGCCAATTGCTAGGCACGGCCGGCGAGAACATCCGTCTGGTCGTGGATGAAGGCAAAGGGCCGATCGAACTGCCGTTCGATGCGATTCAATCGGCCAAACTGGTGCTTACCGATGCGCTGATCGCGGCAAGCCAGCCCGGTGGCTAAGGGATAGAGGGTCAGATGGAGACTGTCGGATTAGCCCGGTTCGAGCTTTTGCAGGTTGCCGATGCAGTGGCCCGCGAGAAAGGCATCGACCGCGATCTCGTGCTCGACGCGATGGAGCAGGCGATCACTCACGCGGGCAAGCGCAAATATGGCCAAGAGCACGACATCCGCACCGAGATCGACCGCAAGACCGGCGAGATACGCCTGATGCGCTTTCTCGAAGTCGCGGATCCGATCGTGAACGAGGCGACGCAGATCGACGTCAAAACCGCGCAGGAACGCAACCCCGCCGCCGAAGTGGGCGATTTCATCGCCGATCCGCTGCCGCCGATCGATTTTGGCCGCATCGCCGCGCAAACCGCCAAGCAGGTGATCGTACAAAAAGTGCGCGAGGCTGAGCGCGCCCGGCAATACGAAGAATACAAGGACCGCGTCGGCGAAATCGCGAGCGGCTTGGTCAAGCGCAGCGAATATGGCGGGCTGACGGTCGATCTCGGACGCGCCGAGGCGGTGATTCGTCGCGAAGATTTGCTGCCGCACGAGAAGTATCGCAATGGCGATCGCGTGCGCGGCTATATCTACGACGTGCGCCGCGAGCCGCGCGGACCGCAGATCTTCATGTCGCGCACCCATCCGCAATTCATGTCGAAGCTGTTCGCGCAGGAAGTGCCTGAAATCTACGACAACATCATCGAGATCAAAGCGGTCGCGCGCGATCCCGGCAGCCGCGCCAAGATCGCGGTGATCTCGCGCGATTCCGGCATCGATCCGGTCGGCGCCTGCGTTGGCATGCGCGGCTCGCGCGTGCAAGCCGTGGTCAGCGAGTTGCAGGGCGAGCGTATTGACATCATCCAGTGGTCGGCCAACCCGGCGACGTTCATCGTCAACGCGCTGGCGCCAGCCGAGGTCTCGAAGGTCGTGTTGGATGAGGATTCGAGCCGCGTCGAGGTCGTCGTGCCCGATGATCAGCTCAGTCTCGCGATCGGACGGCGCGGGCAGAATGTGCGGCTTGGCTCGCAGCTGACCGGCTGGAGCATCGACATCCTGACCGAGGCGGAAGAATCCGACCGGCGCCAGGAAGAATTCCGCTCCCGTTCGCGCATGTTCATCGAGGCTCTCGACATTGACGAAGTGATTGCCCATCTCTTGGTTACCGAAGGCTTCTCGACGGTCGAGGATGTCGCCTACGTGGCGATTGCCGATCTGGCTTCGGTCGAGAGCTTCGACGAGGAGATCGCGACGCAGTTGCAGGGGCGCGCGCGGGAATATCTGCTCGAGCGCGAGGCTATTCTCACCGCGCGCCGCCGCGATCTTGGCGTCGAGGACGCGGTCGCTGAGCTGCCTGGTCTGAGCGCCGAAATGCTGGTGACGCTTGGCCAGAAGGGCGTCAAGACGCTCGACGACGTGGCCGACCTTGCCGGCGATGAGCTGAGCGAGTTGCTGGGCACGCAGGCGCCGTCGGCCGATGAGGCAAACGCGATCATCATGGCGGCGCGCGCCCATTGGTTTCCTGATGGATTGCCCGGGGCCGCGGGTGGCACGGCGGAGGCGACGAAGGCCGAATGATCGAATTGAACGACGCGGGCGGCGAAGCGACGCGCGCCGAACGGCGGAAGACCGCCGAGACGGGCGAGCGCACATGCGTCGTCACGCGCCGAACCCTGCCGCGTCGCGCGCTTTTGCGCTTTGTGGTCGGACCGGATCAACGAATCGTGCCGGACCTTGCCGAACGTCTGCCCGGGCGCGGGCTATGGGTCAGCGCGACACGAGAGACGCTGGCGCTCGCCTGCGCGCGCAACGCCTTCGCTCGGGCCGCGAAAACCAACGTCGTCGTCGAGCCCGGCCTGGTCGATGAAGTCGAGCGCCAACTCGTGATGCGCGCGCTTGGCATATTGGGCATGGCGCGTCGGGCCGGCGTGGTCGCGGTCGGCCATGACAAGGTGCGGGCGCTGCTCGCTTCGGGCCGCGCGGCGGTTCTGATCGACGCGGCGGACGCCGCCCCCGATGCGGCGACGCGAATGGCCGCGCGGGCTGGTGCGACGCCGGTGGTCAGATGCTTCAGCCGCGCCGAACTTGGCCCGGCGCTGGGGCGAGACGAGGCGGTCCATGTCGCGCTGGAGGCAGGTCATCTCGCGACCAGCTTCATGGCCGCGTTCGAGCGGCTCAACGGCTTTCGCCCGTCCTTGGCAATCACCGAGGCGGTATCAGCAACGGCGAATGATCGAGACGGAAACGCATGACCGACGAGGACAAGGCCAGCGACGGCGAGCACAAGACCCTGACGCTGAAGCGACCGTCCGGCCGACTTGAGATGAAGAAGACGGTCGAGACCGGGCAGGTCAGGCAGAGCTTCTCTCATGGGCGCAGCCGCGCGGTCGCGGTTGAGGTGCGCAAGAAGCGGACGATTGGGCGCGGCGAAGGTTCTGCGGCGGGTGAAGGTGGCGCGCAGGCGGGCCCGTCAGCCGGCCGCGCCAGCGCTGGAAGCGAGGCGACCACCCAGCGTTCGGCGCAAAGCGCCGGCGCGCCAAAGACGGGCGTTGTGCTGCGAACGCTGAGCGACGAAGAAAAGGCGGCACGGTCGCGTGCGGTCGGCGATGCGATGCGCGCCGAGCGCATCGCGCGAGAGCGCGCGGAAGAAGACGCGGCGCGGCGCGCTGCCGATGAGCGCCGGCTCGCTGCCGAGCGCATCGAGGCCGAGCGCCGGGCGCAGGAAGAGGCGCTGCGTCGCAAGGCGGAAGATGATTCGCGGCGCCGAGCGGAAGAAGAGGCGGCGCGCCGCCTCACACCGGCTTCCGGCGCGGTCGAGCTTCCGATCGCCGTCGCGCCTCCCTCGATCGGCGTGGCGCCACAGCCGCAGCGCGCGGCTCCCACCGTGCCGGGAGCGGCGCTGCCGGCCATGCTCGAGGACGAGGACGAAGCAAGTCGGGCGCGCCGCAAAGGCGGCGAGGTGCAGCGGCCCAAGGCGCCGGCTGTTCGGCGCGACCGCGCCGGGCAGCGCCGTGGCAGCGCGCGCATCACGGTGGTGCAGGCGCTCCATGCCGAAGAGGGCATCGAGCGCGCGCGCAGCGTCGCGGCGTTTCGCCGTCAGCGCGAGCGCGAGCGCCGGCTTCAGATGGGCGCGGCCGCCGAGGAGAAGCAGGCGATCGTGCGCGAGGTCGTGCTGCCCGAGACCATCACCGTGCAGGAGCTGGCCAGTCGCATGGCGGTGCGGGTGGCCGATGTCGTCAAATCATTGTTCAACATGGGTTCGCCCGCGACCGTCACGCAATCGATTGACGCCGACACGGCCGAGCTGATCGTTGCCGAGTTCGGCCATAAGGTGAAACGGGTGTCGGAATCCGATGTCGAGATCGGCCTCAAAGGCGAGGTCGATGACGCGAGCCTGCTCGCGCCGCGCCCGCCCGTGGTCACGATCATGGGCCATGTCGATCATGGCAAGACCTCGCTCTTGGATGCCCTGCGCGAGACCGCGGTCGCGGCCGGCGAGGCCGGCGGCATCACGCAGCATATCGGCGCCTATCAAGTCGTGGCACCGTCCGGCAAACGCATTACCTTCATCGACACGCCGGGCCACGAGGCGTTCACGCAGATGCGCGCGCGCGGCGCCAAGGTGACCGACATCGTCGTGCTCGTGGTCGCCGCGGATGACGGCGTGATGCCGCAGACCGTGGAGGCGATCAATCACGCCAAGGCGGCCGGCGTGCCGTTGATCGTCGCCATCAACAAGATCGACAAGCCGGATGCGAATCCCTCCCGGGTGCGCACCGAATTGCTGTCGCACGGCATCGTGACCGAAGAACATGGCGGCGACGTGCTCTCGGTCGAGGTCTCCGCGATCAAGAAGCTGAACCTCGACAAGCTTGAGGAGGCCATCCTCTTGCAAGCCGAGATTCTTGAGCTCAAGGCGAACCCGAACCGCGCCGCCGAGGGGGCGGTGCTCGAGGCGAAGATCGATCGCGGTCGCGGCGTCGTCTCGACGCTGTTGGTGCAGGTCGGCACGCTCAGTGTCGGCGACATCGTGGTCGCCGGCGCGCAATGGGGTCGCGTCCGCGCGCTGATCGACGACAAGGGCAAGAATGTCGCGAAGGCCGGACCGGCCATGCCGATCGAAGTTCTCGGTTTGCAGGATGTGCCGGATGCGGGCGACGAATTCGTCGTGGTCGAGAACGAGCGCCGCGCGCGCGAAGTCACCGAGTTCCGCACCAGCCGCGCGCGCGCCCAACGCGTCTCGATGACAGGCCGCGCCACCGTCGAACAGATGATTTCGAGCAAGGGCACGGCGGCAGAACTCCAGACCCTGCCCGTCGTGGTCAAGGCGGACGTGCATGGTTCAGTCGAGGCGATCGTGTCCGCGCTCGAGAAGCTGTCGACCTCTGAGGTTTCCGTCCGGGTCCTGCACTCTGGCGTCGGCGGCATCACCGAATCCGACGTGACGCTCGCCAATGCCTCGAAGGCGCTGATCGTCGGCTTCAACGTGCGCGCCAATCAGCAGGCGCGCGAGCTTGCCCGGCGCGATGGCGTCAATATCCGCTACTACGCGGTGATCTATGACATCGTCGACGATGCGCGTGCCGCGCTCGAAGGCATGTTGAAGCCGACGCTGCGCGAGCGCTTTCTCGGCAATGCCCAGGTGCTCCAAGTGTTCGATATTACGAAAGTCGGCAAGGTCGCGGGGTGTCGCGTGACCGAAGGTCTGGTCAAGCGCGGCGCGCGGGTGCGCCTGATCCGCGACAGCGTCGTGATCCACGACGGCTCGCTCAAGACCCTCAAGCGATTCAAGGAAGAGGTTCGCGAGGTCAAGGAAGGCTTCGAGTGCGGTATGGCGTTCGAGAATTACCATGATCTGCGCGACGGCGACGTGCTCGAGTTCTATGAGCTCGAAGAGGTCGCGCGGACTCTCGGCGCCTGAGATTGACGTTGATCCGGGCTGGGGCGGCGGGCGAGACCGCCGCGTAATCGGTATGACGCGACGCACCAAGCGAACCGGGGCTGGACCCGGCCAACGCCAGCTCAAGGTCGGCGAGCTTTTGCGCGCGGCGCTGGTCGAGGCGTTGGCGCGGGGCCATTTGCGCGATCCAGCGCTGCAAGGCACAACCATCACGGTGACCGAGGTCAGGGTCACGCCCGATCTTCGGCATGCGCGCGCCTATGTCATGCCACTCGGGGGCAGCCATGCCGGCGAGGTCATCAAGGCATTGAACCGCGCGGCCGGCTATCTGCGCCACGAGGTCGACCGCCGCGTGGCGCTCCGCATGTCGCCGGAACTCCACTTCGAACTCGACGAGACCTTCGAGGAGGCCGCCCGCATCGAGACCTTGCTGCGCCAAACACCCCCGTCGGCGCATGATTGAGCGCGTGGTGCCCTCGCGGGCGTCGATCAATGGTTGGCTCGCGATTGACAAGCCGCTCGGCCTGAGTTCGGCCAAAGCGGTCGCCGTCGTCAAACGCGTCACCGGCGCGGCGCGTGTCGGCCATGGCGGCACGCTTGATCCGCTCGCGACCGGAATCCTGCCAATCGCGCTCGGCGAGGCGACCAAGACCGTTCAATTCGCCATGACCGGGCGGAAAACCTATCGCTTCACCGTGCGCTTCGGCGAAAGCCGGACTACGGACGACGCCGAGGGCGAGGTGGTCGCGACCAGCCCGGTGCGGCCAGACCGTGCCGCGATCGTGGCGGCGCTGCCCGCGTTCACTGGCGAGATCGTGCAGCTTCCGCCGGCGTTCTCGGCGCTCAAGGTCGGCGGGCGGAGGGCCTATCAGGCGGCGCGGCAAGGCACGCCGCTCGATCTCGCCCCGCGCCGGGCCGAGATTCATCGTCTGGTCCTGCTCAATACGACACCCGACGAGGCTGAATTGGAGGTCGTTTGCGGCAAAGGGGTCTATGTGCGCGCTCTGGCGCGCGATTTGGCCGTCGCGCTGGGCACGGTCGGATTCGTCGCCATGCTTCGCCGAACCGCGGTCGGGCCGTTTGGCGAGAGCCAAGCGATTTCGCTGGAAAGCCTGGAAACCCTGGGGCATAGTGCGGCGCTCGTTCGCCACCTGTTTCCGGTCGAGACCGTGCTGGCCGACATCCCGGCTCTGGTCTTAACGGCAGACGAGGCGGCCCGTCTCAGGCACGGCCAAGCCTTCGGAACGGCGCATGTCGCCGAAGCCGGTCGTTTGGTCCAGGCCCGGTGCGATGATCGGCTGATCGCGATTGCCGAGATCGTAGCCGGACGGCTGAGGCCGGTCCGCGTGTTCAACCTCTGAGATATGGAGACTTAGATGTCGATTACGCTGGAACGCAAGTCCGGCCTTATCGCCGATTATGGTCGCAAGAAGGGCGATACCGGCTCGCCCGAGGTTCAAGTGGCGATCCTAACCGAACGCATCAACAATCTGACCGGGCACTTCAAGACCCATCAGAAGGACGTTCATTCGCGGCGTGGCCTTCTCATGATGGTGAGTCGCCGGCGTCGCTTGCTTGACTATCTCCGGCGCACCAATGCCGCAGGTTATGGCGAACTGATCCAACGTCTGGGGCTTAGGAAATAGCAATCTGCTTCCTTGCCGGCTCCCGACCCGCGCGGGGCGCGGGCAGACCGCCGGTTCAAGCATCAGGTTGCTTTGCGTGCCGACGCGCCATTGGTGCGTCGGCCATGTTTGTTGGGACCGTGGCAATAATGAATAGGGCGTGGGCATAGGGCTCGCGTCCGCTGGAGCCGTTGGCGTAGGGCCACGGCCTCCAAAGGTGGAAGGAAGAAAGAATGTTCCAAGTTACACGCAAGGAAATTCAGTGGGGCGGGCGCAAACTCGTGCTCGAGACCGGGCGCATCGCGCGCCAGGCCGACGCCGCGGTGCTCGTGACCTATGGCGAGACCACGGTGCTGTGCACCGCGGTCGCGCAACGCACGGTCAAGCCAGGCACGGATTTCCTGCCGCTGACCGTCAATTACCAGGAAAAGGCGTTCGCCGCCGGCAAGATTCCGGGCGGCTTCTTCAAGCGCGAGGGGCGACCCAGCGAAAAGGAGACGCTCACCTCAAGGCTGATCGACCGGCCGCTCCGGCCGCTTTTCGTGCACGGCTATCACAACGAAACGCAAGTCATCTGCACCGTGCTCTCGCACGACCTTGAAAACGATCCCGACGTCGTGGCGCTGGTCGGTGCCTCGGCAGCGCTGACGCTTTCGGGCCTGCCGTTCCTCGGGCCGGTGGTGGGCTGTCGGGTCGGCTATATCGATGGCCAGTACGTGCTCAACCCGACGCTGAAGGCGATGGCCGAGTCCAAGCTCGACCTTATTGTCGCCGGCACTGGCGAGGGCGTGCTCATGGTCGAATCCGAGGCCAAGGAGCTCAGCGAAGACATCATGCTCGGCGCGGTCAGCTTCGGGCATAAGGAATCGCGCCCGGTGATCGAGGCGATCATCGCGCTCGCCGAAGCCTGCGCCAAGGAGCCCTGGCCGCTTCCGGCGGAAGACGCAGCCTATGTCGCGCTTGAGGCGCGCGTGCGCGCCACCGCCGAGGGGGGCCTGCGCGATGCCTACGCCACAATCGGCAAGCAGGACCGCGTCACCAAGCTCGATACGGTGAAGAACCGCGTGATGACGACGATCGGCGCCGAGGAAGGCGTCAATGCGGTCGCGGTCCGCGGCATGTTGAAGCACATCGAGAAGGACATCGTGCGCGGCAAGATTCTCGCCGAGGGCCGGCGCATCGATGGCCGTGGCACCAAGGACATCCGCCCGATCGATTGCCAGGTTGGCGTTCTGCCGCGCGCGCATGGCTCGGCGCTGTTTACCCGTGGCGAGACTCAGGCATTGGTCGTCGCGACGCTCGGCACCGGACAGGACGAGCAGATCATGGACGTGCTCGAGGGCGAGTTCCGCGAGCACTTCATGTTGCACTACAATTTCCCGCCCTACGCGACCGGTGAAGCCAGCTTCCTCAGGTCGCCGGGACGTCGCGAGATCGGCCACGGCAAGCTCGCCTGGCGCGCGGTGCGACCGCTTCTGCCGGAAAAAGCCGACTTCCCGTACACCATGCGCGTCGTTTCGGAAATCACCGAGTCGAATGGCTCGTCCTCGATGGCCAGCGTGTGCGGCGCGTCGATGGCGATGATGGACGCCGGCGTGCCGCTGGGCAATCCGGTGGCCGGCATCGCCATGGGGTTGATCAAGGAGGATTCTGGCTTTGCCGTGCTCTCCGACATCCTTGGGGATGAAGACCATCTCGGCGACATGGACTTCAAGGTCGCCGGCACCGAGATCGGTATCACCGCGCTCCAGATGGACATCAAGATTACCTCGATCACCGAGGAGATCATGATGGTCGCGGTACGTCAGGCCTGCGACGGGCGTCTGCATATCCTCCGCGAAATGGGCAAGGCAATCGGACGGCCGCGCGATTCGGTCAGCGAGAACGCGCCGCGCATCACGATCATCCAAATTCCGAAGGATCGCATTCGCGAAATCATCGGCACGGGCGGCAAGGTGATCCGCGAAATCTGTGAGAGCACGGGCACCAAGATCGACATCGAGGACGATGGCACGATCAAGATCGCCGCGATCGAGGCGGCGGCAGGTGAGGCGGCGGTCAAGCGCATCCGCGATATCATCGCCGAGCCGGAGCTGGGCGTGATCTATACCGGCAAGGTCGTGAAGGTCGTGGATTTCGGCGCCTTCGTGAATTTCATCGGCAATCGCGACGGCCTGGTTCACATCTCCGAGCTGTCGCAAGGCCGCGTCAAGGCGGTCGGCGACGTGGTCAAGGAGGGCGATGCGGTCAAGGTCAAGGTCCTGGCGATCGACGAGCGCGGCAAGGTCAAGCTGAGCATGAAGGTTGTCGATCAGGCGACTGGAGAAGACCTGAGCCAGCAGGCGGCCCAACCCCAGCAGGCAGCCAATTAGGCAGGACGAGGCCGGGCGGGGGCGTCTCAAAGCCCCCGATTCCCGGGCTTCCCGCTTGGCCCGCCGCCGCCGGACCAGAGAGGGGTTTGTAATCGGTTCCAGGCGGCACTAATTTCTATCCATCCGGGTGGCCGCGTTGACGGCGATCGGACAGGGAGGAATGGTTGAAGGCGCTCAAGTCCCTGGTGATCTCTGGCCGGGAGGCCCTGCCTCTGGTCGAAGGCGGCAAGGGCATCGCCGTCTCTAGTGGGTCGAGTTCCGGCGCCTGGGCGGCCGCCGGCGGCGTCGGCACCTTCTCGGGCGTCAACGCCGATTCCTACGATTCCGAAGGCCGCGTCATCCCGCAGATCTATCGAGGGCGTACCCGCAAGGAACGCCACGAGGAGCTGGTGAATTACGCCATCGAGGGTGGCGTTGCGCAGGCCCGCATCGCGCACGAGATGTCGGGTGGCGAAGGCCGCATCCACGTGAACGTGCTCTGGGAAATGGCGAGTTGCGAGCGCGTGCTCCAGGGCGTGCTCGAGCGGACCCGTGGGCTGATCCACGGCGTGACCTGCGGCGCCGGCATGCCCTATCGCTTGGGTGAAATCGCGGCGCGCTACGGTGTTTATTATTATCCGATCGTTTCCTCGTCGCGGGCGTTTCGCGCGCTATGGAAGCGCGCCTATCACCGGGCCTCGGAGTTTCTTGGCGGCGTGGTCTATGAGGATCCCTGGCGCGCGGGCGGCCATAATGGCCTCTCCAATGTCGAGGATCCGGAGAAGCCCGAAACGCCCTATCCGCGCGTGCTCGAATTGCGCAATCAAATGCGCGAATATGGACTTGGCGATGTGCCGATCATCATGGCTGGCGGCGTCTGGTATTTGCGCGATTGGTCGGATTGGATCGAAAACCCGGAGCTCGGGCCGATTGCCTTTCAGTTCGGCACGCGACCGCTGCTGACTCGGGAAAGCCCGATTTCGGAGGCCTGGAAGCGTATCCTGCTCACCCTCAAGGACGGCGACGTTCGCCTCAACCGCTTCAGCCCGACCGGCTTCTATTCGTCGGCGGTGCGCAACCGATTCATCCGGGAGTTGGAGGAGCGCGAGCAGCGTCAGGTCGTCTATACCGAGGAGCCGATCGGCGATCATGCCATCGCGTTTACCGGCGGGCCGCGTGCGCGCATCTATTACCTCACCGCGGGCGATGCCCTGCGTGCGCAGGAATGGGTCACGCAAGGCTTCGATACGCCGGTGAAGACCCCGGATTCGACGCTGGTCTTCGTCACGGCCGAGAAGGCGCGCGAGATCAGGGACGATCAAGCCGCGTGCATGGGCTGTCTCAGTCAGTGCCGTTTTAGCAATTGGGCGACCAACGCCACCAACTCAACCGGCAAGAAGGCCGATCCGCGCAGCTACTGCATTCAAAAGACGCTTCAGACCATCATTCACGGCGATGATATTGACCAGCAACTCATGTTCTCCGGCCATGGCGCCTACCAGTTCGCCTCGGACCCGTTTTATGGCAATGGCTTCATCCCAACGGTCAAGCAGCTCGTCGAGCGCCTGCTGACCGGAGACTGAGAGCGGGCAATCGGCGCTCTTGAGAACCATTCTAATATGAGTTACATCACGGCATCGCTGGACGCTTCGACGGTCCGGCCGAATTGAAGGTCATGGCCATGAGCGCCCCGAGCGAACAGGTGATCCGCGATGCGATCACGCGCCTACGCGCGGCGGGCTTGCGGCCGACCCGCCAGCGCATCGCGCTGGCGCGAGCGCTGTTTGCCAAGGGCGACCGGCATGTCACGGCCGAGCAGCTCCATGCCGAGGCCCGCGCCCTCAATGTCGCGGTTTCGCTCGCGACGATCTACAACACCTTGCATCAGTTCACACGCGCCGGGCTTTTGCACGAGCTCGCGATTGGCACTGGCCGGTCCTATTTCGATACCAATCTGAGCCATCACCATCACTTCTATCACGAGGGCTCGGGCCAGCTGGTCGATGTCGCCGGCGATCTCGTACAAGTCGCCATTGGGCCCCCGCCACCCAAAGGCACACGCGTGGCGGGCATTGACGTGATTATCCGGATCACCGAGCGCACCCGCTGATCTAAGAGCCTGTTTGGGAATTCGTCATGGCCGCGACGCTGCCGATTTCGGTGCGAATGGCAGAAGCCGGGCCGCCGGCGATGCCGGGCGCATCGTCAAGGCCCGGCGACGAACCAGACGCCCGAAATCGGCGTGTCCCGCCGGGCTGCGGCGAAAATCGCCCTCTGCGGCGTCGAAGCCCTCGACCGTATTCCCTGATAC
>CAMDDO010000053.1 GCA_945892755.1 Rhizobium sp. Q54 | reverse complement strand
TCGTGCCGGCGACCATCACACCGGTCGCGATCTCGAGCGGCTCGGCTTCCTTGGGCTGGAACACAGCGCCACCGATGGCGGCGAGCGAGAACGAGAGCGGTCCCAGAAGCGCGAACAATACCCAGGCTCCCATGCCTTCTTCAGGCAGGCTCGATTGCGGAATGAGGATCAGCAACACCGCCGCGATGCCGGCGATGATGCCGCCGATGCGGATCAAATTGAATCGATCCATGCGCAGCAGCATGGCCCAGACATAAGTGAGCAGCGGCGCGAGGGTGAGCCCGATGCCGACAATGCCAGCCGGCAATTTCTCGGCCGCGACCATGAAGATGCAATAGGGAATGGCAAGGCCGAACGCGCCGATCGAAAGATAGACGAGAATGTGCCGGCGCGTCAGGCGCGGCCATTGGCGGAAGACGGCACACGCCGCTAGCAGCATCACCGTGCCGAACGCGCTGTAGAGGAACACATAGGGCAGAAACGGAATGCCGTCTTCGGTCGCGAAGCGGTTCATCGAGAAGCACGCGCCATAGGGCCCCGACGCCGCGAACAGCAAGAGGATCGGCAAAAGTCGCTTACCGAGACCGCTCTCGAACAAGGACGCCCTCGCTTCCGCGCTATGTGCCTAATAGCCGATTGACGGATCAACCCGATTGAGTGGCGCAAGTCCCTGACGGATACGCTTCAAATTCTCGATGATCTTGCGCGCGCCCGATTCGGGATTGGTGATCGAGGCGACATGTGGCGTGACGATGACGCGCGGATGAGTCCAGAACGGGCTTTCGGCCGGCAGCGGCTCTTTCCGGAAAACATCGAGGATCGCGGCCCTGATCTGGCCGGATTCAAGCGCGGCGGCGAGATCCGCCTCCGCCACATGACCGCCGCGACCGAGATTGATGAAGCTCGCGCCCTTCGGCAGCGCACCCAAGAGCGCGCGGTCAACCAACCCTTCGGTGTCGGGAGTCAATGGCAGCAGGTTGACGAGAATTTCCGTGCGCGCGAGGAACGGCTTGAGCTGATCGCGCCCGGCGAATACCGTGACGCCCGCAAGCGATTTGGCCGAGCGGCTATAGCCCGCGACATCGAAGCCGAATTCAGCCAGTCTGCGCGCGGCCGCGCCGCCCAGCACGCCGAGCCCCATCACGCCGACCTTGCGTTCGCGCGCCAAGGGTTGCGGTAGCTCGCGCCATTCGCCCTTGCGCTGAAGCTCGAGGTATTCCGGCAAACGGCGATGGCAGGAGAGCACATGCAGCACGGCATATTCGGTCATCATCGCGGTCAGATCGTCGTCGACGAAGCGCGTGACCGGCACGCCATCGGGCAGCAGCGTGTCGCGCAACAGGTGATCGACCCCGGCGCCAAGCGAGGCGATCAACTTCAGATTGGGCAGGCCGAGCAGTGATTCGCGCGGCGGCCGCCAGACCAGGGCGACCTCGATCTCGTCCTTCCGGCCAAGATTGGGCCAGGCCCTGACCTCAAGCTCCGGCATGAGCTTGGCAAAGGCCCGCGTCCAATCCTCGGGCGAATCGACATGACTGATGAACAAGAGCGCCATGAGGCTTGCTTAGCATGGCTGCCGCCTGGCGACAAAGCCCGCATCAATGGCTGGGTGCGATCCCCGTGCTATAAGGAAAGGATCGATCGTCCCTCCGGAGCCGACCCAAGCCGATGGCGACCAAAACAGGCCGACGATTTTGTCGTGCATGCGGCCACCCAACAGGCCCCGAAGATCGCTTTTGCGGCCAATGCGGCGCCGCGCTCGCCACGCCCGAGATCACTGATCCCAAGCCCGTCATCGGCGTGGAGAGCGGCGAACGGCGGCAAGTTACCATCCTGTTCGCTGATCTCTCGGGCTTCACCGAGCTATCGCGTACGCGCGACCCGGAGGAAATTCATGGCCTGCTCGAACGCTATTTCGAGCTGGTCGACCAAACCGTCGCACGCTTTGGCGGCACCATCGACAAACACATGGGCGATGGCGTCATGGCACTATTCGGCGCGCCGACCGCGCACGGCAATGATGCCGAGCGCGCGGTGCGCACGGCGTTGGCGATTCACGCCGATTTGACGGCCCTATCCGAAAAGCTCCACACGCCCTTGCGGTGCCACATTGGCGTGGCCAGCGGTGTGGTCATCGCGAGTGAAGTCGGCAGCACGAAAAAGCGTGACTACACCGTGCTCGGCCAATCGGTAAATTTAGCCGCTCGGTTGATGGCCACGGCCGAGCCCGAGCAAACAATCATATCGGACTCGGTGCATCGCGCGGTCGCCGAGCTGGTCGAGGTCGAGGCGCTGGCGCCCCTCACGCTCAAGGGCATGGCCGAGCCGGTTTCGGCGTTTCGGATTCGGAGCATCGCGCCTTCCGGCACGCGCATCGCGCGGAGCGCCATGATCGGGCGCCGCCCCGAACGGCGGCAATTCGAGGCTCTGGTCGCGAGCACGCAAAAATCGCGCGCCGGCGCCGTCCTCTTGGTGCGCGGTGAGGCCGGCATCGGTAAGACCCGGCTCGTCGCCTATTTCCGCCACAACGCGCGCAAGGCGGGTTTCGCCGTTCATATCGGCCATGTGCTCGATTTCGGCAGTGCCGGCGGCAATGCGCTCGGCACGATCCAGCGCAGCCTGCTTCGAGTACATTCTGACGCCGACGAGGCCGCGCGGCGTCAGGCCGCCGATGACGCGGTTCGTCGACGAGATCTTGGCGCCGATCAATTGCTCTTTGTCTACGATCTGCTCGATTTGCCGCTGACCGCCGACATGCGGGCAATGCTCGATGCCATGTCGAGCGTTGCCCGCACCGAAGGGCGCAGCCTGTGCCTTTTGCGGCTGGCGCGGCGCCGCGCCCGCAAGAGGCCGCGACTTTTCATCGTCGAAGACGTTCACTGGGCCGACCGCACGACCTTGGAAACCCTCGCGCAGCTCGCGCGCGGCGCACGGAACTCGCCCTATATATTGGTGATGACCACGCGGCCCGAGCATGATCCGATCGATATGGCATGGCGCGCGGCGGCCGGCGGGGTCGGCTTTTCCACCATCGATCTCGCGCCGCTCCTGAAGTCCGACGCCGAGCGACTTGCCAGCCGCTTCATGGCACCCGATAGCCGCGACACCAAACGCTGTGTCAGGCGCGCCGGAGGCAATCCATTATTCCTCGAACAGCTCTTGCTCAGCGCGCGCGCCGGCGAGCTCGAACGCTTGCCGGGCTCGGTTCAAAGCGTCGTGCTGGCCCGCATTGACCGCCTGGAACCGCCCGATCGACGCACCATCCAGGCCGCCTCCGTGCTCGGCCAACGCTTCACGGCCGATGCGGTCGCTCATTTGCTCGACGTGCCGCTGGCGTCTTGCGATGCGCTGGTGCACCACAACCTCGTACGCCCGGTTGGCGTTGATTTTCTGTTTGCCCATGCCTTGATCTGGGAGGGTGTTTACGGCGCGCTCTTGAAACGCCGGCGCATCGAGCTTCATCGCCGCGCCGCCTCGTGGTTCGCGATGCGCGATCTTGCGCTTTGCGCCGAGCACTTGGAGCGCGCCGGGGACGCCGGCGCGCCAATCGCCTATCTCGCCGCCGCACGACAGCAGACCGAGCAATATCGACACGTCGCGGCGCTCGGCTTGGCGCGACGCGGTCTCGCGCTGGCGGTGACCGAGGCACAGCGTTTCGCCCTGTATCTATTGGAAGCCGAAATATTGCGGGAGCTCGGCCAACACCAAGACGCCGTGAAATCGGCGAAACAGGCCTACAAATTCGCGTCGAATGAAATCGAGCAGGCGCGCGCCTTGATCGATGTAGCGGAAGGCCTGCGCGTCCTCGACAAACTCAATGACGCGATGATCAGACTCGACAAGGCTGAACGCCTGCTGGCCGCCGCTGATCAGCCACTTGAACGCTCGCGCATCCACTATTTGCGCGGCAATCTCCATTTTGCGCTCGGCAGGGTGAGCGAATGCGTGGTCGAACATGAAAAGGCCTTGATGCAAGCGAAGTTCGCCGCCTCGATCGAGGGCGAGGTGCGCGCGCTTGGCGGTATCGCCGATGCGCTTTACGCGCAGGGTCGGCTGAGGAGCGCGCATGAGCATTTCGAGCGCTGCGTGGCGCAGGCCGAGGCGCACGGTTTCGGCCGCATCGCGGTGGCCAACCGCCCCATGTTGTGTGCCAGCGCCTCGCTCTATGGCTGGTTGGATAAGAACCGACAACACGGCGAACAGGCGATTGCCGATGCCGTGCGGGCCGGCAACAAACGCGCCGAATTGGTGGCACGTACCGCATTTTCCTTGGGTGAGCTCGATGCTCACGCGCATGCCTCGCTTCGGGCGCAGATCGACGCCTGCTACAAAGTGCTGAAGACGATTGATGCCCCGCGATTTTTTTATCAGGTGCAGGGCACGGAGGCGCTTGATCTGCTGCAGGCTGAGGGCCGCAGCCCGCGCGCGCTGATGCTCATCCGCGAGGCGCTCGACGGCGCTCGCCAGACGGGGATGAATTTTCTCGGCCCATGGATGCTCGGCGTGCTCGGCTACGCGACCGGCGACGAGGCGGAGCGGACAGCGGCCTTCGCTGAGGCCGAGGCGCTGATCGCCGAGGGCGTGCCCTTTCACAACGTGGTGCTCTTCTATTCGCTCGCGATTGAACTCTATATTGAGCGCAGGGATTGGGGCGAGGTCGAACGTTATGCCAACACGCTCGAATCCTTGCTTGGTCCCGAGCCGTCACCGCGTTCGGTTCATGAAATCGCGCTGGCACGTTGCCTGATCGCGGTTCATCGCAACGGCAAGACGCGCGGCTTAAAGACCGAATTAACGAAGCTCAAGGCCGAGCAGGGACAGATGGGCAAGGTCTATTGCCGCGCCGCGATCGAAACGGCGCTCAACGCTCTTTAAGCAGGCTACGCAAGCGATAGACCAGATCAAGCGCGGTCTTCGGCGTCAGCTCGTCGGGATTGACCGCTTCAAGCGCTTCGATCACGGGGCTCGGCTTCGCGATTTCGTGCGGCGTGTGCCGAGCGGCGGCGAACAGCGGTAGATCATGGGCGAGGCGTGCGAGCGCGCTCGCCGGCTCGCCCGCTTCGAGCGTCGTCAGCACCTCCTCGGCGCGTTTGATCACCCGCGCCGGCAGACCGGCGAGCTTGGCGACATGAATGCCATAGGAGCGATCGGCGGCGCCGGGCGCCACCTCATGCAGGAAGATCACCTCGCCCTTCCATTCCTTGACCCGCATGGTGTAGCAGCCGAGCGCTTCCAATCGTTCCTTCAGCGCGGTCAGCTCGTGATAGTGCGTGGCGAACAGCGCGCGGCAGCGATTCACGTCATGCAAGTGTTCGAGCGTTGCCCAGGCGATCGAGAGGCCGTCGAAGGTTGCCGTGCCGCGACCGATCTCATCCAAGATCACGAGCGAGCGTGGCGTCGCCTGATTGAGGATCGCCGCGGTCTCGATCATCTCGACCATGAAGGTCGAACGACCGCGCGCCAGATCATCCGCCGCGCCGACCCGGCTGAAGAGCCGGTCGACAACACCGATATGAGCCGCTTCCGCCGGCACGAACGAGCCCATTTGGGCGAGGATCGCGATCAGCGCATTCTGCCGGAGGAAGGTGCTCTTGCCGGCCATGTTGGGCCCGGTGACCAGCCAAAGCCGCTCTTGCCCGCCGAGATCGCAATCGTTCGGCACGAAGCGGCCGGCCTGCGCCGTGCCTTGGGCAAGCGCTTCGACCACCGGGTGTCGGCCACCCCTGATCTCGAACGCCGAGCTTTCATCCAGCGTCGGCCGGACAAAGGCATGCTCGACCGCGACGGTCGCGAGCCCGGCGGCGACATCAAGCGCGGCGAGCGCGCCGGCGGCGCGGCCAATATCGTCGCCGCACGCGCCGACTTCGGCGACCAGCTGGTCGAAGATCATGAGCTCGAGCGCGAGGGCCTTCTCCGCCGCGTGGTTGATCGCGCCCTCGAGCACGGAAAGCTCTTCGGTGATGAACCGCACGGCGCCGCCGAGCGATTGGCGGTGAATGAACGGTGCCGCCATTTTCGAGGCGTGGGTCGGCGTCACCTCGATGTAGTAGCCGAGCACGTTGTTGTGGCGAATCTTGAGCGAGGCTATTGCGGTTTCAGTGCGATAGCGTGCTTCGAGACCGGCGATCAGGCGCATGCTCTCATCGCGCAGCGCGACCTGTTCATCGAGCGCCGCGTTATAGCCGCGCGCGACGAAGCGCCCGTCGCGCGCATAGGGCCCGGGGGCGGCAACAAGGGCGCGCGTCAGCCGATCGACCAGCGTGTCATGAATGCCGAGCGCGTTGCCGAGCGTCAGGATCGGTGGCGGCGGCGGCGCGAGCGCCTGTGCGTCGCCGAGCGCGGCGCGGATCGCTGGCACCTCGGCAAGGCCGTTCCTGATCGCGGCGAGATCGCGCGGGCCGCCCCGCCCGACGCTGAGCCGCGATAGCGCACGTTCGAGATCGGGCACCCGGCGAAGCGCGCCACGCACCGTATCGCGCAACGCGGCGTGCGCGATGAAATGGCCGATTTCGTCGAGCCGCGCTACGATCGCCGGCATTTTGGTCAGCGGCGAGCCGAGCCGCCCAAGCAAGAGCCGTGCGCCCGCCCCGGTCATCGTGCGGTCGATCGCCTCGAGCAGGCTGCCTTTGGCGCCGCCCGAGAGCGCCTCGGTCAGCTCGAGATTGCGCCGCGTCGCGGCGTCGATCGCCATGATCGCGCCCTCGTCGAGCCGGCGCGGTCGGGCCAAACGCGGCATGCGGCCGCGCTGCGTCAGCCGCAGATATTCGATCAGCGCGCCGAGTGCTGCGATCTCGGCACGCTCGAACGCGCCGAAGCCGTCAAGCGACGCGACGCCGAAGAGCTCTTTCAAGCGTCGCTCGCCAGACTGACTATCGAACATCGGCGTCGCTTGCGGCGTCAAGGCCGGCTTCCAGGCCGCGAACAGCTCGTAGAGCGCGGGCTCCTGGAGGAGCGCTTCGGCCATCAGCAATTCGCCCGGTTGAAGCCGCGCAAGCTCGGCCGCGAGACCGACCATTGGCACGGGCATGGAGACCAGTTCGCCGGTCGACATGTCGGCCGTGGCCAAGGCATAGCGCTCGCCCGCGCGCGCCAGAGCGACCAGATAATTAGGCCGCCTGGCATCCAGCAGCGCGTCTTCGGTGAGAGTGCCGGGCGTCACCAAGCGTACCACGTCACGCGCGACGACGGCTTTGGGGCCGCGCTTCCGCGCCGCGGCGGGGTCTTCCATCTGTTCGCAGACCGCGACACGGAAGCCCTTGCGAATCAAGCGATCGAGATAGGCTTCGGCCGCGTGCACCGGCACGCCGCACATCGGGATGTCCTCGCCATCGTGCTTGCCGCGCCGGGTCAGCGCGATGTCGAGCGCCTCGGCGGCCTTGACCGCGTCGTCGAAGAAGAGCTCATAGAAATCGCCCATGCGGTAGAACAACAGACGATCGGAGTGCTCGCGCTTGAGCGCGAGATATTGCGCCATCATCGGCGTCGTGCCGTTGGCGGCGCCCGGGCTATCCGCGGCGTCGGACGGCGCAGCGCTGGCTGGATGATCGGTCATCGTGGCGAAACTAGCATGAGCCCGACATGAGGGCTAAGCCTTGCGCCGCGAGCGAGCCAGCGCAATAAGAAGTCGGCGCGGCGTGACATTTCCGCTCGGGTGATCATGACAAGCGAACGATCCTTCTGGCGGTGGCTCGGGCTGACCCTGCTGGCGGCAGGGCCGCCTGTGCTTGCCTTCGCCGTCGTCGCCAGCACGGGGTATTTGCCCGGTTGGATCGCCGCGCTCAGCGCATTCGGCGTCAGCGCGACCGCGGGCGGTCTTGCCTTCGTATTGCTTGGCAATATCGAGGAACTGGTGCGATACGCCAACGCGGTCTTGAAGCATGTTCAGGATCGCGACCAAGCCTTGCCGCCGACACCATTGCCATGGCTTGGCGAATCGATCGCACAGAGCCTCGAGCTCTTGGCCCGCGGCCAGGATGAAAGCGTGAATCGGCTCTCGACCTCTTTCGCGAATCTCGAGCGCGCCGTCGAGGCCCTGCCGTCACCGATCCTCCTGGTCAGCGCCGAGCGGGTCATCATACGCGCCAATCGCGCGGCGGAGGCGATGCTGGGCGTCGGCCTCAAGGGTCGCGACCTGGCCGCCGTTCTGCGCAACGCGAATTTCCTCAAGGCGGTTGAAGCGGCGATCGAGACGGGCGCCCACACGGCTCTCGAATTCAGTACGCCGCTACCGGTCGAGCGAAACTTTCTCGCGCACATCGAGCCGCTGCCGGCACCGGCGGCCGATGGCAGCAAGCTCGTGCTCGCCTTGGTCGATCAGACCTTGGCGCGGCGCACCGATCAGATGCGCGCGGATTTCGTCGCCAATGCGAGCCATGAGATCAGGACCCCGCTCGCCACGTTGATCGGCTTCATCGAGACTCTGCAAGGCCCCGCGCGCGATGACCGGGACGCCCGCGAGCGGTTCCTTGCCATTATGGCGGACAATGCCAGCCGCATGGCGCGCCTGGTCGACGATCTGCTTTCGCTCTCCAAGATCGAGATGAACGAACACGCCCCGCCCACCGATCAGGTGGACCCGGTCGCCATTGCCCGAAGTGCCGCCAATAATCTGGCCTGGCAGGCGAAGAACCGCCGGGTCGGAATCGAATTCGAGACTCCGGCCGAGCCCTTGCTCGTGGTCGGCGATGAGAGCGAGCTGACGCTAGCGATCCAGAACTTGATCGGCAACGCCATCAAATACGGCCGCGAGGGAGGCCGCGTCACGGTTCGCGTCGCGCGCGCAGGCACCGCGCCGGGTTCGGTCGGCTGGCGCCTCACCGAGCTCGGTGCCGTCGCGCTCTCGGTCGACGACGAGGGCGAGGGAATTCCCCGCGAGCATCTGCCACGCCTGACCGAACGGTTCTACCGCATCGACACCGCGCGCTCCCGCCAGCTTGGCGGCACGGGACTCGGGCTCGCCATCGTCACGCACATCATGAACCGTCATCGCGGCGCGCTCGGGATCGAGAGCACGCTCGGCAAGGGCAGCACGTTCACGCTGTATTTGGAGCCGGCCGAGGCCAACCAGCCGAATTAGGGCTGGCCCGAGTCTGGCCCGCAACAAGTTCGTCACAATTCCGATCAGCGCCTGTCATGCGACGTCAATAGCGTGCGCCTCAGCCGAGTCACGGTTGACGGGCCGTGGGCAAGCCGGCACGCGCGCATTTTGCGATTTCGAGGGTTTAGGGCGTAGCGGTTCGACCGACGGCAAGAAAACGGATCAACGAACGGCCCCACGGCCGGGAGAATCGAGGAGAGAGACGAATGATGAACGCGATGAGCAAGCGCCCGACCAACTGGGTACGTGCGTTGCTGGTCGGCACGGCGCTTTCGGCCGCGGCGGCGATGCTGCCCACTGGCGAGGCGCGGGCCGACATGGCAACGGATATCGAAGCGCTGAAGAGCGAAAACGCCGAGCTGCGCGAGATGGTGAAAAACCTCACTCAGGATATGAAGATCATGCAAAAGACGGTCGCCAAGGCGACCGAGGCCGTGGCCGCGCCAAAGGTACCGCCGAAGATGGCGTCGTCGGGCAATGAGAACGTGGCTTTGGCGATTTCGGGCCATGCCAACCGCATGCTGTTCTACGCCAATGACGGCGACCAGTCACAGATCTTCAATGCCGACAACAAGGTCTCCTCGTCTCGCCTGAACGTCACCGGCAAAGGCAAGATCGATGACGATCTGTCCGCGGGCGCGACCATCGAGGTCGAATTGAATTCGAATCGCTCCAGCTCGGTGACAATTCGCCAGGAGACCGAAAACAACAGCGGCGCCAGCCTGACCGAGCGCAAGTCCGAGGTCTTCCTCGAAAGCAAGCGATTCGGCAAGCTCTCTCTGGGTCAGGGATCGGTTGCGACCGATGGCGTGGCCGAGTCCGATCTTTCCGGCACTTCGGTCATCACGGCGTCCAGTCTCGGCCAAGACATGGGCTCGTCTCTCCTCTTCCGGCTCGCGGGAACGGCCACGTCATCGGGCCGCACGGTGGGCAATATGTTCGACAATTTCGATGCCAGCAGGCTCGATCGGATTCGCTACGATTCGCCCGACCTCATGGGCTTCGTTCTCAGCGCGTCCTACGCCGATGCCGACATCAACGACTTCGCGCTACGCTTCAACAAGGAGTTCAGGGGCTACAAGGTGCTGGCGGCGGCGGGCTATGACGACTCGACCAATCAGGCGACCGGGGTCAGCACGATCAACGGCTCGGCCGCGGTCAAGGCGCCCTTCGGCACAAGCCTTCAAGGCACCTATGGCGAGCGCGATTTCGAGACATTGGCCCGCGACAACGCGACTTTCTGGTACGTCAAGCTTGGCCACGAATTCGCGGCGCTTCTGCCGTTCGGCACAACCGCCTTCTCGATCGATTATGGACGGTCCGACGATCAGGCGCTCAACGACTCCGAGGGCGATTGGGTCAATTTCGCCGCGGTTCAAACCATCAAGAAGGCCGCGACGGAACTCTATTTCAACATCGGCCGCTACAGCGTCGACATCCCGGCGACGCCGACGGATGACATCCTCATTGCCGGCGTCGGCGCGCGCGTGAAATTCTGACAATGGGGATTTAGCGAGCCCCCCTCCGCTCGAACCTCATCAACTCAGGGCCGCCTTCGCGGGCGGCCCCGCGTTTTCCCGACTCGTGCCGCGCGGTTGTATCTCGACCTTTTGAATCGGAAAGCTTGAATCGGAAAGCGTCGGAGCCATGCGAACTGTCATTATTCCTTTCCTCGTGCTCGCCACTGCTTTTGGCCTCACCGCTTGCGGCTTGCAGGTCAAGCCGGCCGATCCCAATGCGCTGTTGCCGACCAGCGATCGGCCGCCGCCCGGGCCGGGCTTGTTCACCGGCGAGGATGGCGTCTTCAAGATCGTCATCGACTAGGCGACCCGCTTTATCGGCTCCAATTCGCGCGGACGCTCGCCGGCGCACGCTTTTTAGCCCTGCCGAGATAATTTCCCCCGCGTGGCCGATGCCATCTCGGCTGGCGCTCGCCGACTGGGCTCCGCAAGCGCGATTAGCATGAACGCCAAAGCGCTGTGGTTTCTCCACGACAATCATATTCACGAACTTTGATGTTGCGAATGAGAATGAATCGCATTATGATCATCTCCAATGAATCGGGGGCGGCGCCGATGGGAGGGGAGACGGGAAACCAGGGACTCCGAACCATCTTTGGCGGGCTTGATCGCGATCAAAGACGTCGAGAGTTCGCGTGTGAAATTCCTTAACCCGTGGCCGATGGCCCGTAACCGATTGTTAACGAACTAGGGCCTATTAACCATGAATGCGGCGGCGTGCCATGCCCAAGCTCAAGCGCGATGGCGTCGTTGTCCTTCCGGGGCCTTGGCCATCCCAATCGTCAATTTCGTCTGCCAATTCAACACAATGGGATCGAGGAGAATCCGGAATGTTCAATCCAGGTGGCGAGCGTCGAGTGAAATGGATGCGTGCCCTCTTGCTTGGAACGGCGCTCGCTTCCGCCGCCGTAATCGCCCTGCCGATCGGCAATTCGGTGGCCGGCGACGCCGAAGACATTGCCGCCCTGAAAAAGGAGAACGCCGAGCTGCGTGAGCTGGTGAAGGGCCTGGCCCAGGACATGAAGGCCCTCAAAGAGACCGTGAACAAGACCGCCGAAGCCGTAGCCGCCCCCAAGGCACCGGCGAAGATGGCGTCGTCGGGCAATGAGAACGTGGCGGTGACGGTTTCGGGCCACGTCAACCGCATGTTGTTCTATGCCGATGACGGCGATCAGGCGCAGACCTTCAATGCCGACAACAAGGTCTCGATGTCCCGCCTGAACGTCACTGGCAAGGGCAAGATCGACGATGATTTGAGCGCTGGCGCCACGCTCGAGGTCGAGCTGGCCTCCAACCGCAGCAGTTCGGTCACCATCGGCCAGGAAACCGAGAATAACTCCGGCGCGAGCCTTACCGAACGCAAATCGGAGGTGTTCGTGGAGAGCAAGCAATTCGGCAAGCTCTCTCTGGGCCAGGGCTCGGTAGCGTCCGACGGCGTGAGCGACACAGACTTCTCCGGCACGTCGGTCATCGCGCCTTCCAGCCTAGGCACCGACATAGGTACGGCGCTTCTCTTCCGGCTGGAAGGGACCTCGACCTCCTCCGGCCGCACCGTCGGCAATTTGTTCGACAATTTTGATGCCGGTCGAGCCGACCGGATTCGCTACGATTCGCCCGATCTCATGGGCCTCGTCCTGAGCGCTTCCTATGCCGATGCCGACATTGCCGATTACGCGGCTCGCTTCGCGAAAGATGTCGGCGGCTACAAGGTCGCCGCCGCGATCGGCTATGACGATTCGACCAATCAGGCAACCGGCCTCAGCACGATCAATGGCTCGGCCGGCGTCAAGGCGCCTTTTGGCACGAGCCTCCAGGGCACCTATTCGGAGCGGAACTTCGAGACGGCGAACCGGGACAACGCGACCCTCTGGTACATCAAGCTCGGTCAGGAATTTCCGACTCTCGTGCCCTTCGGCGTCACCGCATTTTCGATCGACCATGCGCAGACCGCTGACCAAGCGCTCAACGACTCGGAAGGCGATTGGTGGAATTTTGCCGCCGTGCAGACGATCAAGAAGCTCGCGACCGAGCTTTACTTCAATGTCGGTCGCTATAGCGCCGACATTCCGAGCACGCCGACCGAAGACATCTTCATCGCGGGCGTCGGCGCGCGGGTGAAATTCTGATGCGGGGCGCCATGCGACTTGATCTGATCACCCCAATTCGGCTAGCGATGTTGTCATGCTGATGCGATTGGCCACCTTCATTGTGCTGCTCGCGGCGTTTGGCGTCGCCGCCTGTGGCTTGGAGACCAGGCCGGCGGACCCCAACATGCTGTTGCCGACCAGCGATCGACCGCCGCCGGGGCCGGGTCTTTTTTCCGGCGATGACGGTATTTTCACGATTCCGATCGATTGAGCCCTGGGCGGCGCGCTTGGGCGGCGCGCCGTTCGGTGCCTTCTCGGCCACGAATCGTTGTTGGCCCGAACTGGGCTCGCCGAAGCGCCACGGCCGCCCTTGAATTCCTGAGAACCCTCAGGGTCCGCGCCATCGTCGAGGCGCGAGATTAGGCCAGCCCGAGCGGTAATTGGGGCGGCGTGCCCTTTGGCGACGCGGGCTGTCATCAAAGCGTAACGCAGCGGCAATATATCTCATGCGGGCGTGGCACTAGGGTCGCCGCGCGCCACGCGAAGACCAAGCAAAATAGGCCCCGCCGTGCAGCTTACCATCTTGATCGGCGCCCTCGTCGTGTTGACGGTGCTCGCCTTCGTCTATGGACGGCGGCGCGCCCTGGTCAGCGTCCGCGGCAATCGTCGCGCGCTCCACTCGATGCCGGTTTATCACGGTTGGCTCGTCTCGATCTGGTGCGGCCTGCCGGCGGTGCTTCTTTTGGTGCTCTGGCTGGCCCTGCGCGGCACGATTCTCGAGAGCTATATCGAGGATGCGCTGGGGCCAGAGCTCGCCGGCACCGCGACCGACATGAAATCCGCGCTGATCGACGACGTGCGCGCGCTTGCGGCGGGCGAACGCATCGCGCGCGAGCCGGCGCCGGCATTGCTTGAGGCGGCCGACCGCTATGCCAGCCTGAAATCGACGGCGGATGCTGCCGTGCTCGTGATCGGCTTGGTGGTCGCCGGGCTCGGCCTCGGTTTCGCCTGGCGAAGGATCGGGCCCAAGCTCCGCGCGCGCAACAACGTCGAGGCGGTGGTGCGCGTCGTGCTCTTGCTCTGCTCGCTGGTCGCGATCGTCACCACGATCGGCATCGTGCTTTCGGTTCTGTTCGAATCGATCCGATTCTTCGGGCGCATCCCGTTCTGGGACTTCCTGTTCGGCCTGGAGTGGAGCCCGCAAATGGCGATCCGCACCGATCAGGTGGGCGCCTCGGGCGCCTTCGGCATCATCCCGCTCTTTGCCGGCACGCTTTACATCACGTTGATCGCGCTCCTGATCGCCATGCCGATCGGCCTGCTCTCGGCGATTTATATGGCGGAATACGCCTCGCCTCGCTTCCGAGACGTGGCCAAGCCGATACTCGAAATTCTGGCCGGCGTGCCTACCGTGGTCTACGGCTTCTTCGCGGCGTTGACCGTGGCGCCGGCCTTCCGCGATGCTGGCGCGGCGCTTGGCCTTGGCGTCTCGTCGGAAAGCGCTCTCGCCGCCGGCGTGGTCATGGGCATCATGATCATTCCGTTCATTTCGTCCTTGACCGACGATGCGATCGTGGCAGTGCCGCGCAGCTTGCGCGAGGGCGCCTACGCGCTCGGCGCGACCAAAGCGGAAACCGTCATCAACGTCATCGTTCCAGCCGCCCTGCCTGGCATCGTCGCATCGTTCCTGCTCGCGGTCTCGCGCGCGATCGGCGAGACCATGATCGTGGTCATGGCCGCGGGCCTGACCGCCAATTTGACTGCCAACCCACTCGATTCGATGACCACGATCACGGTCCAGATCGTCACGCTCCTGGTCGGCGACCAGGAATTCGACAGCCCGAAGACACTCGCGGCTTTTGCTCTCGGCCTCGCGTTGTTCGTCGCGACGCTTGCGCTGAACATCGTTGCATTGCATGTCTCGCGCAAATACCGGGAACGCTATGACTGACATCGGTGCCGCGCTTCCCAACCCGCCTGACAAGAAGCCCTGGCAGCTTTCGGACGCGATGACGCGGCGCGTGAGGCGCCGCAAGCGCGCGGATATCCGGTTTCAGCTTTACGGTGTCGGCGCCATTCTCATCGCGCTCGGCGTGCTCGCCATTCTCCTGATCTCGGTTATCGGCGCCGGGCTTGGCGGCTTCGTGCAGACACGTCTGGCGCTCGACGTCACGTTCGATGAACAAATCATCGATCCCGACGGCACGCGTGATCCCGCCAAGCTCATGCAGGCCAATTATTCGACTATTCTGAAGGACGCGATCGCCAAGGCCTATCCGGACGTGACCGAGCGCCAAGACAAGCGCGATCTGCAAAAGCTGTTCAGCAACTCGGCGCGTTACGAGTTTCGCGACAAGGTCCTCGGCGACCCCTCGATCATCGGCACGACACAGCGGGTTTGGGTGCTTGCGGCGAGCGACGCGGACGTCTTCTTCAAGCAGGGCGGAACATCGCGCGAGCTTGCCGAAGGCGATCGCCGGCTCAACGACAAGCAGATCGTGTGGCTCGACCAACTCGCCGATCGAGGCGGCGTCGAAAAGGGATTCAACTGGAGCTTCTTTACGGCGGCCGATTCGCGCGAGCCGGAGAGCGCGGGCATCGGCGGCGCGCTGGTCGGCTCGTTCTTCACGCTGCTGATCACGCTCGCCTTCTGCGTTCCGATCGGCGTGATGGCGGCGATCTATCTCGAAGAGTTCGCGCCGAAGAACCGCCTGACCGACCTGATCGAGGTCAACATCAATAACCTGGCCGCCGTCCCTTCGATCATCTTCGGTCTGCTCGGCCTGGCCGTTTTCATCCAAGTCTTTCATCTGCCCCGCTCGGCGCCCTTGGTTGGCGGCCTGACGCTGTCCTTGATGATTCTGCCGACCATCATCGTGGCGACGCGCGCCGCGCTGAAGGCGGTGCCGCCCTCGATTCGCGAGGCCGCCTATGGCGTCGGCGCCTCGCCCATCCAAGTCGTGACGAGCCATGTGTTGCCGCTCGCCATGCCGGGCGTGCTGACCGGCACCATCATCGGCATGGCGCATGCGCTGGGCGAGACCGCGCCGCTCCTGATGATCGGCATGGTCGCCTTCATCGTCGATCTGCCGGGCGGCCCAACCGATGCCGCGACCGTGCTGCCGGTGCAAATTTTCTTGTGGGCGGACAGCCCCGAGCGCGGCTTCGAGGAGAAGACCGCGGCGGGAATCATGGTCTTGCTCGCGTTTCTGATTTTGATGAACTCGATCGCGATCTATTTGCGCAAGCGATTTGAGGTACGCTGGTAGGCCGCCAATGAGCGAACGGGAGCCCGACATGATGCCGGAAGCCGAGGCCGAGAGCGAGACCGGCCCGACCCATTATCAGCCGAATTTCAGCTTGAAATCGAAACAAGCGGCGGCGACAGGCGCGGCTATCGTGGCAAAGGTGACCGCGCGCGACGTCAATGTTTTCTATGGCAAGAAGCAGGCACTTTTCAACGTCAACCTCGATGTCGCGCAGCACAAGGTGACCGCGCTGATCGGCCCCTCGGGCTGCGGCAAATCGACCTTCCTTCGCTGCATCAATCGCATGAATGACACGATCGAAGGCTGTCGCGTGGATGGCGAAGTCAAGCTCGATGGCATCGACGTAAACCAGAAGAGCATCGACGTGGTGCAGTTGCGCGCGCGCATCGGCATGGTTTTCCAGAAGCCCAATCCATTTCCAAAGTCGATCTACGAAAACGTCGCCTATGGCCCGCGCATTCACGGCCTTGCCGCCAATGGCCGCGAGCTCGACGAGATCGTGCAGAAATCGCTGCGGCGCGCCGGACTGTTCGACGAGGTCCATGATCGTCTGCATTCCCCTGGCACCAGCCTGTCGGGCGGTCAGCAGCAGCGGCTTTGCATCGCGCGCGCGATCGCGATCAGCCCCGAAGTCATCCTGATGGACGAGCCCTGTTCGGCGCTCGACCCGATCGCCACCGCCAGGATCGAGGAGCTGATCGACGAGCTGAGAGAGCAGTTCGCGATCGTCATCGTGACCCACAACATGCAGCAAGCGGCGCGGGTCTCCCAGTACACCGCGTTCTTCCATCTCGGCCATCTGGTCGAATTCGGCTCGACGGAGCAGATTTTCACCAATCCGAACGAGGAGCGCACCCAGGACTACATCACCGGGCGCTTCGGCTGAGCCCACATACAAGGAACAAGCCGTGACCGACCATATCGTCAAGTCGTACGACGAAGAGCTCAACCGGATGACCGGCATCATCGCCCAGATGGGCGGCCTGGTCGAGCAGCAGATTTCGGCTTCCGTCTCCGCGCTGGTGCGGCGCGACACCGAGCGCGCGGCGGAGGTCGTCGCGACGGACCGGCGCATCGATGCGCTGGAGGACGAAGTCGAGCAGCTCGCGCTCCGGCTGCTCGCGCTTCGCCACCCGGTCGCCTTCGATCTTCGCCTCGTCACCACGGCGCTCAAGATCGCGAGCGACCTGGAGCGCATGGGCGACTATGCCGCGAATGTCGCCAAGCGCAGCATCACGCTCGCCAAGCTCGATCCGATCCGCATGGCGCTTTCCGTGCCGCGGATCGCGGAGCTGGTTCAGGGCATGGTCAAGGACGTGCTCGATGCTTTTGTCGACCGCGATTTCGAAAAGGCGCTCTCGGTTTGGCGCCGAGACGAGGACGTCGACGCGGTCTACAATGGTTTGTTTCGCGAACTTTTGACCTACATGATGGAAGATCCACGCCACATCACGCCGTGCATCCATATGCTGTTCATCGCCAAGAACCTCGAGCGCATCGGCGATCACGCCACCAATATCGCCGAGCAGGTCAATTTCCTGGTGCGCGGCAAGCCGGTCGAAGAAGCCCGGCCGAAGGGCGACATGACGGCGTTCTCGGCACCGCAGTGACGGCGCGGCCAAGACGGAACCCGCGATCATGAAGCCCTATATCCTGATCGTCGAAGACGAAGCGCCGCTGATCACGCTCTTGCGCTACAACCTCGAAAAGGCCGGCTTCGAGGTCGGCGAGGCGGTGGATGGCGAGGAGGCGTTGTTCATGGTGCGCGAGCGCCGACCAGACCTTGTCGTGCTCGACTGGATGTTGCCCTCGCTCTCCGGCATTGAAGTGTGCCGGCGCATCCGCCGCCTGCCCGAGACCAAGAACCTGCCGGTCATCATGCTGACCGCGCGCGGCGAAGAGGCCGACCGCATTCGAGGGCTCGACAACGGCGCTGACGACTATGTCGTCAAGCCGTTTTCGCCGAGCGAGCTGATCGCGCGCGTACGCGCCGTGCTGCGCCGCCTCCGCCCCGCGCTCAGCGAAGAGGTCGTCGCCTATCGCGACATCAAGATGGACCTGGCGGCCCACCGGGTGACGCGCGAAGGCCAGCCGATTCATCTCGGACCGACCGAGTTTCGCCTGTTGCGGCATTTGCTCGAACATCCGGGCCGCGTGTTCTCGCGCGAGCAATTGCTCGATACGGTGTGGGGACAGAACGTCTATCTCGAAAGTCGCACGGTCGACGTACATGTCCGCCGCCTGCGCCAGGCGCTCAATGCCGGCGACCGGCCGGACCTGATCCGTACCGTACGCTCCGCCGGCTATTCGCTCGACGCCAGCGACGCTTGAGCGCGACCGGCGTTGGTCAACCGGGCTCGAGCTCGTTCGGGCCACGCGTCGGCACGCGAAGCGCGCCGCGCCGCGCGAGAAGCACGAGCAAGACCAGGCCGGGTATCGCCACGGCGGCCGTGATGCCAAAGAAGCCGACCCATCCGCTCAGCTCCGCGAGTTGGCCGGCCGGCGCGGCCAAAACCGTGCGCGCCACCGCGGCGAGCGCGCTCAATAGCGCATATTGCGTCGCGGTATAGAGCAGATTGCACAGCCCGCTCAAATAAGCGACCAGCGCCGCCGTGCCGATGCCGCCAGAGAAGTTCTCGATGCCGATGGTGAGCGCGAGCATGCCATTGTCGTGACCGACCTCGGCCTGGACCGCGAACAGAAGATTGGAAAGCAGCTGCGCGATGCCGGCGATCCAGAGCGAGGTGAAGGTGCCGAGACGCGCGATCATCCAGCCGCCGATCGCGAGGCCGACCAAGGTCGCGATGAAGCCATAGAGCTTGCTCACGCTCGCGATCTCGATATTGGTGAAGCCGAGCTCGACCAGGAACGGCCCGGTCATGGCGCCGGCCATGGCGTCGCCAAGCTTGTAGAAGAGCACGAACAGAAGCACGACCAGCCAGAGCCGGCGGCGCGTGAAATCGATCAATGGCGCGATCACCGAGTCCTTGAAAAACGCGCCGAGCTTCGAGACGGCGCCGGGCACGCGCTCCGGGACCGACGGCTCCCGGCTCAGGACCACGGTGACGATGCCGATCGCGACGCAGCCCGCCATGATCAAATAGACCGCCGACCAGCCGACCTGGTCGGCCAACGCGAGTGCGCCGGCGCCGGAAATCAACATGCCGACCCGATAGCCGAACACGCTGGCCGCGGCTCCGGCGCCATAACGCGGCGCATCGAGGATCTCGACCCGATAGGCGTCGATCACGACGTCCTGGCTGGCCGAGACCGCCGCGACCAGGAGCGCGAAGACCGCGAACAACCCGATATTCTCCAAGGGGTCGGTCAACGCCATGGCGACGATGGCACCGGCAAGGGCGAATTGCGTGGCGAGCGCCCAGCTGCGCCGCCGGCCGAGCCATGTCCCGATCAGCGGCATGGGCAGGCGATCGATCAGCGGCGCCCACAAGAATTTGAGCGTATAGGGCAGCGTCACCACACCCAGGAGGCCAATCGTCGTCTTGTCGATGCCGATTCGCGACAGCCAGATCGACAGCGTGCCGAGTGTCAGCGCCAGAGGCAGGCCGCTCGAGACGCCAAGAAAGAAGATCGTGACCATGCGCCGGTCCGCATAGACGCGCGCGCCGCCAAGCACCTTTCCCAATGTGTCGGACGGCCGGCGTTTGGCCGCGCGCGCACCGACGGTCTGCGAACTGGTATTCTCTTCGGTCACGAGGACACTTGTTTGCTCGAATCGGATGACAGCAACGCCCTGCTTCTCTAGCTTGAAGCAGAACCCTTGCCTAGCGGAGCCGGAACCGAGATATGACCCGCGCAAAAAAGCCAACGCCGCCCAAACGCCTTTTGCTCGCCACCGACCTTTCGCCACGCGGCGACCGGGCGTTCGAGCGCGCCGCGCAACTTGCCAGCGCCTGGGACGCTGAGCTCCATGTCGTCAACGTGGTCGAGAACGAGCTCCTGCCCGAGCCGAATCTGCGGCGGGAGGTCGCGGCGCGCCAAGGCGACGCCGAGGCGATGATCGCCCCACTCGCCAAGCGCGCCGGAATCCGAACGAAGGTTCACGTCCCGGTCGGTTCGGCCGCCGCCGCGGTGATCGAGACCGCGAAGGCGTGCCGCGCCGACCTCCTGGTGATGGCGCCGGCGGCCTATGAATCGCTTGCCTCGGTGGTATTGGGTTCAACCGTTGAGCGCGTGCTGCGCCATGCCGACCAGCCGGTGCTCGTGGTCAAACAGCGATGCGCCGGCCCTTACCGCTCGATCCTGGTCGCGGTCGATTTGTCGGAGACCTCCGCGCTGGCACTGAGGTGCGCGCTCCGGCTTTTCCCCGGCGCCCGGTTCACGGTGGTGCACGCTTTCGAGACGCCGTTCTCGGCATTTTCGGCGTCGCGGTCAATTGAGGCCGACGTGCGAGCGCTGCATGTCAAGGAGGTCAACGCCCTGATCGCGCGCGAGGCGGACGGGCTTGGCGACGGCACGAAGCGTCCGAAAATCAGCATGGTCGTCGAGCAAGGACGTGCCGATGTCGTGGTCGCTCGTCAGCTCGGCGCCGAGCGCGCCGGTCTCGTGGTGCTCGGCACCCATGGGCTCACCGGGGTGCGGCGCGCGGTGATCGGCAGCACAGCGGAGCGACTGATCGAGACCCTACCCAGCGACCTGTTGGCGATCCGCCCGCCGGGCTGACGCAGTTCCGCGGCGCAATCGGCGACAGACAACGGTCGATCAAGGCACGATCGCCCTCGGAAAAAACTTTGCCTTACCCCAATAGATTAAGTACCATTTGGTAACCAAAAGAATTGGGGGAAGCATGATGACGGACAAACCGAACCCGCCGGTGACCAGCTGCCCGATGGATTACATTTTGCGGCAGCTCATGGGCCCGTGGACGACCTATATCCTCTGGGTCTTGCGCAACAAGGGGCCGCTCCGCTTCGGTGCCCTCAAGAAGGAGATTTCTGGAATCTCGGCGAAGATGTTGACCGAGCGGCTGCGCACGCTGGAGCGCGGCGGACTGATCTATCGGAACTACCAAGCTACCGTGCCGCCCAAGGTGACCTATGGTCTGGCGCGGCGCGGGCTCGAATTGCAGCCGATCCTCGATTCATTCGTGACGATTGGCACGCGTTGGCGCGGCGAGGATGGCGCCGACCCGGTCGCGCCGGCGGACCGCCAGGTCGCGGAGTAGCGCCAGGGACTATTTGGTTGCCCTGAGCGCGGCGACCATGTCTTCGATCGCCATGCGCATGCGCCTGTTTCGGGCTTTAGAGCGTCCGTCCCGGCCTCGGGATCGGCGTTCGAGCTGGCCTTCTAGCGCTTCAGCGGCCGCGCACTGGCCTCGACCAGTGGACGCAACGGCGACGCGGGCCGCGCGCCGAAATGGCCGATCACCTCGGCGGCGGCGAGCGCGCCGAGCCGCGCGCAACGCGCCAAATCGAAGCCATGGGTCACGCCGTAGAGAAACCCCGCGGCGTAGAAATCTCCGGCTCCCGTGCTATCGACGACACGCGCGACCGGCGCGGCATCGACGACATGGATTTCATCACCGCTCACCACCACCGAGCCCTTCTCGCTTCGCGTTAGAGCGGCGATTTCGCAATGCCCGCGTACCTTCTGCAGCGCCTTGTCAAACTCATCGACCTGGTAGAGCGCGCGAATCTCGGCCTCGTTGGCGAACAAGATGTCGACGTCACGCTCGACCAAGGCGAGAAACTCGGCGCGGTGGCGGTCGACGCAGAAGGAATCCGAAAGCGAGAGCGCGACTTTTCGCCCGTGCTTGTGGGCGTGTCCGAGCGCTTGGCGGAAGGCCTCTTTCGCCGCCGGCTTGTCCCATAAATAGCCTTCGAGGTACGTGATTTGCGCCTTGCCGACGAGCGCCGGCTCAAGATCGGCCGGGCCGAAATCGGTGCTCGCGCCAAGAAATGTGTTCATGGTGCGCTGGGCATCGGGCGTGACCAGAATCAGGCAGCGCGCGGTCGCCGCGCCATCGCTTGCGAAACGGCTATCGAAGGTCACGCCCGAGGCGCGAATGTCGTGCGCGAAGATGCGACCGAGTGCATCATCCTTGACCTTGCCGATATAGGCCGACCGTCCGCCCAGCGAGGCCAGCGCCACCATGGAATTGGCCGCCGAGCCACCCGAGCATTCGAGCCCCGGACCCATTTCGCCATAGAGACTTTCCGCTGTCGGCTCATCGATCAGACGCATGGCGCCCTTGTCCAGGCCCAGACGGATCAGAAGGGCGTCATCGGCGTCGGCGATGACATCGACGATGGCGTTGCCGATGCCGACCACATCGATCGCGGACTCAGTCATGACGGCGCTGTTCCTTCCAAAGGCTCGGTTTGGGCCGCGCGAACTATAGGGGGGTGGCCGCGGCGCGCTCAAGACCGAACCGCCGCGCGCGTCTGCCCCTTCATGGTCACCCTCAAATCATTTGTCTGGCATGCGCCGAACACACTATGCTTGGCGAAGCCAACAGCGCGAGAGCCCGCGTCGGCGAACGCCAAAGCGCGGATGGCCCGATCCTGTCACGGTGGTCAGCCCCGCCTGGCCGGATTGGCCGCGCAAAGGGCGCGGGTCGGCGCTTCCTAGCACGGAGAGCGAGCATGTTCCGCCGAAAGAGCAGCGATGCGGAGGATTACAAGAACGAGGCGCAAGGCGCCGTTCAGGCGTTCGATCCGAGCCGGCTCCGGCCCGTGCCGCCGGCCCCGGCGTCGACGCGTGGCGCGGCGGTGCCGTTTCACCCCGACGTGCCAAACCGCCCGTCAATGCCCTATTCGCCGCCACCGGCCCCAGAGCAGATCGGTCGTGACGGCGGCGAGAGCAAGCGGCTGACCGTCGGTCGTGAAATTTCGCTCTCGGGCGAGATCCTCGATTGCGATCGCCTCACCGTCGAAGGCATGGTCAGAGCCACGCTTTCGAACGCGCGCCTGCTTGAAATCGCCAAGGGCGGCCAATTCCACGGCAGCGTCAATATCGAGAACGCCGAGATCGCCGGCACCTTCGAAGGCGAGCTTACGGTGCGCAACAGGCTGCACGTGCATGCCTCGGGGCGCATTTTCGGCAAGGTGCGCTATGGCCAGATCGAGGTCGAGCGTGGCGGCCGCATCACCGGCGAAATCGCGCACGAGGCCGAGCTTCACGAGGGCGACCTCAAAGCCGTCGAAATCGCCGCCCCCGAGGCCAGAGGCGGCTGATACCGTCAATTGACGCAGACTTCGCCGCTCGGCCTTGACGGCCGCCGCGCCGGCCGCTTGGCTGGCGTCTTGGCGCTCGGCGCGTTCGTCCTGTTGCTGACGGGCTGCACGCCGCCCAAGGAAATCGCGCCCGCCGACGCGACGCCAACGAAGATCTCGACGCCAACCAGCCCGGCGTCGCTTGAAGCGCCAAAGGTCATGCTCAGGGCGCTGCCCTCGCTCGCGTCGCCAAAGGAAGTCGCGCCCGAGACCTATAGCCCACCGACCGAGCCGGAAAACCTTGTTGGGTTCGATCGCATCCGGCTGCAGCGCGTGATCGGCTCGCCCAGCCTGCGCCGCCGCGAGGGCCCGGCGGAGGTCTGGCAGTACCAGGGCGAGAGCTGCGTGATGGATGTGTTCCTTTACCCCGGCGAGGACGACCAGAGTCTGCCGCAAGTCACCTATGTCGAACTCAGGCGCCAGGGCGTCGCCCAGCTCAGCCAACCGGAGGAACGCGGACGCTGCTACGCCGAGGCGCTCGCCGAGGGCCGGCGCAACGCTGCCTTGGGTACCGCGCAGCAATAGGGCGGGCGATTAGAGCGCGGTCGTCTTGCCCTTGAAGCCGCAAAGATCATTGACCGCGCAGCCTGGACAATTTGGCTTGCGCGCGGTGCAGACATAGCGCCCATGCAGGATCAGCCAGTGATGGGCATGGCGCTTATAGGCATCTGGCACGACCTTCAAGAGCTTGTCCTCGACCGCGCGCGGCGTCTTGCCCGACGCGAGCCCGGTGCGGTTGGCCAGCCGGAAGACATGCGTATCGACCGCGATGGTCGGCTCGTCATAGAGCGTGTTGAGCACGACGTTGGCGGTCTTCCGCCCAACGCCCGGCAAAGCTTCCAGCGCCTCGCGCTCGCGCGGCACGCGGTCGGCGTGTTTCGCGACAAGCTCGCGCGACAACGCGATCACGTTCTTGGCCTTCGCGTTGAAGAGACCGATCGTCTTGATATGCCGCTTGAGGCCGGCCTCGCCGAGCGCGAGCATTTTCTCGGGCGTATCGGTGGTCTTGAACAGCTCGACCGTCGCCTTGTTGACGCCGATGTCGGTTGCCTGCGCCGAGAGCACCACGGCAACCAAAAGCGTGAAGGGGTTCTTGTAGCTCAGCTCGGTCGCCGGGTTCGGGTTTTTCGCGGCGAGCCGGCGGAAGAATTCGGCGATGGCGGCGGGCTTCATGCGCGAAGTCTAGCGCGGTCAGCGGAACGCTGAACAGGGCGGCGTTTGGTATCCTTTCGCGTCTCCCTTATGCCGACATTCCCCAAGTGGCCTGTCGTTTGATTGCAAGGTCGGCTGATTTTGCCGCCAGATCAAGTGATCTGCACTCCAAGCCTGGTCTGCGGTCACCGGAACGCTCGAATGTGGGTGGGATTGGGCCGCAAAGCCGCGTCATCCTTG
>CAMDDO010000052.1 GCA_945892755.1 Rhizobium sp. Q54 | reverse complement strand
AGCAGATGCCCCTCGGCGCAATCGTCGACGTGAACAACATTGATGCCGGTATCGACATAAGCGGGCATGCGACCGAGCGCAAAGTCGAGCACGATGCGCCCGGTCGGCGTCGGTCTGATGTCGCGCGCCCCGATCGGCGCGCTGGGATTGACAATGACAATCGGCAAGCCGTCTCGGCTGACCAGCTCGTCGACCGCGCGCTCGGCAAGAAACTTCGAGCGCTTGTAGTGGCCGATCATGCTCTCTTGCGAGGTCGGCGTCGTTTCGTCCCCCGGCAGACCATCGTCGCGCAAGCCCAGCGTTGCGACGCTGCTGGTATAGACCATGCGCCGGACGCCCGCCTCGGCCGCAGCCAGCATGAGGAGCCGCGTGCCTTCGACATTGGCCCGATAGATTTCCGCCGGTCGCGGCACCCAAAGCCGATAGTCGGCGGCGGCATGGAACAAAGCGTCGCAGCCTCGACAGGCCTGCGCCAGAGAGGCCGGGTCGGTGAGATCCCCTTTGACCAGCTCGAGGTCGAGCCCTTCGATATTGGTGAGGCGCGTGCCCGGTCGAACCAGGGCTCGAACCCGATGGCCATGGGCGAGGAGCCGACGCGCCAGGGCCGAACCGAGAAATCCCGTCGCGCCGGTAAGCAAAGTCGCCATCAGGCCTCTCGCGGGAAAAACACGCGCCAATGATGCCACAGGAGCCACGCCAGGAAGAGCGGCGCGCCGACGGTCGCGGCGATCAACAGGATTTCGAGCCCACCGACCCAGGTAATCGGCGCGATCACATAGAGCACGTCTTCGAAGTCGAAGCCGCCGAGACGCGGCAGGCCGGCCTGCTTGCCGCCGAGCCTGGCCTCAAGCGTTTGGCACGCGGCAAAAAGAACGCCGACGGCGGCGCCGGCAAGCAGGCCAAGCGGTAACCCGCTATGGCCGAGCCAACTCTCACGCAGCCCGATCCCGATCGCGATGAAGAGCAGAACCTGAACCGCGACGTCCGCAGCGAGGTCATAAACGTGACCGACCTTGCTGGTCTTGCCGCTCAAGCGCGCCAGCTCGCCATCGGCATGGTCCATCAGGGTCGAGAGCAGGAACAGAAGGCTTCCGACGATGAACCAGAGATCGCCGCCAATGGCATAGGCCGCGCAAGCGGCGAGGCCGAGGACCAGCCGCACCGTCGTCAGGTGATTGGGCGTCACGGCGGTATCGACCAGCGGCCGTACCAAGAAGCGCGCGAGACGTTGATCGGGCGGATCCCGCCGTTTCATCGCGCCATTCGGCTCGACCGGGGCGCCACCGAGGTCACCGCCGGCATGGACATCTGTCATCCTGAAAACCGTCCCGCTGCCAGAAGATCGTTGCCTTACTATGACAAAGCCGCGTCGATCTGAGAAGTTTCGTCGAACCATGGCGGACTTTCAGGCGCCCCGCCTGCCGCATTGATTGCGGCCCTGTGCCGGGCGATAAAGCGACCCACCAAAGACCTTTGCCGACTGGAGAGCCGAGCATGCGCGCCCTGATACTCGCGGCCGGATTGGGCCGCAGGCTCGGCACGCGCGCCGAAGCCGGTCCCAAGGTGCTGCTTAGGTTTGGCGGAAGGAGCCTGCTGGAACGTTATCTTCGCGCGCTCCGGGCGGTCGGCATCGACGAGGTCGTGCTCGGCGTCGGCCATGAGGCGGCGCGAGTCGCCGCCGAGCTGGCACGGCTCCGACCAGATCGCCCGATGCAGATTTCGTCGGTTCTCAATCCGGACTACGCGCGCGGCAGCGTGGTGACGCTCTGGAGCCTCCGCGCGGCGCTCACGGCCGGCGGCGATGTTGTCATCATGGACGGCGATGTGCTCTACGACCGGCGCATGCTGGCGCGCTTGGTCGAGAGCCGGCATCGCAATTGCTTCCTGCTCGATCGCGCGGTCGAGCCTGGCGACGAGCCGATGAAGCTCGCCATGAAGGATGGCGAGCCGGTCGATTTTCGCAAGATCATTGAGCGGCCCCACGATTTTCTTGGCGAGTCGGTCGGCTTCTTCCGGCTCGACGAAGCGGCGGCACGCGATCTCGTTGCCGCGGCGAAGGCGCTGATCGATCGCGGGCAGATCGACGACTATTTCGAGGAGGCGCTGCGCGATGTCCTGCTCGCCTCGCCGCCCGGGCGTTTCGGCGTCGAGGACATAACTGGTCTACCCTGGATCGAGATCGATTTTCCTGACGATCTCGAGCGCGCCGAGCGCGAGATCCTGCCGACGCTGCTCGCCGAAGACCGCTGAAACCTCAGGGCGCGGCGAAAAAAGCGCCGAGCACCAGCGCGAGCTTGCGCAACGGTCCGAATCTCACGCGTGGCAGATCGGGCCTGAAGCCCCGAGCCTCGATGCGGTCAAGATAGACTTCATAGACGCCGCGCATCAGAAGTGCGGGGCGCATATTGCGTCGTTCCTCGGCCGGCAGCGCCTTGGTCGCCTGGGCGAAGCGGCGGCGCGCGAGCTGCCCGAGCTCGGCGCAAATTCGCTGCGCGCCTTTCGAGCCAAGCAGCTCGCTCGGCGACAAATTCTCGATGCGCTCGCGCCGCAAGAGCTCGATCGGCAGATAGATGCGCCCGCGCTCGGCGTCTTCCCTGACGTCGCGCAGAATGTTGGTGAGCTGGAAGGCGTGGCCGAGATGCTCGGCGAACTCCGGCACGCGCGGCGAACGATAGCCGAAGATCGAGACCGAAAGCAGCCCGACGCAACCCGCCACGCAATAGCAGTAGCGTTCGAGCTCGGCCATGGTCGGCCGTACCATGCCCCCGCGCCGGTCCATGTCGAAGCCCTCGAGAATGCCGAGGAAGTGTTTCTGCGCGAGGCCGAAGCGCTCGACCGGCTCGGCCAATGCGAGCGTCACAGGATGGCGCGGCTCGCCGCGATAAAGCGCGGCGATCTCTTCGCGCCAGGCATCCAACAAGCCGAGCGCTTCCGCTTGGTCGGGAATTTCGTCGGCGACGTCGTCGGTCTCCCGGCAAAAGGCATAGAGCGCGAGCATCGCCTCGCGCTTCGGTTTGGGCAGCAACAGCATCGGCAGCAGGAACGACGAGCCGGAGCGCCGCGCGACCGCCCCGGCATAGGCCTTGGCATCGCTGAACGGCGGAATCGGCAAGCGGCGAGCGCCGTCGCGCGCTTCAAGCAAGGCCGCCCCGCCGGTCGGGGCGGTTGCATCGCTCGAGACGCTCACCATGACGTCACGACGGCCTTGATGCCGAGCCAAAACCAGAGCGGCTTTGGCACCTTGACCGGCCCAGCGAGCGGGTCGTGGCGCCGGAGCCGCGCGCTCAGCGCCTTGGCCAATTCGATGATCAGCGCGGTCTCAAGCCGGAGGCCGCGTCGGCGGATTGTGCGCGGCGTGCCTTCCGCACGGCGCAAGAGCTCGTCCACGCCATCGAGGCAACGGTCGATGGTTCGACGCACGGCCACCGTCGCGGCGGGACGCGCAAGATCGGCCACGCCGCCGCCCTCGGCTTGAAGCCACGGCTCCGGCAAATAGACGCGGTCGAGCGCGAGATAATCCTCTTTGCAGTCTTGCAAATGATTGAGCACCTGAAGCGCGTTGCACAGCGCGTCCGACCCGGCGAAGTCGGCCTCTTTCTCGCCATGGATAGCCATCATGACACGCCCGACCGAGGCGGCCGAACGCAGGCAATAATCCATCAGATCGTCCCAGTCGCGATAACGCGACTTGGTGGCGTCCTGAATGAAGGCGGAAAGCAAATCGCGGCCATGGCGCGGCGAATTGCCGGTCGCGATCAGGCTCCGGTGATAGGGCCGCGCCCATTCCGGCAGCGCCGCCTCATCGACCCCGAGCGCGGCCTGCGCGGCCGCTAGACGGCGGACCTTTTCATCGGCCGCAAGGTCGGCGGCATCGGCGATGTCGTCGCCATGCCGGGCGAACACATAGAAGGCGTGAACATGCGGCCGGCATTCCCTCGGAATCAGGAAAGAGCCAACCGGGAAGTTCTCGGTATTGGCGCGGATCAGTGCCGCGGCGTCTGCTTTGTCCGCCGAGGGTCCGAGCGCCGCGACCGAGCCGTGCCGATCGACTTGGGCCGTCACATCAAGGTCCCGGCCAGCCGCCGCGCCTCGGCGTCGACGGCGTGAACGTCGTCGAGCGCGCTGATGACCTGCTGCGGAATCGTTTCGAGGCACTGTTCGACGACGCGCGTAATGTCGAGAAAGCCGATCCGCCGCGTGAGGAAGCCCTGCACCGCGACCTCGTTCGCCGCATTCAGCACGACCGGCCCCGAGCCGCCTGCCTCGAGCGCCGCTCGCGCCAGACGAAGCGCCGGGAAGCGCTCCGGATCCGGCGCCTCGAAGGTCAATGTGCCGATGCGCGCCAGATCGAGCCTCGGCGATGGCGAGGCAATGCGGTCGGGCCAGGCCAGGGTGTAGGCAATCGGCGTGCGCATATCGGGCGAGCCGAGCTGCGCCAGAACCGAGCCATCGACATAGGCGACCATCGAGTGGATCACCGATTGCGGGTGAACCACCACCTCGATCTGATCGGTGCGCACCGGGAACAGATGATAGGCTTCGATCATCTCGAGGCCCTTGTTCATCATCGTCGCGGAATCGACCGAGATCTTGGCGCCCATATCCCAATTGGGATGGGCGATCGCCTGCTCCGGCGTCGCGCCGGCCATGAATTGACGCTCGGCGGTGCGGAACGGTCCGCCAGACGCGGTCAGGATGATCTTCTCGACGCGCTCGGGCCGCGCGAAATCGAAGACCTGAAAGATCGCGTTGTGCTCGGAATCGACCGGCAGCAACGTCGCGCCGTGGTTTCTCACCTCATCGACCATGAGCGAGCCAGTGCAGACTAGGCATTCCTTGTTGGCGAGCGCGACGATCGCGCCGCGCCTGACGGCGGCAAGCGTCGGCGCCAGACCGGCGGCACCGACGATCCCCGCCATCACCCAATCGGACGGCAGCGAGGCGGCCTCGACCAGCGCCTCGGGCCCCGCCGCCGCGCGTATGCCCGTGCCGGCCAGGGCCGCTTTAAGATCGAGATAGCGCCGCTCGTCGCCCGTCACCGCGAGGCGGACATTGAGCCGCCGCGCCTGCTCCGCCAGCAGATCGATATTGCCATAGGCGGTCAGCGCCTCGACCCGATAACGACCCGGGTTGCGTTCAACCAAGTCGATCGTGTTACAGCCGATCGACCCGGTCGAACCAAGGATCGTCACGCCGCGCGGTTCAACCCCGACAGCCGCGATCGCCTCCATGACACGCTCGGCAGGTCTCGCCATAAGGCTCCCGATCAACTCCCCCGCCCGGCCGACGCGGCCCTATTTGACTCGCATCGGACTCTGAGGCTGCAGCAATAGTATCCTCAACGCTAAGCCTTGGTGGCAACAGCAAAAAATCTCTTCCTGTTCCGTCCCTTAGCTCGCCGCGGCCAAGCCGGCGATCTGCTCCAACAGCTTTTCGACGCCGGCGACGCGTTCATTGACCCTACTCCAGTCGCGCGGCGCGACCAATTTGCTGTCCGGCCGGAGACGGAGTCCATGCTCGGGCTTCGAGACCAAGGCGATGAGCTTGTCGGGCGCGGCGAAGCGCTCATTGCGGAAGCTGAGCACGGCGCCTTTCGGGCCGGCCTCGACCCGCGCTATACCCGCGCGCCGGCAAATCCGCTTGATCGCGATCACCTTGAGCAGATGCACGACTTCGTCGGGCGGCGGGCCGAAACGATCGGTCAGCTCGTCGAGAAACGCGTCGATCTCAGCCCGGTCCTCGAGCTGCGACAAACGGCGGTAGAGATTGAGCCTTACGTCCAAGTCGGCGACATAGGTCTCGGGAATGAGTACCGCCGCGCCGAGCGCGATGTGCGGCGACCACGACGCCTCGGGCGCCGGCGCCCCGGCCCCCGCGCGGGCCGCGCGTACCGCCTCCTCGAGCATCTGCTGATAGAGCTCGATGCCGACCTCGCGAATATGGCCGGATTGCTCCGCGCCGAGCAGATTGCCGGCGCCGCGAATGTCGAGGTCGTGACTCGCCAACGCGAAGCCGGCGCCAAGCGTATCCAGCCGGTGGATCACTTCGAGCCGCTTCAACGCGGCCTCGGTCAGCCTCTGGCCCGGCGCCGTGGTCAAATAGGCATAGGCGCGGACCTTGGCACGGCCGATGCGCCCGCGCAGCTGATAGAGCTGGGCCAGACCGAACATGTCGGCCCGATGGACGATCAGCGTGTTGGCGCGCGGCAGATCGAGACCGGACTCAACGATCGCGGTCGAGACCAGCACGTCGAACTCGCCATCATAGAAGGCCGACATCACAGTCTCGAGCGCGACGGGGCCCATCTGGCCATGCGCCAAGGCGACCTTGACCTCCGGCACCAAGGCGCGCAGCCGGGCCGCGACGGCGTCGAGGTCGGCGATGCGCGGGCAGACATAGAAGCTCTGCCCGCCGCGAAAATGCTCGCGCATGATGCCTTCGCGGATGATCACCGGATCGAACGGCAGGATGAAGGTGCGCACGGCGAGCCGGTCGACCGGCGGCGTCGAAATCACGCTCATGTCGCGCACGCCGCTCAAGGCGAGTTGCAGCGTGCGTGGAATCGGCGTCGCGGTCAGCGTCAAGACATGGAGATCGGCCTTGAGCTGCTTGAGCCGTTCCTTGTGGGTGACGCCGAAATGCTGCTCCTCATCGACCACGATGAGCGCGAGTCGGTCGAACTGGATGCCTTTGCCGAGCAGCGCGTGCGTCCCGATCACGATGTCGATCGTGCCGGCGGCGAGCTCGCGCTTGATTTCGGCCGCCTGCTTGACCGGCACCAAGCGCGAAAGTTGCGCGATGCGAAACGGCAGGCCCTCGAAGCGGCTCTTGAACGTGGCGAAGTGCTGGCGCGCGAGCAACGTGGTCGGCGCCAGCACGGCGACCTGCCGGCCGCTCGCCGCGACCACATAGGCGGCGCGCAACGCGACCTCGGTTTTGCCGAAGCCGACATCGCCGCAGATCAGCCGATCCATCGGGCGCCCCGAGGCGAGATCGGCCAAGCTGTCGTCAATTGCCTTCGCCTGATCGTCGGTCTCGCTGTATGGGAAACGCGCCGCGAAGGCGTCGTACTCGCCCTCGGCGGGGCCGAAGGCATCGGAGGGGCGCACCTGGCGCTCGGCCGCGATGCGGATCAACTCGTTCGCCATTTCGAGGATGCGCTTTTTGAGGCGCGCCTTGCGCGCCTGCCAATGCGCGCCGCCCAGCTTGTCGAGCTCGACCGGCTGATCGGCCGAGCCGTAGCGCGACAACAGCTCGATATTCTCGACCGGCAAAAAGAGCCGGTCGTCGTCCCGATAATAGAGCCTCAGGCAATCGTGCGGCGCGCCATCGACCGCGATGGTCTCGAGCCCCATATAGCGGCCAATGCCATGATCGGCGTGTACGACGAGATCGCCTTCCTTGAGCTCGGTGGCGTCGGCCAGGAAATTTTCGGCGCGGATCTTCCTTTTCGGCGCGGCACGACTGAGCCGCTCGCCGAGAATATCCTGCTCGGCGAGCAGCGATAGATCGCCGGCGACGAAACCGTGGTCGACCGGCAGCACCGCGAGCCCGATCTCGCCTTGCGCGCGGGCGCGCGCCTCGGGCCAATTCTCGATCGGTGCCAAACGGTCGAGCCCGTGCTCGGCGAGCAGACGGCGCAGACGCTCGCGACTTCCGGCGCTGACGCACGCGACGACGACGCGCCGCCCAGCCTCGCGCTCGGCCTCGACATGGCCGCGCACGACGTCGAACAAGGCCGATTGACCGCCCGCGCGCTCGGCCGCGAAATCACGCGCCGGCCGGCCGCCGGCATCGAGCGTGGCTACGCCATCGGCGTCGGCGACACGAAAGCTCGAGAACTGACCAACACCCCGCCCAGCCAGGGCGTCATCCCAATTGCTCCGATCGAGGAACATTCGCTCCGGCGGCACCGGCTTGTAGTCGGCCTCCATTGAATTCGGCGGCGCGCTCTGACGCGCGTCGTAGAAATCGCGAATCGCTTCAAACCGGCGGTCGCGCGCCTCTTCTGATTGATGATCGAGCGCGACCGGCGCGCCTGGCAGATAATCGAACAGCGTGTCGAGCCGCTCGTGGAACAGTGGCAGCCAATGCTCCATGCCCCGAAAATGCCGCCCCGCGCTGACCGATTCGAAAAGTTGATCGTCGCCCGTGACCGCGCCGAACAAGTTGCGATAATTGGCACGGAAGCGAGCGATCGCCTCGGTCGTCAATAGAACCTCGCCGACCGGCGAGAGCGTGATCGTATCGAGGTTCCCTGCGCTTCGTTGCGTCATCGGATCGAAACCGCGGATCGCCTCGACCGTATCGCCGAACAGATCGAGCCTGACCGGCTCGCTCGCGCCCGAGGCATAGATGTCGATGATGCCGCCGCGCAGCGCATACTCGCCGGCCTCCATCACCGTGCCGGTCGCGACATAGCCATTGCCTTCAAGGAAGCCCGCGAGTACATCGCGCGCGATGGTGCCGCCAACGGCGACGGTCAGCGAGGCTCCGGCCAACATGCTGCGTGGCGGCAGGCGTTGCAGGGTGGCGTTGACCGTGGTCAGCACGACGCGCGCGGAAGGTGCCGTCGGCGTCGCGGCTGCGCGCGCCTGCGGCAGCGACACCGCCAGGCGCGCGAGCACCGCCATGCGCTGGCTCACGATGTCGGCACGCGGCGAGGCGCGGTCATAGGGCAGGCAATCCCAGGCCGGCAGCGCGATCTGTTCGAGCGATGGCGCAAAAAAGCGCAAGGCCTCGGCCATGCGCGCGAGGCGCGCGTCATCGCACGCGATATAGAGGATCGGCGTCGGCGCGGCGAAGGCCGCGACGTCAGCCAGGAGCCGGGCGTCGAGGCCTTCGGGCGCGCCGGCAATGACCGCGCGGCCCGGCCGGCCAAACGCCGCCGCAAGCAGGGGAAGGTCAGACATGTTCAGGGCCGATGGCGGTCGCGCACGTAGGCGATCAGTGTGGTGATGGCGAGTGTCGCGTACGCGCGCGGGACCGGCGCGCGCTCGGTGATCCAGTCCAGAATGTCACGATCGTCATTGCTCGCAAGCAAGTGCTCGAGCTCGCCGATGCGCGTTTCATCCAAGCCATCGACGCGCGCGTCGACGAACCCGCCAAGCAGGATATCGGTCTCCCGCGTGCCGGTGTGGCTCGTGCGAAAGCGCAGGCGCCGCCGCCGCGTGTCGAGGTCGTGTTCGGTCGTCATGTGAGATTGCTCGGCCGGCATCATAGGGAAGCCGCGTGGCTCGCGCCAGCCTCGGCCGGGCGCCGAGCGGCGCTCGGTTGGCAGCGGCCTGGGCTGCTTGTAGGGTCGGGTCATGCGACCCGCCATTCTCAATCCGCTGTTCGCGCCGATCGCCGCGCTTCAAGGTGTCGGGCCGAAATTCGGCCGGCTGATCGAGCGCGTCGCCGGGCCGAGCCTGATCGATCTGCTCTGGCACTTGCCGAGCGGTATCATCGATCGCCGCTTCGCGCCGAAGCTCGCGGCCGCGCCCGAAGGCGCCATCGTCACGCTCACGCTCCGGGTCGACGAGCACCGCGCGCCGCGCAATCCACGCCTGCCTTACAAGGTGCGCTGTTCGGACGAAACCGGCGTGGTCGACCTGGTGTTTTTTCGGGTCCATGGCGACTACCTCGAAAAGGCCCTGCCGATCGGCCGCGTGCGCGTGGTGAGCGGGCGCATTGAGCGCTATGGCGACACGCTGCAAATGCCCCACCCCGACCACATCGTGCCGTTGGAGGACGTCGCCAAGTTGCCCTCGATCGAGCCGGTCTATGGCCTGACCGAGGGCTTGAGTCTCAGGGTCATGGCCAAGGCGGTACGCGCCGCGCTCGAGCGCGCGCCCGAGCTGCCGGAATGGCACGACGCGGCGCTCCTCGCGCGCGAGGCTTGGCCGGCTTGGCGCAGCGCGGTGCTCACGCTCCATCGCCCGGAGAGCGAGGCATCGCTCGCGCTCGACACGCCCGCGCGCCGGCGCCTGGCCTATGACGAATTGCTCGCCAACCAATTGGCCTTGGCGCTGGTGCGCGCACGCGTACGTCGGGCGCGCGGTCGCAGCCTGGTCGGCGACGGCCGGCTCCGCGCGGCGGTCACCGCCGCCCTGCCCTATAGGCTGACCGGCGCCCAAGCGCGCGCGATCAAGGAAATCGAGGCCGACCTCGCCGCGCCCGCGCGCATGTTGCGGCTGTTGCAAGGCGACGTCGGCAGCGGCAAGACGGTGGTCGCGCTGTTCGCCATGCTGATCGCGGTCGAGGCCGGGGCCCAGGCCGCGCTGATGGCGCCGACCGAGATTCTGGCGCGACAACACATGAAAACGCTCGAGCCGCTGGCGGCGGCGGCCGGCTTTCGCCTGGTCGCCGTGCTCGGGCGCGAGCGCGGGCGCGGCCGCGCCGAAGCACTCGCGCGTCTCGCCGATGGCGACGCCGACATCGCGATTGGCACTCATGCGTTGCTCGAGGAAGAGGTCGCGTTCCGCGATCTGGCGCTGGTCGTGATCGACGAGCAGCACCGCTTCGGCGTGCATCAGCGGCTCATGCTCGGCGCCAAGGGCAGCGCCGCCGACGTCCTGGTCATGACCGCGACGCCGATCCCGCGCACGCTGACGCTGACCGCCTATGGCGACATGGACGTCTCGCGCCTGACCGAGCGCCCGGCTGGACGCAAGCCGATCGAGACCCGCGTCGTGCCGCTTGATCGGCTCGACGAGATCGTCGCGCACGCGAAGCAGGCGATCGCGCAAGGCGCACGGATCTATTGGGTCTGCCCGTTGGTCGAGGAATCCGAGATGGTCGATCTCGCGGCCGCGACCGAGCGCCACGCGGCGTTGCGCCAAAGCTTCGGCGCGCGTGTCGGCCTGGTCCATGGCCGCCTGAAATCGGCCGAGAAGGACGCCACCATGGCGGCCTTCGCCGCCGGCGCGCTCGACATTCTGGTCGCGACCACGGTGATCGAGGTCGGTATCGACGTGCCCGAAGCGAGCATCATCATCGTCGAGCACGCCGAGCGCTTCGGCCTCGCCCAGCTCCACCAGCTACGCGGCCGGGTCGGGCGCGGCGCGCGGCAGAGCCATTGCGTGCTGCTCTACGCCGCGCCGCTGGGCGAGACCGCGCGGGCGCGCCTGCACATCATGCGCGAGACCGATGATGGCTTCATCATCGCCGAGGAAGATTTGCGACTGCGCGGCGCCGGCGAGCTTTTGGGCACGCGCCAAAGCGGCCTGCCTGCGTTCAGGCTGGCCGACCTCGCGGCCCATGGCGCGCTGCTCGCGGTCGCGCGCGACGATGCCCGCCTGGTGCTCGACCGCGACCCCATGCTCGGCGGCAAGCGCGGCGAAGCGCTGCGGCTCTTGCTCTATTTGTTCGAGCGCGACGCCGCGGTGCGCTTGATCGGCTCAGGCTAACCCAGCCGCTCCGGCGGAAGACCGCCCTCCGCTGGATGGGGCGTGGTGTGCCGCTTGGTGGACCTCTTACCGGTCTCATCAGCGCTGCTCACGATGCCGCCCGAGATCACCAGCTTGATGCCCTCCTCGACCGGCATTCTAAGCCGAATCAGCTCCGCCTCGCGCACCACCAGAAGGAAACCCGAGGTCGGGTTCGGCGAGGTCGGCACGAAGACGAAGATCGTGTCTTCGCCAAGATGTTCCCTGATCTCGGGCTTCGGCTTCGAGGTGATGAAACCGAGCGTCCAGGTACCCCGGCGCGGGTACTCGATCAGCACGACCTCGTGAAACGCGGTCGAGGATTGCGCCAGTACCGCGTCGAAGACCTGCTTCAGGAGCCCGTAGATCGTGCGTACCACCGGCACATGCGCCAGAATTCGTTCACCGAGGCGAATGAACCAGCGCCCGAGGAAGTTGGTGACGACGAAGCCGATCAGCGTGATGACCAGCAGCAAGATCAAGACGCCGAGGCCGGGCACGCTGTGCTCGAGATAGCGTTCCGGATTGTAGGTCTCGGGAATCAGCGGAATCACGCTGGTATCGACATAGTCGACAAAGCTGTAGATGAGCCAGGCCGTGATTCCGACCGGCGCCGTCACCAGCACGCCGGCCAGGAAATAATTGCGCAGCCGCGCGATCGGGCCGCGTCGGAGCGGCCGGGACGACGCGGTCGGTTTGTTCTGGGTCGGAATTCCGTTCATGGCCGGTCAGGCCCGCTGTGGATGGTCGGCCTTCACTATACACAGGGAATAACGGCGCCGCATAAGCCCGTGGGGCCGCTTCACGTCGCCGCGAGCGGGGCATGCCAGGGCTTTTCGGCGCCGCCGGCCGGCCCCATAGTGGCGGCGTGTCTCCACAGGTTTGGCACCGATCGGCGCTTGCCGAGACTACCGCGCGAATGGCGCTCGACCGAGCCGAGGTCTACCCGCCGTCATGAGCCTTGTCGCCTGGATCATCCTTGCCGCGGTGGCGTTCGAGCGCCTGGCCGAACTCGCCTGGTCATACCGAAATGAGCGGCGTCTGCGTCGCCTCGGCGGGCGCGAATTTGGCCGACGGCACTATTTGCTGTTTCCGCTGCTGCATGGCGCCTGGCTGCTCGCGCTCGCGATTTACGTCGCCCTCGAGGCGCGTATCGATGTCATCTGGCCACTCATCGGCGTCTACGGCTTGCTGCAGTTTGGCCGCCTCTGGGTGCTCTGGGCGCTGGGCGAGCGCTGGACCACGCGGATACTGCTATTGCCAGGCCAACCCCGCGCGCGCCGCGGCCCCTACCGCGTCATGCGGCATCCCTATTATCTGATCGTGGCGCTCGAGCTTGCCATCCTCCCGATCGCGCTCGAGGCATGGCCGATTGCCGCCGTCGCGAGCGCGCTCAATCTGGCCTTGCTCGCCCATCGCATAGGCGTCGAGGATGCCGCGCTACGGGCCGCTCAAGGCTCGACGAAATAGACGAAGGCCTTGCCCTCGCCCGCCTCTTGCGCGGCTCGTGGCCGCCGGCGCTGCGACGACGGTCGAGCCTCGCCCGGCGGCGGCACGGCCACCGCAATGCCAGAGCCATCATGTGCCAGAAGCACCCGGCTAAGATCGAGCGCCGCAAAACGTGCGCTGGGATGGACGTAGCCGTTCTGGTGGAAGCGACCGCCGAGGCAGCCGCTGACCAGCCAGTAATAGTCGTCCGACCAGAGCTCGATGCGCCCCGGCGGTGGCTCGCCGAAACGCGCCTTGGCGAGCGCATCGCGCACCCGATCGAGGTCGGCGGGGCCAAGCACCGCGCGCGTGCTCGCCTGTTCCAGCAACCAGTTATCGAAGCCGAATTGGAACACGCCAACCGGTCGGCCGCCAAGCACACGGGTCACTTGGCGTCCTTCGCCGCTCGCGCGGTCAACCACAAGCTCATAGATGCGGACCTGCCGGTTGTATTCGGCGTTATAGACGAAGCGATAGCGTTCCGGGCCACCTTGCTCGCAGGCGCTCCGAATATCGTCCGCCGCGAGGAAGCTGAAATAGCTGAGGCGGCGCGAGACCGGGTCGCCGGGCGCCCCGCTGTAGGTGCAGGCCGCGAGCACGGCCCCGGCCATTAGCGTGCTCGCCAGACACCATCCACGCAAGCAGGCCAACGAGCTCATGACGACCCATGATTCACAAAGGGACTCGGCGCGATGGTAGCGGATCGCGCGCCGCGCGGCGTGCTTGAAGAATAGCCGGCTTGCCTTTATGTGCTGCGAGCATGGCCAACCGAGACCTGCCTTTCTTCTTCTTCGGCACCTTGACCGACCATGACGTGCTCGGCGTCGTGCTCGGCCATGGGCCTGGTCAATTGCGTATGGAACCGGCGCGCCTTGGCGGCTTCCGTTGCTTCAGGGTCAAAGGCGAAGCCTACCCGACGCTGCGAGCCGTGCCCAATGGCGCCGTCGAGGGGCTGCTGGTCTGGGACCTTTCGGCGCGCGAGGTCGCCCGCATCGGGTTCTATGAAGGCGCGGACTATCGGCTGGTCGAGCTAACGGTCTCGCTGGCCAGCGGCGCGTCGCAAGCCGCGCGTGCCTTTGCCGATGACGCCGGGCTGGAGACAGACGGCGACTGGGACGTCGCGCTCTGGCGCAACAGCGAAAAACCCGGACTGCTGGTCGCGGCCCGGGCCTTCATGACTCATTTCGGTTCGGTCGAGGACGCTTCGGTCGCCGACCGGCGCTGGCGCGAGGCCCGCGCGCTCGCGCAGCGAAGGCTCAATCGCTGAGCGCGGCGACGCGAAGGTCGCCCTTGGCCTTTTCCGCGTTGGCGACGACCAGGCAGGGCACCTTGGCGCGGCTCAGCTGCTTGCAGGCCTTGAACGCGTCGTTCTTGGTCAGGCCCTCGAAGGCGGCGCGATAAAGCGTCTTGCCGCGCTTGAGCTTGACCTTGCTGACGCCGCTCTCGCTGCCCTCGACCAGCGCGCCGACCTTGCGCGAGACCTTCTCGATCGCCTTGTGGGCCGCGCCCTTAGTGTCATAGGCGCCGACCTGGATCGCATAGCCCTTGCGACCCGAGCGTTTGGTCGCGTCCGACTTGCGCTTGGGCGCGAGATCGAGCGCCTTGCTGGCCAATTGCTTGGCCTTGGCCTTGCGCTGGGCGCTCGCGCTCGCCTTGCCCGGCCCGCGGTCGGCGACCTTGAGGTCGCGCGGCATGGACGCCAGGCCGAAGGCGCCATCGAGCAGCTTCATGACCTGACGGTCGCGCTGGCGCGCGTTGTCTCCACCCAAGACGACCGCGACGAGACGCCGGCCGTCGCGCTCGGCCGAGGCGACCAGATTGAAGCCCGAGGCCTGGGTGAAGCCGGTCTTGATGCCGTCGGCACCGTCATAGCGGCCGAGCAGCTTGTTGTGATTGGTGAAGCTCAGGCCGTTATAGTCGAACACGGCGGTCGAAAAATACTTGTAGTAGCTCGGGTGATCGCGCCGGAGCGCGATGGCGAGGCGCGCCAGATCGCGCGCGCTGCTAATCTGCTTAGGGTCGGGCAAACCGGAGGCATTACGGAATGTCGTTTGGGTCATGCCGAGCGCGCGAGCGCGCGTGGTCATTGCTTCGGCGAAGCGCTCCTCGCTGCCCGCAAGCGCTTCGGCCACGACAACCGCGACGTCATTCGCCGACTTGGTGACGAGAGCAAGGATGGCATCCTCGACCCGAATTGTGTCGCCGTCCTTGAGACCGACCTTGGATGGCGGTTGCGTCGCGGCACTGGCTGACACCGAAAGCGCCGTATCGAGTTTGAGGCGGCCATTATTGATGGCCGAGAAGACCATATAGAGCGTCATCATCTTGGTGAGCGACGCGGGGTAGTTCTGCTCGTCGGCGCCGCTTTCGTGAATCACTTCGCCGGTGGTCTGGTCGACCACGATCGCGGCATAGTCAGCCAGCGCACGGTTCGCGCTGACGCCAAGGCACAGCACCGCGGCCGCGACCAGCGCGGCCAGCCTGCCCGATCTCAGCCAATAGAACGGTCGGTTCGCCATGCCGACGCAACTCCTCTCTGGTTTTGAGTCTCCCCTTAACCCTTATCAACGATTGGTGAATCATTCGTCAAGCAGAACCGTTAATGGCGTTCGAGTCTTGTTCTAGCGGGGCTTCTAGTGAGGCGCACGGCGCCAATGTTGCGGACGGGCGATTTCGAAGGCGCGCGCGACACGCAGCACGCCCACGTCATCGAACGGGCGACCGACGATCTGTAAGCCGACCGGCAGGCCGCTCGACGTAAACCCGCAAGGCACTGTGGCCGCGGGCTGCCCGGTCAGATTGAATGGATAGGTGAAGGGACTCCAATCATCCCAGCGCTCGCCATTCGGTCCGAGCGGAGCATCGCCGGCGATCGGTTGGCGCGACACCGCGCCGAGCGAGAACGCCGGCAGCGGCATGGTCGGCGTGACCAGGAAATCGAAGCGCTGATGAAAGGCGCGCAGCGCAGCACCGAGGCCGAGGCGCGCGGTCGCGTCGCCGAGATAGTTGGCGATTCCGATCTTCTCGCCCTCCTTTGCAATGGCGACGAATCCGGGGTCGAGAACCTCGCGTTGCGCCCCGCTGAGCGAGCGATAGAGTTGCGCCGCCCCGGCATGCCAGAACGTACGGAACATGCCGAGCGGGTTCGCGAAGCCCGGCTCGGCCGGCTCGACACTGGCGCCGGCCGACGCGAAGGCGTCGACCGCCTCGGCGACCAATCGCGCCACCTCGGCATCGACCTGGGCATAGCCGAGTGCCGGGCTGAACGCGATGCGCGTGCCGGCGATGCCGGCGTCGAGCGCCGCCAGATAATCGCGCGGTTCATGGGGCAGGCCATTGGCGTCGCGCGGGTCGGGCTCGGCGATCACGCCGAGCATCAGCGCCGCATCGGCGACCGAGAACGTCATCGGTCCGAGATGCGAGAGCGAGGCGAACGCGCTTGGCGGATAGACCGGCACGCGCCCGAAGCTCGCCTTGATGCCGAACACGCCACAAAATGACGACGGGATCCGAATCGAGCCACCGCCATCGGTGCCGATGTGAAGCGTCCCGAGCCCGAGCGAGGCCGCGACGCCCGCTCCGCCCGACGAGCCGCCCGAGGTGTGCTCCGGGTTCCATGGATTGCGGGTGATCCCGGTCAGCGGGCTGTCGGTCAAGCCCTTCCAGCCATATTCTGGCGTCGTCGTCTTGCCGAGAAAGACCGCGCCGTGCTCGCGCAGCCGCGCGACCGCGGGCGCGTCGACGCTCCACTCCTGCTTAGGATCCACCGTGCGCGAGCCGCGCAGCGTCGGCCAACCCTTGGAGAGCACCAGGTCCTTGATCGTCGTCGGCACGCCATCGACGCGCCCCTGTGGCTCGCCCTTGCGCCAACGGACCTCGGACGCTCGTGCGGCGGCGAGCGCCGCTTCCGTGTCGACCAGACAGAACGCGTTGAGCCTTGGGTTCGCACGGTCGATGGCACGCAGCGCCGCCATGGTGACCTCGACCGGCGACAGCTCGCCTTTGCGATAGAGTTCGATCTGCCGCACCGCCGACAATTGATTGAGGTCTTCGCTCACGCTCCGCACTCCTTCTTCGCTTCAAAATTCTGGGTCGGCGATGCCGCTTGCCGCGAGCTCGCGCCTGAGCGAGGCTTTGAGCCGTTCGAGCGCGTCCGGCGTCTTGGCCTCGGCGCGCGCGACCAGAGCAGGCTGCGTGTTCGAGGCGCGCAGAAGCCACCAGCCATCGTTCGTCGTCACCCGCGCGCCGTCGATCTCGAGCACATCCGCGCCCGCCGCCTTGAGCCGTTCCTTAACCTCGCGCACGAGTTCGAATTTGCGCGCCTCGGCGCAGTCGATGCGCAGTTCCGGCGTGTTGTGCATAACCGGCAAGCGATCGAGCAGCGCCGCCAGGGGATCGTCCGCACCGCCCAGCATGGCGAGTACGCGGACCGCGGCATAGAGCGCGTCGTCGAAGCCGTAATAGCCGTCGGCGATGAAGATGTGTCCGCTCATCTCGCCACCGAGGAGCGCACCAGTCTCCGCCATTTTGGCCTTGATCAGCGAGTGCCCGGTCTTCCACAGCATGACGCGGGCGCCGAGCATGTTCTCGATATAGGCCGTGACCGCGGCGCTCGACTTGACATCGAGAATGACCGGCCGCCCCGTGCCCTGGTTGGCGATAACGTCGCGCGCGAGCAACGCGACGAGTTGATCGCCCCAGATGATTCGCCCCCTCCCGTCGACTACGCCAATGCGATCGCCATCCCCGTCGAACGCGATACCAAGGTCGAGCCGCTCGCCCCGCACCGCGGCAATGAGCTGGGCGAGGTTGGCGGGGAGCGTCGGGTCGGGATGGTGCGCCGGAAAGCGCCCGTCGATCGCCGCGTTGAGTACGACGTGATGGCCGGGCAGGGTCACGACCAGGCGCGCCAGCACGTCGCCGGCCGCGCCATTGCCGGGGTCCCAGCCGACCCTCAAGGGCTTCTCTCGCTCGCGCGGCAAGCCCTGACGCAGACGCGCGACATAGTCATCGCGCAGGTCGTGGGCGCGCAGCGAGCCGGCGCCGAACACGGCGCGTCCGTCCGCTGCGATGCGGCCGAGGCTCTTGATGTCCTCGCCATAGATCGGCTGGGCGCGCGCGGCGCAGAGCTTGAAGCCGTTATAGTTGGGCGCGTTATGCGAGCCGGTCACCATGACGCCGCCATCGGCGCCCAACGCGTGTACCGCGTAATAAAGCATCGGCGTCGGGCCGAGGCCGACGTCGATCACCTCGACGCCGCTCGCCACTAGGCCCTCGATCAGCCTGGCGGCGAGCATCGGCGAGCTCAGCCTACCATCGCGCGCGACGCACACCCGATGGGGTACCGGCCGCGTGAGCGGCTCTCGCTCCTTCAGGAACATCGCCAGGGCGCGGCCCAGCGCAAGCGCGTCGGGCTCGCCCAAGGCTTGACCGACAATGCCTCTCAGATCGTATTCGCGCAGCAGCGTCGGGTCGAAGCGATGCGGCGCGCTCATGCCGGGCCCGCGGGCTCCGGATAGGCCGTGGCGCGGCCGATGCTGACATAGATGAAGCCGGCCGCGGCCATTTCGTCGCGCCGATAGATGTTGCGCATGTCGACCACGATCGGGCGGCGCAGCAGCGCGCGCATGCGGCCGAAATCGAGCGCGCGGAACTCGTTCCATTCGGTGACGATGGCGAGCGCGTCGGCGCCTTCCATGCAGGCATAGGCGTCACCGCACCATTCGACGCCGTCCAGCACCGTGCGCGCCTCTTCCATGCCCTGCGGATCGTAGGCGCGCACGCGCGCGCCGGCTGCCTGCAACGCTGGAATGATGGTCAGACTTGGGCTTTCGCGAATGTCGTCGGTGTTGGGCTTGAAGGTGACGCCGAGCACCGCGATCGTGCGCCCGCTCACCTCGCCGCAGGCACCGATGATCTTCTCCGCCATGTGCCGCTTGCGTGCTTCGTTAACCGCGACCACCGCCTCGACGATCCGGCTCGGCGCGCCCGCCTCTTCCGCGATGCGCAGGAAGGCGCGCGTATCTTTCGGAAAGCACGAGCCGCCGAAACCGGGTCCGGCATGCAGGAATTTCTTGCCGATGCGACCATCGAGCCCGATGCCTTCGGCCACGTCCTGAACATTGGCGCCAACCCGTTCACAGAGATCGGCGATCTCGTTGATGTAGGTGATCTTGGTGGCGAGGAAGGCGTTCGCCGCGTATTTGATCAACTCGGCGGTCTCGCGCTTGGTGAAGAGGATCGGCGTCTTCAAGAGGTTGAGCGGGCGATAGAGCGCGGCCATGACCTGCGTGGCACGCTCGCCATCGGCGCCGACCACGACCCGGTCGGGACGCATGAAATCTTCGATCGCGGCGCCCTCGCGCAGAAACTCCGGGTTCGAGACCACGTCGAACGCGGCCTCGGGGCGCGCCTCGCGAATCAGTCGCTCGATCTCACGGCTGGTGCCGACCGGCACGGTCGACTTGGTCGCGACCACGGTATAGCCGCCAAGCGCGGCGGCGATCTCGCGCGCCGCGGCATAGGTGTAGCTCAGATCGGCATGGCCGTCGCCGCGCAGGCTCGGCGTGCCGACCGCGATCATCACGACGTCGGCACTCGGCACCGCCTCGTCGATCCGCGTCGTGAAGTGGAGGCGCCCGGCGCGCGCGTTGTTCGCGACCAGCGTATCGAGCCCGGGCTCATAGATCGGCATCACGCCCTGGCGTAGCGCCGCGATCTTGTCCCGATCGGTATCGACGCAACTGACCTCGTGACCGAACTCTGACAGGCACGCGCCGGAGACAAGCCCGACATAGCCCGTGCCGATCATCGCGACATGCATGGCTTGGATCCCTTTCTCGGTTGCCGCTCAAAGCGCACGGGTCAGATCATTGAGATAGGCCGAGAGCTCGTCGCGCAACTCCGGGCGCTTCATCGCGTAGGCAAGCGTCGCCTTGAGGAAGCCGAGCTTGCTGCCGCAGTCGAAGCGCTGCCCGGTGAATCGGAGCCCGTGGAACGGCATGGCGCCAAGCAGTCGCGCGAGCGAATCGGTGAGTTGGATCTCGCCGCCGATGCCGCGCTCTTTCCGGTCGAGTTCGGCGAAGACGGCCGGCTGCAAGATATACCGACCGATGATCGAGGCCGTCGAGGGAGCCTGCTCGGGCCGCGGCTTCTCGACCATGCCCTTGATCTCGATGATCTGGCCGTCGTCGCGCGCGATGTCGACGATGCCGTAACGCTGGGTCTGCTCGCGCGGCACGTCAGCCAACGCGAAGACGCAGCCGCCGACCCGCTCATAGAGCGTGACGAGTTGGGCGAGGCAGGGCGTCTCGGCGAGCACCAGTTCGTCGGCCAGCAGCACGGCGAAGGGCTCGTCGCCGACCAGATGGCGCGCGCACCATACCGCGTGACCGAGCCCGAGCGGCTCCTGTTGGCGCGTATAGGCGACCGCGCCGGGCGGCAGCCTGAGCATTCCGAGCGCCTCGAGGTCGGTCTGTCCGCGCTCAGCCAGCAAGGCCTCGAGTTCGGCCGAATGATCGAAATGGTCTTCGATCGCGGTCTTGCCGCGCCCGGTGACGAAAATGAATTCCTCGATGCCGGCTGCCCTCGCCTCCTCGACCGCGTACTGAATGAGCGGCTTGTCGACCACCGTCAGCATTTCCTTGGGCGTCGCCTTGGTCGCGGGCAGGAATCTCGTGCCCATGCCGCCGACGGGAAAGACGGCCTTCTTGATCGGTCGCGGCATGATGCTCGCTGCTGGTTAGTCGCCGAGGAGGATGCGCTTCGCCTCATTTAGCTTGGCGGCGATATATTTGGAACCGCCATGATCGGGGTGATTGAGCTTGATCAACCGCCGCCAGGCCGCGAGCACCGCGTCTTGATCGGCGCCTTCCTCCAGGCCGAGGAGTTCGAGCGCCTCGGCCCGCGACATTGCGCTCGCGCCTGATGACGCGCCACCTTGGCGGCCAGTTTCCTTCTCGGCCGCCGATTCGCCGGCAGCCGATCGCCGCGCGCGCCAGTCGGTCCCGAACGTCCGGTCGAGGAAGCTTTCGATCAGACAAACCGAGGGCGGGTCATCGCGCTCGCACTCGGTATGGAGCGCGAGCAGCTCCTCGAGGTCGAGCGAGCCGAGCGCGCGGCCGGCGAAGCGCCCCCGCAAGACTTCGCCCTGCATGGCGCCCGAGTCGTGTTCAAGCGTCATACGGAGGTAGCCGGTTTCGACCTTTGACGTCTCGCCGCCCGCTCCGCTTGGACGTTGGCCCCGTCCCGAAGGCCCGCCGCCGGCGCGGGAACGGCGCCAGAAAAACAAGGGAAGCGCGAAGACCAGGGCAAGCGGCAGGAGTTGCGGACGCACGACGATCAGCACCGCCGCGACCACGATGCCGAGTCCGACCGCGGTCCAACGCAGGGCCTTCGCGATATGGGTCGGGCTGGCGCGCGCGAACCAGCTCGCGACGCCGATGCCGACGCCGACCGCGATCAGGCCGATGACGATGAGCAGGATGGGCGACATGGCCGGAATTCCAAGCGATGAGCGATGCCGCGCCGGGCGCGACGCTTGCAGCCTATCAGGAAATCGACCGCGCTGATCGGGCCGATGCCTATTTGAGCAGTTGAATCAGCCGGCGCGCCTCGCCGCCATGGCGTCGTGAAAAATCCTCGAGCGCGGCGGCCCCTCCGACAGCGTAGATTGCGATCGCCGCCAGAAGATCGCGCAACAACCTCGCGCTTGAGGCATCGAAACTCAAATAGGCGCCACGGCTCAGCCTGGCGATGTGACGGAAGGTTTCGGCGGCGAGCGGATCGTCGCCCTCATGGAAGACGAAGACCGGCACGCCGAGCAGGCCGAGTTCGCCGGCCAAGGCCTTGAGGCCGTCGGCGCCTTCTTCCATGCTGTCACCAACATAGACCACCGCGTTGACGCGCAGGCGTTTGGTCTCCTCGACCGCATGGCGCAGCACGCGCTCGATTTGGGTTCGGCCGCGCTCGCAGCCTACGGCCGCCATTTGATCGATCAGGGCGCGTGAATCGGCCACCCAGGGCGTCGCCTGAAACTCAGCCATGCCGCGAAAATAGGCAAGTTGCACCGCAAGCCCTCCGAGCCCGGCGGTCGCGGCGAACATCTCGCCCTGGATCTCGCAGGCCTGGTCCCAGGTCGGTTGGCGGCTTGCGGTCGCGTCGAGCGCGAAGATCAGGCGCCCTTTAGCTGCGCGCGCGCGCGGTGCGGGCGTCCGCGCGGCGGCTTCTAGAAAGGCGTCGATTTGGGCGTTCTTTCGGCGCTCCACCCCCGTGCCCGAGGTGGTGCCCGCCGTTGGCGGCATTGGTCGTTTGGTCAGCGGTTTAGCCCCGTGTCTGAAGCTCGACTGTCAACCACATAGGGGATTCCGGCTGGGCTGCCAAGCGTCGCGCACGGCGCCCGCGCCGCAGGTGGGACCACCACCCTCGCGTATAATCTTAGAATATTTCTCTAAAATATTGTTATTCAGCAGGATCGACGGGGCTTCGCTCGCCCCAAGACGGACCGCGCGCTCAACTCGGGGTCAGCGAACGGCGGCCCATGAGGAAATCGGACAAGGAACGGCGGCGAGGCGCCGGTGAGGCTGCCGCGCTTGGGCCCGCCCCGTTCGCACTTGTCTTGCCGTTCAGGCCCAATCTGGCCTGGCTGTCGACGCCGGGCTTGCCCCTCGGCGCGCCTTGTCCGGTCGAACCGGGCAGGCGAAACACGGTGAACTCGCGGTAAAGCTGCGCCGCCTCATCGAACGCTTCCTTGACCACCTTGACCCCGATGCACTGCCGGCGATCAAAGAACTGGTGCGCCTCCGCGACCGCCTGCTCTTCAGTGCGGCAGCGGCTTTGAATCGTCCAACGGCCGTTGTTCAAGGTTTGCACCTCGTACACTTCGGCTGTGCCACCCATAGTGATCTCCATGACGGCGGAATGGCCGCTTGCCGGCCCGCCCAAACCTACGACTGCGCTAGGATGAAGCCTGCCAGCCAGGCGTTAAGGAATGGTTGCGCCGAGAAAACGGCGTATGCGTCATGCCGTCGACCGAGGGGTCACCTAAGGTTAATCATCGAGTCCGCGATCAAGCTGAAATAGCCCTCGGCGTCGATCCGCTCGAGCACGAGGGCATTGGCTGGACGGCCGCGGCGCAGGTGCGGATCGCACGCGGTTCGGCCCAAGGTCAGCGCGCTCGCGGTTTCGACCTCGACTTCCATGGGCCGTCCTTCGAACAGCTCGGGCCGCAGCAAATACGCGATCACGCAGGGGTCGTGCAACGGCGCGCCGCCCGCGACGCGCCCTGATTCGGCGTAGCGCGCCGAGAAGAAATCCAACATGCCGGCCGCCGCGCGCGCGGCTTTGGTGCCGGCGGCGGCGATCCGCGCGATGCGTGCCGGCGTCGCCCGCGCCTGATGCGTCACGTCGAGACCGATCATCGTGAGATCGAGCCCGGCGCTGAACACCGCCGCCGCGGCATGCGGGTCGACATAGATGTTGAACTCGGCCGAGGCCGTCACATTGCCTTGGCCGATCGCGCCGCCCATCAGGACCAGGCGCTCGACTTTGCCGGCGATGTCCGGCGCCATGACAAGCGCAGTCGCGATATTGGTCAGCGGACCGAGGGTCGCCAATGTCACGGGTCGCGCGGCCAGGCGCAACGTCTCGATCAACCAGACCACGGCGTGGGTCAGCTCGGGCGGTGCGCTGGGCTCTGGCAGGTCGGCGCCATCGATGCCGCCTTCGCCGTGGATGTATTCGGCGGTGCGCGGCGGCAGCAGGATCGGCCGCGGGCAGCCCGCGAGCACCGGCACGTCGAGCCGCCCGGCCAGTTCACGAATCACCCGCGCGTTGTAAACGGTGCGAGCAAGCGGCACGTTGCCGGCCACCACCGTGACGCCTAGGAGTTCAAGCTCAGAGGGGTTCGCCATCGCCAGGAGGAGGGCGACCGCATCGTCCTGGCCGGGGTCGCAATCGATGATGAGTGGCGTAGTCATGGAAAATTCAGCCCGCGATGATGATGTAGATACCCGCGCCGATCATCGCCACGCCGCCGAGGCGGGCGATCCACTCGCCCCTCGGCGCGAGCTTTTCAAGCAAGACGAGCCCGGCGAGCGCCGCGACCCAGGGCAATGCCATCACGCCAGCGACGAATAGCAGCGCCATGAGGAGCCAGCAGCAGCCGAGGCAGAACAGTCCGTGCCGCGCGCCCATGCCAAGCGCGCCGAGCGCGCCCGGCCGCCAATGCGAAAAGAAGAAGCCGACCGGCGAGCGACATTTGGCCAGGCAGACGCGCTTGAGCGGCGTCCATTGATAGAACCCGGCCGCGAGCAACACGCCGCCCGCGATCGAGCCATGGCGGATCGCCCAATCGCCCGACAGCATCCCCTCTTGCAGGCCGACCTGCGCCGCCGCCGCGATCAGCGAGAAGCCGGTCCAAGCCAGCCCATAGCCGAGCACGAACATGGCGGTGGCGAACGCCGGCCCGCCGCCTTCGGCCTTGGCCTTGCCAATCCGCGCCGCCATCAGGATCATCGGGGCCGCGCTCGGCAACATCATGCCAATCATCATGACGATCCACATCGCGGCGAGCAGGCCGAACGACAATGGCGCCATCGCCATGTCGTCCATCGCCTCCATCCCCGCCATGTCTCCCGAACCGCCGGCGGCCATGTCGAAGCTCGCGAGATAGACCCAGGCCAGGGCAATGATGAGCACGAGCGACGCGACGATGATCAGACGCTCGACGCGGAGCAAAGCCGGCGGGGTGTCGGCGCTCGCTTGTGTTTGGCCCGCGTTCGTCAACAGATTCGATCGCTCCGCTCAAGCCGCCCAGTTGAACGGAGCGAAATGCGCGTTGTGACCGCCTTTCAGATCGTCCCAGTCGATACCGAAGGCATGGAGCTGGCTGCGCGTGCCGCGCGCGAGCGCGAGGCGCGTATTGGCCGGGTGGCCGGCATTGTCGATGTAGATCGGCTTGCCCGGCACGGCCAGACTTTCAACCGCGACGCCGTGTTGTTCGAGCACGCCGGGCACACGCACCGAGAATGACATTTTCTGCTTCTCGATGGCAAAACGCCCGCGCAACGTGCCAGCGAACGTGCTGACGAGCGGCGC